>CAZSOQ010000021.1:0-35134 GCA_964608495.1 uncultured Armatimonadia bacterium | reverse complement strand
GCTGAGTCCCTCGGCCGTGCCGTACTTGCGCTGCAGCCACCGCTGGAAGGCCCTGCGGGCCGCCGGGCTGAAGCCCGGGAAGTGGTTCGTCCACACGCCCGGGTAGAACCACTCGCCCGTGTGCTGGGCGCAGGGGAAGTAGATGATCAGCCTGTCGCCCCACCTCTCCTCGATGTGCCGGACGAAGTCCTCCAGCTTGGGCAACTGCTCCTCGAGCCACAGGTCCGAGCACACGCTGAACTGGTCGGTGGTGCCGTCCTCGTAGGTGGTGCGCTCGTCGGGATGCTCCTCGAGCCACCATCCCGGCGGCCCGACCCCGAATCGCAGCGCGATCACGGCCTCGGGGTCCATCGAGATGGTCCCCATGAAGGCGTTGTCCAGGCTGCCGTAGTCGGGCTCCTCGCCGTCCCTGGGCCAGGGGACATTGGTCCCGAACTGATGGTGGTGGACGCCCGCCCTCGCCGCCAGCCTCACCTGCTGGGCATACACCGAGTCGCCCCCGGTGCCGTAGATCGTCCAGGGCGGGCCCTGGTGCAGGGCCACCAGGTCTATCGCCCGCGCCGGGTCGGCCCGCAGGCTCACCTGCACCGTGTACTCGTGGCCCTTCTTGATCGTGCAGCCGCTCAGGTACAGATGCATGAACCCCCCGGGCGCGTTCTTCACGACGTCCACGCGCAGGCTGCGCTTGCCCGACGCCGCGACCTGGTCGTCGTAGGCCCAGGCTCCCTCCTCGCCCAGGTCCGGCCGGAAGAACAGCGCCCAGTGCGGCGGCAGCTCGTCGCCCGTGTCCTCGAAGTCGCCCTGAGGCTGCATGTTGGGGCCGAGAGGCTGGTCCGGCGTGCCCTCGTAGTAGCGAAGGTCGTCAATCCACACCCTCCCCGCCTCGCCGCGATTCATCCGTATCTGGAAGCCCGCCGGCCCGTCCGCGTCCTCCGGCGCCACGAATCGCGCCCTGAATCGCTCCCACTGCGGACCCGCCATCACCCTTGTCGCCGTCGCGCTGAACCACCCCATGAAGGACAGGGGCACCTGCACCTTGCCGTCCACGTGCAACTGCGGCGTCCCCTGGTAGGCCTTCACCTCGACCCGCAGGGGGTCCCCCGCGCGCACCCCGGACGCGACGAGAAGAAGCACTACCAGGCCCAGCAGGATCTTCATGGTTCCACACCTCGCTCGGATGCCTGACACCCTCACCCTTGCCATGCAGGCTCACGCCCAGAGGGTTCCCGGGAGCGGCCTTCGGCCCTCCAGCCCCGCCACGCACCGCGATGGCGTAAGGAGGTGGCCGGCCCAGTGCAGGGGCCGCCTGTGCCGGCGACCCGTCACGTGACCCCCGTCGCCGGCAGTAGCCGGCTCCCAGGGCGACCTGCCCTGGGCCAGGGCTTACCGCAACCCCGCCGCGCCAAGGGGACTCGCCTCGAAGGCGGAAACTTCCCCGACGGACCCCAAGGCGGCCCACAGCTCGGGCCTTGCGGGGCCCACCGTCCCACCAACGTCCCGAGAGGTGAGATAGATGCCTGAGACCCACCGGGTTGCCGTATGCGGGCTTGTGCACGACCACGTCTGGGGCGAGCTGGCGCACTGGCGCGACTGCCCGGGGTGCGAGGTGGTGGCCGCGGCCGACCCGAACGAGGAGCTGCGCGAGCGCGTGCGCGGGATGGGCATCGCCGGCGTATACAGCGACTGGCGGGAGATGGCCGACGCCGAGGAGTTCGACATCGCGGCCGTCTACGGGGCCAACAGCGACGCCGTCGAGGTGGTCGAGGGCCTGGCGCCGCGCGGCGTGCACTTCGTCATCGAGAAGCCCATGGCCGCCCGCCTCGAGCAGGCCGATCGCATGGTCAAGGCCGCGGACGCTGCCGGCGTGACCCTCATGGTCAACTGGCCCATCGCCTGGCACGCCGCGCTTCACGAGGCGGGGCGCCGCGTCGCCGCCGGCGACATCGGCCAGCCCTTCTACATGAACGTCTACATGGGGCACGCCGGCCCCAAGGAGATCGGCTGCAGCGAGCACTTCTACGGGTGGCTGTATGACGCCAACAAGAACGGCGCCGGGGCCCTGATGGACTACTGCTGCTATGGCGCGGCCGTCTCGCGGTGGTGGTTCGGCCGGCCCCAGGCCGTCCAGGCCGTGGCGGGTCGCCTCGTCAGGGACTACCTGACCGTCGAGGACAACGCCATCATCACCATGCTCTACCCCACGCTCTTCGCCGAGACCCAGGCCTCCTGGAGCACGGTGCCGGGCCGCCACGACCTGGTCGTCCGCGGCGACCAGGGCACCCTGTGCACCACCGACAACTACCGCAAGCTCGTGATCGCCACCGGCAAGGGCCCCGGCGAGGAAGTGGAGCCACAGCCCCTTCCCGAGAACGAGGGCAACGCGGCGCTCTACCTCACCTCCTGCCTGAACGAGGGCGCGGCCCCGCAGGGCCTCGTGAGCGCCCAGGTGGGCCGCGACGCCCAGGAGGTGCTGGAGGCCGGCCTCATCGCGGCCGCCGAGGGTCGCCGCGTGGAGCTCCCCCTCTGTTGACGGGGCGGCAGGACTGACGGAGCGTCAGGGCTGGCGCGGCCCCGGCGCGCGCGGCGCGTGTGGCCCTCTGGGCCCCACAGGAGTATCCTTCCCCGAAAGGTGCGTAACCAGGTTCCCAAAACGCGCCGGAGGAGTAGCAGGCAATGAGTGATCCTCGATCGGATGATGACGAGCGCGGAGAGCATGATGAGACCCCCGGCGAAGAGGAAGCCCCTTCCGGTCGTCGTCCCAGCCCCACGCTCGACCGCATGGTCCAGCTCCGCGAGGAAGAGGAGCGGATTCGCCAGCGGATGGCGATGGTGAGGCACAAGATCCTCATCCTCTCGGGCAAGGGTGGCGTGGGCAAGACCACGGTCGCCGCCAATCTGGCGCGGGCTCTGGCCGTGCGCGGCCTGACCGTCGGCCTTCTGGACGCCGACATCCACGGCCCCAACCTGCCCCTTCTCATGGGCCTGGAGGGCGAGAGAGCCCTGGGCAGCGAGGAGGCCCTCCTGCCCGTCGAGGCGGGCCCCAACCTCAGGGTGATGTCAATCGGCTTCATGCTCCAGGACAGCAAGCAGCCCGTCATCTGGCGGGGCCCCCTCAAGGGCAGCTTGCTCCGCCAGTTTCTGGCAGATGTGGAATGGGGCCCGCTCGACTTCCTCATCGTGGACAACCCGCCCGGCACCGGCGACGAGCCCCTCACGGTGGCCCAGGCGATACCTGAGGCGGACGGTGCCGTCATCGTCTCCCTGCCCCAGGAAGTCAGTCTCCTGGACTGCCGCAAGGCCATCAACTTCGCCCACGCCCTCAAGCTGCCCGTTCTGGGCGTGATCGAGAACATGAGCGGCTTCGTCTGTCCTCACTGCGGAGAGCGGGTGGATGTGTTCGGGGCTGGCGGCGCGGAGAGAATGGCCGGGGAGATGGGCGCGCCCTTCCTCGGCCGCATCCCCATGGCCGCTCAGGTGTACGCCCTCAGTGACAGCGGCGGGTCGCTGGTCGGCCCCGAGGCCCCGGAGCAGATCCGCCGGGCCTACTTCGCCCTGGCCGACGCCCTGCTCAGCCGGCTGGAAGCGACGCCCTGAACGCGCGGAGCAGCAGTGAGGAAAGGCCGGACTAGCAGGAGAGGGTCATCGCAAGGGGACACACCGGGCTGCGTCGCTCCTCGGGGCCATGCACACAGTGGCCCCGAGCGCGTGCACTGGGGTCGCGGGCGAGCCGGCTAGAGCCCGGCCGCCCTCATCTCGGCGTCGCTCTTCTCGAAGCAACCCTTGATCGTTCCACCCAGCGTAGCCCACCATGTCGCTACGCCGGCAGCCACGATCAGGCAGAGGAGGAGCGCGTACTCCACCGTCGTGAGCGCCGATTCGTCTCCAGCGAAACGCCCAAGCGCTGCCAGCATAGCCCCGAGCCTCCCCGCCGCCTGGCGTCGCCTTTGCCGACGGCTCAGCGGCGATTCAGCCTTCGGATCGCTTGACCGACCCACCTCTGCCCAGGCTGCTCTCCCATACTCAAACCCAGCACCCACCGAGGGAGGATGCTCCACCGGCCCAGGAGTCAGTTCGTGCTCGGTCAGCCGGGACACCGGCAAATTGATCTTCATCCCGGCCGGGCTCCTTAACCCGCGCTCGATAATTGTAACCGGATCGGCCTGCTATGTCAAGGCCGACTCAGGAAAACCTCAAGCAACTCAAGCCAAAGCGTGTAGTCGAACCCCAGGCTCTCGCCGCCAGGGCCGAGCGACGAGGGCCTAGCTCCCGAAGGGTGGAGCCGTGGGCCCCGGACGTAGGAGCGGCTGTGCCGGCGACCCGGGCTGCCACGAGACCGCCCGGCGACCTCCAGGTTGCTTGGCAACCGCGCCCTGTCGCCAGCAATAGTTGGCTCCTACGGAAAGGCCGGCCCCGTGCGCCCGGCCCGACCAGGGAGGTGGCGCAGCCGTGCCGCCGCGTGTACCCTGTAGACACCGGTCGGCCTGCCTGGCGCGGCCGGCGCGTCGCGCAAGAGGAGGCGGACCATGATTCTCTCCTTGATCGCCGTCCTGTCGCTCACGGCCGCCGGGCCGGGCGCCGAGGCCGAAGCCGGGGCCCGCCCGCCGGTGCCTGCGGGCTATCGCGTGCTGCTGGAGGAGGACTTCGGCTCGGGCGCGCGGAGCTGGGGGCGCGTGGAGACCACCGGTGGGGCACTACTGGTGAAAGGCGAGGTGATGGTACCCGTCAGTTGGCTGTCGGACGCGGTCATCGAGTACCGCGCCCGCTGCCGCGGCGAGGGCATCCTGAACCTCAGGTTCCGCTACGACCTGGACCAGTATGTCTTCTACATGCTCCGCCTGGACGCCCGCAGCGAGGGCGGCAACCCTCCGGGCTTCCTCAAGCGTGACGCCACGGAGCGATGGTGGCACACCTGCGGGGAGAGGCTGCTCGACCGGAGCCTGGCCCCCGACACCTGGGTCAACGTCCGCCTGGTGCTGCGGGGCTCCCGCTTCGAGGCTTTCCTCGACGGGGAGCCGGCCGCGACGCTGGAGGACCCCGAGTACGGCCGCGGCTTCCTCGTGTTCAACAACGAGCTACAGGCGGGCGAGGTGGACTGGGTACGGGTGTCGGTGCCCGAGGATTCGGCGGCCACCTTGCTGGGCATCACGCCACCGCGGGAGCGAGAGCCCGAGCCCTTCTCGCGCGGCGAGTGGACGGCCGAGTGGATCTGGCTCCCCGGTCCGACCGAGGCCCTGGTGCGCTACTTCCGCCGCGCCTTCGACCTGCCGGCTGAGCCCGGGGCCGCCACCCTGGCTGTCACCTGCGACAACCGCTACGAGGTATGGCTCAACGACCGTCGCGTGGGCAGCGACGGCGACTGGTACCGCGCCGAGAGCCACGACGTCACGGGTCTTGTGCGCAAGGGACGCAACCTTCTCGCGGTGATAGGGCAGAACGACGAGCCGGGGGCCGCGGGACTGCTCCTGGAGCTCGGCGTGAGCTGCACCGACGGGTCCTATGTCAACATCCACACCGACGCGACGTGGAAGGCTTCGCCGGAGGGCCTCAACGGCTGGAGCGGGCCGGAGCTGGACGACGGTGCTTGGGCGCAGGCGACCAGCCTCGGCCCCCATCCCCAACAGCCCTGGGCGGGCCAGTCCGCCCTGGCGATACCCTACCTGGGCCCCAAGCAGCCGCTCCGGCTGGTGCGGCTTGAGGTCCCCGGCGAGATCGCCATCGGCGAGCCCTTCCCGGTCCAGGCGACCTTCATCCCGCCCAAGGCCCTCGCGCACGACTACCCGCTCGAGGTGTTCCTCCGGCGGGGGGGCGACGAGCAGCGTATCGCCCTCGTGCAGCCCGAGACGCCGGCGTCCCGCTGGCCCGCGGGGCGGCAGCACCAGGAGAGCCTGACCGTCAAGGTCCGCGCCGACGTGGGCTACGTGCTCGACGAGGGTCCCTGCGAGGTGGGGGCCCGACTGCTGGGCACCTTCGAGCCGGGCAAGCCCGCGCCGACCAGAGCCCGCCTGGTGCGAGGGCAGGCGACACGGTTCGTCGGTCTGCGCAAGCCCAACCCGGACGGCAGCCCGGTCACGGCGGGCGTGCTACTGGACGCCGCCGGCGGCAAGCATCCGTGGGAGCTCGCCCCCGACGGCTCCATCAGCCTTGACGGCACCACCTACGCGGTGCTGCCGGGAAGCGGCGGCGTCTACTTCTGCCGCCTGGACGACGCCGCACGAAGGGCCCTCGCGCCTCTCGACTGGCCGGCCCAGGGCCGCCGCCTATGCGCCGAGGGCGGGCCCGTGCCCGAAGACATCGTGCGCGTGCGCCTGGCCGACTGGGTGGACTGCAGCGGCGAGGACCACCAGTTCAGCGAGGATGCTGGCCTGGGTGGCCGGAGCCGGGTCGTCGAGATCGGCGACCGGCGCTACCGCGTGACCTGCGCCAGGAAGAAGACCAGCTACTTCGCCTATTCGCTCGAGTGCGGGGCCCCGCGCAACCCGCACCTGATGCTCTTCCAGACCCCCAACGACCGCGAGCGCAACACTACCGTGCGCATCCAGCCGCCCTGGGACAATGTCGGCGGCGGGGTCTACACGGGGCGCGAGTACCCCTGCGACGGCAAGCCCGTCGAGTGCCTCTTCCTGTTCTACCCGCGCGACCGCGACATCAGGGCCACGGTCTCGAGCGTGCCGTCCTACGACAGCTTCGACGAGCTCACCGGCGCCGCGGTCTCGAATCTGTGGCTCTTCGAGCTCGAGGACGCGCTGGCCGCTCGCCCCCTCACCGTCCTCGCCCCGGACGGCGAGCAGCGCAAGCTCGGCCTGTACCTGACCCACCCGATGTACTGCTACACCCTCTACGGCTTCCCGCGCGGCGACGAGGCCCTGCGTCTGGCCTCCGTGAAGAGCTTCCGCGACTACCTGGGCTTCTGCGGCATCAACCTGTTCGAGCTGAACGCCGTGGACGGCGGTGACACGACCAGCGCCGCCTACTATCCCTCGCGCCTGTGGCGACCCGAGCCCGGCAATCTGCTGGCCGAGCTGCTCGACCTCGTGGCCCCCACCGGCGTGGACATCGTCCCCATCGTCACGTCCCTCAACGCCGCCGAAGGCAAGTTCGGCTTCACCAGGGACAGCTTCCAGACCGACCGCTTCGGCAACCTGAGCTACTTCTTCGACACGCGACCGCCCCTGCCCGACCCCCTCCGCCCCGAGGTGCAGCAGGCGCTGCTCGACACGCTGCGCGAGATTCTGGACCTGTGCGGCAAGAACCCGGCCGTGCCCGCCGTGGGATTCCGCGTCAACGGCAAGATCGGCCTGTGCTACGCCGGCTCGCAGCAGGGCCAGTGCGACCAGTACACCGGCTACAGCGAGTGGGACGTCGAGCAGTTCCGCCGGGCCACGGGCATCGAGGTGCCCGCGGGTCTCGAGCCCACGGCCTACGAGTGGATTCGCGAGCACTGCTGGGAGGAATGGCTGGCCTGGCGGTGCCGCGAGACCGCCAAGCTGTGGCGGCAGGCCAGGGACCTGGTCCGGTCCTACCGGCCCGACCTGCTGCTCATGGCGAGCTGCGACATGCCCTCCGAGACGCCCGCCTGGAATCTGTACTGGCCCGAGGGCGAGACGCCCCTGCGGTGCATGATCTACCACGGCGTGGACCCGCGGCTGTACCGGGACGAGGAGGGCCTCGTGCTGCAGCGGGGGATGATGGTGGCGGCCGATCGCTACTTCACCGGCCACGGGCAGTACGACACGAACCACTGGGCGCACAAGACCTTCCACTACGCCCCCGGGGTCGCCGGCATGTACGGCGGCAGGCACGGCGCATGGTGCGAGCTGTATCACAACTACTGGGAGGAGTTCGGCATCTTCCCCCAGGGGGAGTTCCAGACCGACTTCTGGGGCGCCGCTACCATGGCCCCGTGGGGCAGGTACTTCTTCGAGCCCGTGGCCTTCAGCATCTTCGAGACCAACGCCTATGCCATCAACCTCTTCTCCTGGGAGCGCGGCAGCTTCGCCCACGAGCACGACCTGCGGGCCTTCGCCAGGGCCTTCCGGGCCCTGCCCATGGCGCCCGGCGAGGATGCGGGCCGACACGTGCAATTGGTCAAGCCGGCGAGGATTCAGCCCACGGGCACCAGGGCGACCGGCAAGCCCGAGGCCCCCACAGCCCCCGAGGGCGAAGGACTGTGGGCCCGCTGGTTCGGCGACCGCCTGGCTCTGTGCAACTTCTCCCCGAGCGAGGTGACGGTGCGCGTGACCTGGCCCGGGGCTCTGGGCGAGGGGCAGGAGCTGGTCGAGGCCGCTGGACTGGCGCTGCTGGCCGTGGGGCCGCGAGATTCGGTGGAGCTCAAGCTGACGCTGGCGCCTTACGAGCTGCGGACGCTTGTCCAGCGCGCGCGATAGGCCGAAGGGGCACGGCGGGCCTGCGCTCCGCCGGGGATCAACGCCCCGACAGGAAGGCCGGCGGCTCGAGGGCGAGGAACAGGATCGTGTCGCCCTCCGCCAGTCTCTCGCCCGCCGAGAAGAGGATGTGCATATCGTTGTCGCGCACGATGCCCAGCAGGATACAGCCGTGGTCGCCGTGCAGGCGCTGGGCTGCCTCGCCGGCCGTCAGCCCCGCCAGCTCGGCGGGAAGCGCGGCAGTGTAGAACTCGCCCTTCTCGTCGAAGGTGAGCAGGTTATCCACGAACCGGGCCAGGCCCGGATGGATCGTCGCCTGCACAGCCAGCTTCGCGCCCAGCTCACTCGACGTCACGACCTCATCCACCCTCGCGTGCGCCAGGTGCTTGGCGTGCGCCCGGTCCACGATCTCGACCACCGTGTACACGTCCGGATTGAGCGCCTCGACGGCCAGGGCCGTGAGTACCGCCCGCGAGTCGGAGCTGGCCGGGTCGGCCAGGTCGGTGGCCAGGATGATCGCTGCCTTGGCGCGCTCGACGCCCGCCCGCAGCAGCGCCTCGTCCTCCGTGGGGTCGCCCTTCACATACAGCACCCGCGACAGGGCCACGATGTCGGGCGGGCATTCCTCCGCCAGGACGACCACCGGCTTGTCGCAGCAGCATTCGGGGTGCAGCAATTGCTCCACCACCATGCGCAGGTGGGGGCTGGCGTTGCAGAGGATCACGTGCCCGGAGCCTTTCACGGTGTGCACCTCGCCTGACCTGTTGAGCCGCTGCTCCACCCACACGGCCGCCACCTCGGCGGTCATAGTCGCCACGAACACGAGGCCGAAGAGCAGGGCCATGAAGGCCCCCCAGAAGCCCGTGGGCGTCGCAGGGGCATCCACGTCCCAGCCGGAGAAGAGAAGGACCGCGATCTGCCTGATGGTGCCCGAGTAGGTGTGGTAGGGGCTGCTGGGCACGCCGCGCTCCGCCAGCCATACCACTCCCGCCGCCAGCAGCGCACCGAGCGCGCACAGCGACATCAGCTTCAGCAGCCGCGACCCGTACCACGCCACGGCAAGGCAATCGAAGAACCTGCCTCGACGTCTGCCCAAGCGTCGCCTCACCTGCCTCTTCCTTGCCGCCCTCGCGCTGGGAAGCGGGTGCATCGCAACGCGGCGCGCCCTCACGCAGGACCTGTCGCCGGGGCCTTCGCCATCCACGAGCGGATACCTACCGCGCGCCGTGGCGCGGCCGGCGCCTGGCAGGTGCGCGACCGCCCGGGCCGAAAGCCCTCGCGGTGAGCCACCCCATGTTGCCAGTCGAGCGCGTGCGAGCAGCCTTCGAGCATCAGGCCAGCGACCGCGTGCCGGTCTTTCATGCCGGATGGTCGTCCTGGGCCGCGTCGGTCGTGCTGGGCCGCGAGGCCTGGGTGGGCGGGGGCATCCAGCAGTGGCGCGAGGCCTGCGCCCTGTGGGAGGGTCCCGAGGCCCATGAGCAATTCGTCGAGCGGTCCTTCCAGGACGCCATGGCCGTCAGCCTGGCCGCCGACCAGGACATGATCCGGCCCGAATACTGGCGCTACAACCTCAAGCCCACACGGCGCCTCGACGAGCGCTCCTTCCTGTACGGTGACCCCGAGGGGAGCTGGGAAGTCCGGCGCTTCGACCCGGAGACGGAGCTGTTCCAGGCCGTGGACCACAGCCCGCGTCCGCCGGTCACCCTCGACGACCTCGAGCGGTCGGTTGAGAGCATGGAGGCGGGGATCGAGCGCTACCGGCCGACCCGCGACACCTTCTGGGTGTACGCGCGGGCCCAGGATCTGCACGGGCACGAGTACGCCATCGGTGGCGGAGGCGTGGGGATAGGCATCGGGCACACGGAGGAGTGGCTGGCGGCCGTGGCCCTGCGGCCGGACCTGGTGGCGCGGCGGCTGGACGTGACTGCCGAGCAGGCGGGGCGCAATGCCGCCGTGATGGCCGAGCTGGGCATCCCGTACCTCCGCGGGGGCGGCGACTTCGCCGGCAAGCATGGCCCCATGTACTCACCGCGGGCCTTCCGCGAGCTCATGGTGCCGCGCCTGCAGAAGGTCTCGGACGCGTGCCACCGCGTCGGCTGCTACCACATGTTTGCCTCCGACGGCGACCTGTGGCCCGTGGCCGACGATCTCTTCGGGCGCTCGGGCGTGGACGCCTACTACGAGATTGACCGTCTGGCGGGCATGGACCTGCGGCGCCTGCGCGAGCGCTTCCCGGACCTCACGCTGGTCGGCGGCATCGCCTCACAGACGCTGCACCTGGGCGCCCGCGACGAGGTGGTCGCCCAGACCCTCGACGCGCTGGAGGCCGCCCGGGAGCTGGGCAGCATCATCGTCGGTCTCTCCAACTACCCCCTGCCGGGCACGCCGCCCGAGAACATCCTCGCCATGATCGAGACGGTCCGCGACAACCGCTAGCCGCCCCGTCCCCGATCGGCACGGGCCGCCCGCGGCGATCCGCCCGGGTGGACCGGCGGTCGGCCGTCGCCGAGAGGTGAGCGACCATGTACCAGCTCGCGATCGTGCTTCTCGCCGCCAACCTGCTGCCGAATCCCTCCTTCGAGCAGGGCGCCGAGGGCGGCCCGGCCGAGTGGGCTCCCCACACCTGGGGCGGGCAGGCCGACTTCGCCTGGGACCGCGACGTGGCCCACGGCGGAGCCGCCAGCCTGCGCATCTCGAGCTCCGAGGGCGCCGACGCCGACTGGCACTTCATCGCCCACCTGCGGCCCCAAACCTGGTACCGCCTGTCGGGCTGGATTCGCACGCGCGGCCTGCGCCCGGTGGGCGACAGGCCCGGCCGTGGGGCCCTGCTCAACCTTCACGGCTGGCCCGTCGCCACCGGGGCCGTCACCGGCGACAGCGACTGGACGCAGGTGTCGGCTGTGTTCCTCAGTCAGGATGGAGGTGAGGCCCGCGTGGACTGCCTCTTCGGCGGATGGGGGCTGGCGGCCGGCACGGCCTGGTTCGACGACGTGGTCCTGGCGGAGCTTGGCGGCGACGGGCGGTTCACCCTCGCGGTGGACCCCACGCGCGAGGAGGCCCGCGTTGATCCCCTCATCTACGGCCAGTTCCTCGAACATATCTACAGCTCGGTGGTGGACGGTCTGTGGGGCGAGCAGGTCTGCGACCCCAGCTTCGAGGACACGGGCAACGCCGGCCTGTGGGCCGTTACGGACGGTGAGATCGTCCAGGACAGCGCCGCCGCCACAGACTGCCACCTCGAGTTCGGCGACCCCTCCTGGACCGACTACGAGCTCAGCCTCGAAGCCCGCAAGCTCGGCGGCGCCGAGGGCTTCCTGATCGTCGTGCGCGCGGCCGATGAGCGCGACTTCTACTGGTGGAATCTGGGCGGCTGGGGCAACCGCGAGCACGGGCTCGAGAGCGAGGTCAACGAGCAACGCGGCACCGTCGGCGAGCACCTCCCGGGCAGGATAGAGACCGACCGGTGGTACCGGATTCGCCTGCGCGTCGAGGGCGACCACATCCGGGGCTGGCTCGACGATGACAAGCTCCTGGACCTACGCGACGGCTCGCACCCCAAAGGCGCCGTGGGCGTCGGCACCTGGCGCACCCGGGCCGCCTTCCGCGGCTTCCGCGTCACGTCCCTGGACGGCCGGGTCCTTCTCGACGGCCTGCCGGACCTGAAGGACAGGGTTGGTATGGCCCAATACTGGGAGCCGTATCAGGACGGTGGGCAGGTGGAGTGCTCCCTCGACGGCGAGGACCCCCTGAACTCCCGCGTCAGCCAGCGCATGGACCTCGACGCGCCCGACGGCTGGGCCGGCCTCCGCCAGGGCCGCTTCAGCGTGGCCGCCGGCGAGACCTACGACGGCTCCCTGTGGCTGCGGTCCGACGGCTTCCGGGGCGAGGGCAAGGTGCGCCTCGTGGCCGCGGACGGGCGCGTCCTGGCCGAGGCGCCGCTTGAGGCGCCCGCCGACCACTGGCGCCGGGCCGGCTTCCATCTCCTGCCCTCCGCCCGGGACACCGAGGCATCCCTGGTCATCGCCTTCCGTGGGCGGGGCCGGGTGTGGGTGGACCAGGTGTCGCTGGTGAGCGAGGCCGCCCGTCAGGCCGGCGGCCTGCGCCCGGACCTGCTCCAGGCCATCGCCGACCTCGAGCCCTCGATCATCCGCTGGCCCGGCGGCTGCTTCGCCTCGATCTACCGCTGGAAGACCAGCATCGGCCCGCGCCATCGGCGCACGAGCTTCCCCAACACGCCCTGGGGCGGCATGGACCACGGCCAGTTCGGCACCGACGAGTTCGTGGACCTGTGCCGAAGGGTCGGCGCCGAGCCCCTGATCGTGATCAACAGCGGCTCCTGGGACGACCTCGCCGAGCCCGAGTACCTCCAGGACGCCCTCGACTGGGTCGAGTACTGCAACGGCCCGGCCGACAGCCAGTGGGGAGCCGTGCGGGCCCGCAACGGCCATCCGGAGCCCTACGGGGTGGGGTATTGGGAGATAGACAACGAGACCTGGGGCATGGGAGTGGAGAAGTATGCCGAGGTGGTGAAGCGCTTCTCCGAGGCTCTGCGGGCGAAGGACCCGAGTATCGTGATCTTCGCCTGCGGATCGGCGGGCTACGACCGCACGTGGAGCACCAGGCTCGTGGACCTGTGCGGCGAGAGCTTCGACTACCTGAGCTGGCACCACTACGAGGGCGATAACGGCTACGCCGAGGGACCCCGCCGGCTTGAACAGGCCTGGGAGGACGTGGCCCGACACATCGCCTCGTCGCCCCATCCGGACATCAGGACCGGCGTCACCGAGTGGAACCTGCAGACCACCGACTGGCGCACGGGCCTCTTCGCCGGGGGGTTCCTTATCGCCGCCGAGCGCCAGTCGCCGGCGGTGAGTATGGCGACGCCGGCCCTGTTCCTGCGCAACGTTGACGCCCCGGCCTGGGACAACGCCTTCATCAACTTCGACCACGCGCGGTGGTTCCCGGCGCCCAACTACGTCGTCCTGCGGCTCTTCCGGCGCTGCTTCGGGCCGGTGAGGGTCGCGCTGTCGGGCCTGGAAGGGGGGCCGCTGGACGCAGTGGCCACCCGGTCCGAGGACGGGCGGCGGGTATTCGTCAAGATGGTGAACAGCGGGCCGCGCGAGCTGGCGGTCGCTGTCGAACTGGGGGGCGGCTGGACCCCGCGACGGGCGGAGCTGCGCTACGTGACCGCCGAATCGCTGACCGCTCGCAACACCCTCGACCAGCCGGACGCGATCCGCGAGCAGTGTCGCGAGGTGACAGCCCAGGGCAGGACCGAGGTGCGTCTGCCGGCTGCTTCCGTCTCGGTGCTCTGCCTGGAGCGCTGACGCGGGTCGGGACCTGCGCCGGGCGCGCTACCTGGCCCGCGGCCGAATATGTAACCATGTTAAGGGTGCAACAGTTGCACCGTTATGCGTCACGATACGTGCCTTTGGATAGCTTTCCGTCTCTCCTATCACCGGCCCGACCGCGCCCGCCTCGCCCGTATCCCGCGCGTCCCCGAAGGTAGCCCGCCCTCGCCGACGAACCCGTGCGCCGTGGGAGGTGACCGCTGTGGGCACAAGGCACGGTGGGCACTGCTGCGTTTGGGGCCTGGTGCTGGTCGCGGGGCTGGCGATCCCGGCGATCGCGCGCTCGGCCGTGATGGGGGATGGGGCGACCGGCCCCCTGGCTGTCGGGTTACGCGCCCTCGCCGGCCAGGAGCCTGCCGTGCCGGTTCCCCCTACCGGCGATGGCGTGGAGGGGGGCTGGTTGGAGGTGCGGGACCTATCGGCTGAGGGAGAGGGCTTCACGCCCGTCCCCGCTCCCCTGCGAGGCGGCGCCTTCAGCGGAACGGCCCGCGAGCTGGCCTTCAAGGGCACGGCCCTCGGGCTGGCCTTCGAGGGCACCCTCGCGCCGCTCCCCGGCAGCACCACCGAGGGGGCGGAGCTGCACTGCACCGTCCGTGCCGAGCCGCCGCGAGACAGGGCCATTGTGGTGCGCGTCTCGCTGCCCGTCCAGGCGATCGGCTGGACCTGGTGGGACGACACGGTGCAGAAGCGCGCCATCGAGGCGGGCAAGCACTACGACCGCTGCTTCGATTGGGCCGGCGGGCGGCGCGTCTCGGTCTACCCGTGCTGTGCAGTGACGGGCCCCGAGGGGGGCTTGGCGCTCGCCGTGCCTCTGCACGAGCCCCGCGTCTACCGGTTCGCCTACTCGGCCGACCGCGAGAGGCTGGAGGCCGAGTTCGACCTGGGCCTCTCGCCCGACACGGCCAAGTTCCCCGCGCGGGCCGACTTCCGCCTCCTGGCCTACCGGCACGACGCGAAGTGGGGCTTCCGGGACGCCCTGCGGCTGTACTACGAGCTTTTCCCGCAGTATGCCGAGCGCCGGGCGAAGGAGGGCGGGATCTGGCTGCTGGGCTTCGAGCCCGAGCGGATGGCGTGCCCGTGGGACTTCGGGTTCCGCTTCGACGAGGGAGCCCAGGGGCGGGCGGGCTATGACTGCGCCCACGGCATCCTGCCCTTCGTCTACACCGAGCCCTGGGGCAAATACGAGCACTTCGGTGCCCGGCCCACGCCCGACGAGAAGCCGAGGTACGGCGAGAAGGCGCCGATGCTCAGCCCCGAGGAACTGAAGGCGAGGGTGACGGGCGATCTGGCCGCCCCCGAGGGCCAGCGCGACGGGCACTTTGGGCCACGCCGCTATGTGGCCCAGGCTATCGCCAACTCGGCCATCGAGAAGCAGGACGGGGGCTGGGTCTGGCGCCACTGGACCGATGAGTGGTCGCCGGGCGACTGGATCAGCAACGTCACCCTCAACCCGGACCCCAGTCTGCCCGAGCCCAACCGTGCCTCCCTTACCTGGAAGTACGAGCTGGAGCCCGCGTATGAGGCCGCGCGGCGCAACGGCGGCAAGCTGGCGGGCGTGTACCTCGACAGCGTCGCGGGATTCATGGGCTTCTACAATGAGAACTTCCGGCGTGACCACTGGCGCCAAGCCGACGATCCGCTGGTCGCAAGCCCCGAGGCCAGGGCTCCCGCCCAGCTTCACGCCTTTGCCTGCCACGAGTTCGCCCAGCAGGTGGCCGAGCGCGTGCGCGCGGAGGACGGCTACGTGATCGCCAACACCTTCCGCCCCTATATGCAGTTCTTCTGCTACCTGCTGGACATGATAGGCACCGGCGAGACGCGCTCCTGCGGGCTGGCCGCGGACGAGCACTACCGCTACATGAGAGCCTACGGCTACCGCAAGCCCTTGAGCTGGATGGACTATGGCTTCGTGGACCCCGAGAAGGGCTGGGAGGAGAAGGAGCGCGGGCTGCAGCGGTGCCTGTTCTACGCCGTGCAACCCGGCACAGGCGGCTTCCCCGCCTCGGCGGCATATGAGCCCTCCCGGCCCCTGTTCCGCCTCTACGAGCCCATGATCACGTGGCTGGACGAGGCGGGCTGGCAGCCCGTGACCTGGGCCTGGACGAGCGAGGACACGGTGCTGCTCGAGCGGTACGGGCCGGCCGCGGAGAGCGGCGACGTGACCTTCCTGGCCCTGCGCAACCCGGGTCAGCACCCGGTCGAGGTGCGCGTGGAGATTGACCCGCGGGCGCTGGGCACGAGCTTCGAGCAGGCCGCATCGGCCGCGGCGGGCGACGGGCTGGTGGCCTGGCGGCTGGTGGGCGACGAGCAGGTGGCGATCACGGTGGCCCGGCAGGTCGGCCGCCTGCGCACCGGCCTGAGTCTGGCGGGCGACTCGACCGAGGTGCTGGCTCTGGGCTCGCGGCCCGCCCTGGCCGGGCTAGGGCTGCGCGAGGCGCAGCGGTTCCTGGCGCGGATGGCGGAGGAGGCCCTGTGGCTGCGGGAGTCCAGGACAGGGAGGCTGGGCAATGCCGATTTCGAGGAGGGCATGCAGGCGTGGGGCACGGAGCGGCCGCCCGCGGCCCGTGAGGCCGAGATAGCCCTCGAGGAGAAGACGCCGCTGGCTGGGAAGGCCAGCCTCGTCGCCCGCAGCATGGCGGACAACGCCTTCCAGGCGCTGCACCAGAATCTCGTCCTGCCGGGCGGGCAGTCCTACCGCCTGGGATTCCGGTATCGGTGGATTCGGCCCGAGGGCGCGTCGGGCGCCGTCGTCCCGCGCTTCGGCGTCAAGGGCCCGGACGGGCAGTGGGCCTCCGACAAGTACATCTACTTCCGCGACCTCAGCCCGACGGGCGACAAGGCAGCGACCTACAAGACGCAGTTCACGGTGCCTGACCAGCACTCCGTGGGCTTCTTCCAGTTCCTCTTCGAGCGCAACTGGGGCACCGCGTGGGTTGACGACATCGAGATAGCGCCCCTCGCGCCGGCGGAGGGCAAGCCCGGACTGGAGGCCGTCGCGAGCGCCGCGCGCGAGGCAGCGAAGGCCTGGGACGAGCCGCTGTCCGCGGCGGACGGGCAGGCAGGGCTGGCCCTGGCCGCGTCCCAGGAGGAGGTGTACCGGAGGCTGCGCGAGGCCGTGATTCGGCTGGAAGGCTCGGCGGATGAGGCGCACGTGCGACGGTGTCTGCTGCTGCCGCTCGAGGACTTCGCCGACTACCTGGGGCGGGGCGTTGAGGTGCTCACGGGCGTGACGCTGCACGTGCCTTCGGGCAAGCCCTTCGCCGATGCCGCGAAGGCCGACCGCGTCAGCCTCGCCTACAGACTGACCACGGCGCGACAGGCCGTGACGAGTCTCCGGGTCGCGGCCGCGGGCGCGCCGTGGGGTGAGCCGGGCGGGTCCCTGGGCATCGGCGAGACCCGGCGGGGACAGATCGAGGTCGCCCTCGTCCACGACGATCCGTGGGACTGGCACGATGTCATGGTGGAGGCCGGATGGGACGCGGGCGGGCGCCGTCTGTGGCTGCCGCGCCGGGCGACGGTCAGGCTCCATCCGGCGGCGGAGCTTGAGGCCGCGGGCCCCCTCAGCTCCGCGCGACAGGCCCTCGCGCTGCGCCTTCGCTCCTGGGTGCCGCCGGGAAGGGAGATCAGGCTGTCGGCCGACGCCGCGGTGGGGGAGAGGCGGGTGAGCCTCGCGCCCCTGACGGTGACGCCCGGCGACGACGGCTTGCGGGAAATGGCCCTGGCCGTCCCGCCGGAGCTCGTCGCCCTGCTCCCCGACGCCCAGGCCACGGGCGGGGCCCTTCGGCTGCTCTGGCGCGCGGAGACGAAGGGCATCGCGCCCACGTCCGGGGAGCTCGAGGTACCGGTGGTGGCCGGCGCCACGTGTCAGCGCTTCCCGACAGCGCCCGGCGTGGACGGCGTCCTTCAGCCGGGCGAGTGGGATTCGGCCGCGCGCATCGACGGGTTCTTCGGCGCGCAGGACGGCAAACCCGCCGCGCGGCCGACGACTGTCCTCCTCGGCCACGACGCCGCGAATCTCTTTCTCGCCGTTCTCTGCGGAGGGCAGCCGAAGCCCCAGGCCGTCCAGAGAGCGCACGACGGCCCCGTCTGGGAGGACGATGCCGTCGAGGTCTTCCTGCAGCCCGGTGGGGCGGGTGGTTACTACCACCTGGCGGTGAACGCGGCCGGCTCGCGGTACGACGCTTGCTGCGCACCCGGGATTGACAAGAGCTGGAACGCGCCCTGGCAGGCCGCCGCGCGCACCGCGGAGGCCGGCTGGACCGTCGAGATGGCGATCCCCTTCGCCAGCCTACACGCCCGGCCCGAGGGTGCCTGGCGCCTCAACTTCGGGCGGGAGGAAGCGGACACCGGTAGCGCCACCTGCTGGTCGCCGACCTTCGACGGCTTCCATACCCCCGGACGGTTCGGCGAGGTGGTGTTCCGCTAGCCCCGGAAGCGCTCCCGCCGGAATCCCCGTCGCCCCGGCGCTTCAGTGTACAATAGGGTAACCTATCTTCCGCCCGCATCTCTGCGAAGGCCTGGACCATGAGCCCCGAACCGGGACCAGTCAGCCCAATCCTTGGCCTCAGCCTGCTGCTGGCCGTCGGCTTCGCGGCCGCCGAGCTGGCGAAGCGCATCCGCTTCCCCTCGGTCACGGGGTACATCGTCGCGGGCCTCCTGCTGGGGCCGGTCGGGTTCGACCTTCTTCCCGCCGACCTGCTCGAAGGCCGGCTGCAGACCTTCACGGACATCGCCCTCATGCTTGTGGCCTTCGGGATCGGCGAGAGCTTGGACCTGCAGCAGTTGCGGCGAGGCGCCCGGTTGCTCGTGGGCGTGGGACTGGGCGAGTCCTTCGCCTGCTTTGTCCTGGCGGGGGTGGGCACGGGCCTGGCGGGCTGTCTCACCCAGGCTTTCGGCGTGCTGACCACGTGGCAGGTGTGCCTGTCGGCGGGGCTGCTGGCGGGCTCGATAGCTGTGGCGACGGCGCCCGCCTCGACCATCGCCGTCGTGCGGGAGCTGGGGGCCGCCGGCCCCCTATCGCGCCTCGTGCTCTCGAGCGTGGCAATCAACAACGGGGCCAGCATCACGCTCTTCGGCATCGCCGTCGTGGTCGCGCGGGCGCTGCTGGGCACCTCTCCCTCGGAGATCTGGCTGCAGGCCGCCATGCCCCTGGCCGTCATCCTCGGCTCCCTGGCGCTGGGACTTCTGGTCGGCCTGAGCATTGACCTGGTCGTCCATCGGCTCTCCCGCCGCGCCGACGTGCTGGTCTTCGCCCTCGGCGCCGTGTTCTTCTGCGGCGGCATCGCCGAGTACCTGGGCTTCTCGGCCATGCTCGCCGGCCTGGCCGCCGGCGCGGCAGTGGTCAACCGCGACCGCAGGGACGTCAGAGCCTTTCGGGCAATCAACGACTTCGAGCCGCCCATCTACGGCATCTTCTTCGCCCTCGCCGGCGCCCAACTGCACATCCGGGAGATCGTGGCCGGCGGCGTCGTCGGCACGGTGTTCGTGCTCGCCCGCGCCGCGGGGAAGCTGCTGGGAGCCTGGGCCGGGGCCCGCCGCAGTCATCTCGACCCCCGGATGAAGCGATTCCTGGGGCTGGGCCTGCTCAGCCAGGCGGGCCTGGCCATCGGTCTGGCCTATCTCGTCCAGCAGGACGCGTCGCTGGCCATCGTCCGCTCGCTGCTCATCAACGTCGTGGTCGCCTCGGTGGTCGTCAACGAGCTGATCGGGCCGCCGCTGCTCAGACTGGTCCTCACCCGGGCCGGCGAGGCCGGAGCCGAGGCAGCGGGCGTCGAACTACGGCCCGCCCCGTCCCAGACCCTGGGTGACGTCCAGGTCGTACCATGGACGTGGCCCAAGCTCACGGCCCCCGAACGCACCGTGGGCACTGTGGTCTTCGGCATCGGCCATCCTCAGACGGCGCGCGGGCTGGCCCGCGTCACCACCCTCATGGCCCACTATTACGGCGCCAGTCCCCTGGGCGTCCACGTCATGGTCGAGGAGGAGCCGGAGGACTTCTGGGGCGGCGAGCTGGACCGCGATACCCGAGCGCTCTTCGCGCTCGCCAGAGCCGAGGCGGCGAGCATGGGGTACCCCATGGCCGCCACGGTCGAATTCGCCCCCACGCCCGCCATCGGCCTGTACAGCGTGGCCGAGGCGGAGGGTGCACAGGCCATCGTGCTCGGTCACCCTCTCAGGGGCACGGCCACCGAGTTTCGCCGCGTGGTGGACGAGGTGGCGCGCGAGGCCCTGTGCCCCGTCATCCTGGTCAAGTTCGCCGGCCCCCTGCACACCGAGAGGATCCTCGTGCCCTTGACGAGCATTCAGGACATGGAGCCCATCGAGCCCGTGGTGGCGGCTCTGGCCAGCGTTGAGCATCACGAGTTGACTTTGCTCTGCATGCTTCCGCCAGAGGCCAGCGGTCGCGATGGAGAAGAGGCGCGCGAGCGGATGGGCGACTGGATCGCGAGGGTGGGGGTGCCGGCCGAGGTCAGTTGCATCCTAGCTCGGACCGAGGCCCGGCTGCCGGCGGTGCTCGAGGCGGCGCGGGACCACGACATCCTGGTAATGGCCTCCGGCACCTCCCGGGGCCTGCGCAGGCTGTTCTTTGGCTGCCTGGCCGAGGACATTGCCCTGCGATGTCGCAAGACCATCATCACGGTCCGCGCGGGGCTGGAAGCGGTGCCCCTGGCCGAGAAGCAGGACCATGGGATCTAGACCGCCCGCTGGGGCCAAGGCCTGCCCCCGAGGTGACAGCCCACATGGACAGACCCAACATCCTCGTTCTCACGACCGACCAGCAGCGGTACGACACGCTGGGGTGCTACGGCAACCCCCACGTGCGGACGCCTCGGTTGGACCAACTGGCGCGCGAGGGCGTCGTCTTTGAGCACTGCTACGCGCCCAACCCCGTGTGCGCGCCGACGCGGGCGAGCATGTACACGGGGCGCTATCCGCACGTCTGCGGGCTGAACGCGAACGGCATGGACCTGCCGCGACACGAGGTGCTGTTCACGCGCCTGCTGGCCGACGCAGGCTATGACTGCGGGCTGATAGGCAAGCTGCACCTGGGCGCCTGCTGCGACCACCGGGTCGAGCCGAGGCTGGACGACGGCTACCGGGTGTACGAGTGGGCCCATCACCCGGGCGGCGACTGGGGTGACGAGAACGCCTGGTGGCGGTGGCTGCAGAGCCTACCGCCGGCCCCGCCGAAGCCCGAGCCGCCCTATCCCATCGCGATGGGGGGCGTGGGCCATCCGGCCGACAGGCACTTCACTCACTGGGCGGCCGAGCGGACCGTCCAGTTCCTGCGCGAGGAGCGGGACGGGCCCTTCTTCGCCTGGATGAGCCTGTTCGACCCCCATCACCCCTTCGATCCGCCGCTGGAGTACCTGGAGATGTACGACCCCGCGAGCGTGCCGCTGCCGCGCTACGTGCCGGGGGAGCTGGAGGGCAAGCCCTGGTGCCAGCGCGAGGGGCACCTCAAGACATACCGGGACGGGCCGGGGTTCGTGCAGTTCAGCGAGGAGCAGATCCGGGGGATGGTGGCGGCCTACTGGGGCATGGTGAGCTTCCTGGATCACGAGATCGGCCGGGTGCTCGACGCGCTCGAGGAGAGTGGCCAGGCCGAAAACACGCTGGTGGTGTTCACCAGCGACCACGGGGATATGCTAGGTGACCACGGCCTGCTCCTCAAGGGGCCCTTCTTCTACGAGGGGGCTGTGCGCGTGCCTCTCGTCGCCCGCTGGCCGCGGCACCTGGCGGCCGGGCGCCGCGTGGGCGGCTTCGCCAACCTCGTGGACTTCGCGCCGACGATGCTGGAGGTGGCCGGGATCGAGGCGCCCAGGCCCATGCAGGGCCGCTCGCTGCTCCCGGCGGCGCGTGGCGAGGCCTGGAGCACCCGCGAGAGCACGCTGTGCTTCTACCGCGAATCGGAGACCCCTCGGGTGCCCCCCGTCCACGCGACGATGTTGCGGATGGGCCGGTACAAGCTTGTGGCGCATCACGGGTCCCGCGAGGGGGAGCTGTACGACCCGGAGAGCGACCCCGACGAGACGCGGAACCTGTGGTGGGATGCCGGGTATCGGCAGGTGCGCGAGGAGCTGGTGCACCAGCTCCTGGACAGTCTGGTGGAGGCCGAGGACCCGGGAGCCGAGCGAGTAGGGAGGTGGTGAGCCGCGCGCGGCCGGTGGTTTGACACCCGGCGGCCCCTTGGCTATATTGCCCAGTGAGAGCCGGCCCAGCCTCCAGGCGGGCCGGCGATTCAGTCTAGGGGTGGTGGAGTCGGCACCATGCACAGAGCCCCCGCCGATGCTGCCGGCGAGGAGTGCCTCGAGCCCGCGGAGCGCCTGCTGCCCCGACCAGCGCTGGTCCTCTCGCTGGCCGTGTTGGTCGGAATCGCGGCAGGACTGGGGGCCGTGGCCTTCCGCTACCTCATCGGCGGCTTCACCCATGTGTTCTTCGGCATACTCGGCGAGAGCCTGAAGGGCCTGATGGGCGACTTCCGATGGACGGTCATCCCGGCCATCGGCGGTCTGCCCGTGGGGCTGCTCGTCTACTTCCTGGCGCGCGAGGCCAAGGGCCACGGTGTGCCCGAGGTGATGGAAGCCGTCGCCATGAGGGGTGGGCGCATCCGACCCCGCGTGTCGGTGGTGAAGGCCCTCGCCTCCTCGATCTGCATAGGCTCGGGGGGCTCGGTGGGGCGAGAGGGTCCCATCGTGCAGATAGGCTCGGCCCTCGGCTCGACGCTCGCGCAGGCCTTCAGGCTGCCCCCGCGATTCACGCGCACCATGGTCGCCTGCGGGGCTGCGGGGGGCGTGGCCGCCACCTTCAACGCCCCGCTCGCCGGCGCCTTCTTCGCGCTCGAGCTCATCCTCCGCGACTGGGGAGCGGCCTCCTTTGCCCCCGTCGTCGTCTCGTCCTTCTGCGCCACCACCATCGGCCGCGCCTGTCTCGGCGACCATCCCGCCTTCCTCATCCCCAAGTACTCCGTGGCCAGCGTCACCGAGCTACCCATGTTCGGCGTCCTCGGTGTCCTCTGCGCCCTCGTCGGCATCGCCTTCATCGCCTTCCTGTACTCCATGGAAGACTTCTGGGACATGATCCCCATCCCCGATTGGCTCAAGCCCGTGCCCGGCGGGCTGATAGTCGGTCTGCTCGGCTTCCTGGCGCTCGCTCTCATCGGCGACTACGATGCCTGCAACCTGGGCGTCTTCGGCGTCGGGTACGACACCATGCACCTGGTCCTCACGGGGCAATTCGCCTTCCTCTCGATCGTCGCCGGGCTGCTCGTGCTCAAGCTTCTGGCCACCACGATGACCCTGGGCTCCGGCGGCTCCGGCGGCGTCTTCGCGCCCAGCCTCTTCATGGGCTGCATGGTCGGCGCGGGCTTTGGGGCGCTGGCTGAGGCGGGCGTGCCCGGCGCCGCTACCTCCCCCTCGGCCTACGCCCTGGTCGGCATGGGCGCCGTCTTCGCCGCCGCGGGCCGCGCGCCCGTCACCGCCGTACTCATCGTCTACGAGATGACCCAGGACTACCGCATGATCCTCCCGCTGATGCTGGCCTGCGCCGTGGCCGTGGCCGTCGCCCAGGCCATCTACCGCTTCAGCATCTACAACCTCAAACTGGTGCGTCGCCGCATCCACATTGACCTGGCTCTCGAGCCTGCCCTGCTCAGTGAGCTGACTGTAGCCGACGCCATGAGCACCGAAATCCTGAGCGCCAGGGCCGACCAGACTGTCCAGGAGATTCTGCACCTCTTCGAGGAGACCAAGCACCACGGCTTCCCCGTGGTAGGCACGGACGGCAAGCTGCGCGGCATCGTCACCATCGGGGACCTGCGGCGCGGGTTGTCCCAGGGCCTGGCCGAGGCGCCCGTCAGCAGGATCGCCAGCCACGATCTTATCGTGGCCTTCCCGGATGAGACCCTGAACCAGGCCCTCATGAAGCTGGGTATGATGGACGTGGGCAGGCTGCCCGTGGTGGAACGGGACGATCACACGCGGCTGTTGGGGCTGGTGACGCGCAAGAACATCCTGTCGGCCTATAATCGGGCACTGATGGCCCGGCACAGGGACCTAGATCAGACCGTGGCGGTCGAGCATTTTGACTGATTGCGCCGGCGGGTCCCCCCGTCGGCGCCCAACGCCATGAGCGAGCCCTGCGACGAAGGCTCTGCGGGAACGGCTCTGCAGCCCCGGGGCAGCCCTCCGCTGCCTGAGCGGGCCTGGTCACGCCCCTGGCAGGACGTGGCGGCGGAGCTGGGAGTGGACCCGCAGGTGGGCCTGGACGAGGCAGAGGTCGGCCGTAGGCGGCGGCAGTACGGCGTCAACCGTCTCAGACAGGCCAAGCGCCGCAGCCCCTGGCGCATCCTGCTGGACCAGTTCACGAGCCTGGTGGTACTGCTTCTCGTGGTCGCGGCCGGCGTGTCCTTCCTTTTCCAGGAGTGGGTGGAGGGCTTCGCCATCGCCGTCGTAATCGTCATCAACGGGGCCATCGGCTTTCTCACCGAGATCCGCGCCGCCCGCTCGATGGAAGCCCTGCAGCGGATGGGCCACGTGACCGCCCGTGTCCGCCGGGAGGGCAAGACCGAGGACGTGCCCGCGGAGTGCCTCGTCCCGGGCGACCTGGCCCTGGTCGAGGCGGGAGACATCGTCACTGCCGATCTGCGGATCGTCCAGGCCTCGAGGCTGCAGGCAGACGAATCGGCTCTCACGGGCGAGTCCCTGCCGGTGGCCAAGACCCCGGACCCCGTGGCCGAGGGCGCTCCCCTGGCCGAGCGCTCCAGCATGCTGTACAAGGGCACAGCCATCACGCGGGGCACGGCCGAGGGGGTGGTCGTCGCCTCCGGCATGGCCACCGAACTGGGCCTCATCTCGCAGCTTGTCGAGACCACCGAGGAGACGACGACTCCGCTGGAGAGACGGCTAGACCAGTTGGGCCAGAAGCTCGTGGGGGTGACGCTGGCCATCGCGGTCGCGGTGATAGTGAGCGGCGTGGTGGCGGGCAAGGACCTGCTGCTGATGGTCGAGACGGGCATCGCCCTGGCGGTGGCCACCATCCCGGAGGGCCTGCCCATCGTGGCCACAGCAGCCCTGGCGCGGGGCATGTTGCGCATGGCCCGTCGCCAGGCCCTCGTCACCCGCCTCTCGGCCGTCGAGACTCTGGGCGCGACCAACGTCATCTTCACGGACAAGACCGGTACCCTGACCGAGAACCGCATGACCGTGGCCGCCTTCTCGCTTCCCTCGGGGGATATCCAGGTCAGCGCGCCCGGCGACGAGGCGGAGAGCGCCTTCTGGCGAGACGGCCGCCCGGTGAGTCCCGGGGACGACCCGGTGCTGCGGCAGGCTCTGGAGGTGGGGGTGCTGTGCACCTCGGCTCCCGACGACCTGGCTGAGCCCTACGGACGTGAGGTCATCATCGCCGACCCCCTTGAGAGGGCGCTGCTCATCGCGGGTGCCAAGGGCGGCCTGCATCGCCGAAGCCTTCTTGCATCCCTCCCCGAGGTGCACGAGGAGGCCTTCGACCCTGGGACCAACATGATGGCCACCTACCATAGGCAGGCCGGGGGCGGGGCGACGGGTGTGCAGGAATATCGTGTGATGGTGAAGGGGGCCCCCGAGTCGGTGCTCGCGGCCTGCTCGCGCGTCCTGGCCGACGACGGCGAGGGCGAGTTGAGTGACGCAGACCGGCGGCGCTGGCTCGCCCGCAACGAGGAGATGGCGGCCTTCGGCCTGCGGGTCATCGGTCTGGCGGTCAAGAACGCTGCCTCGGTCGAGGAGCGGCCCTATGAGGGCCTGACCTTCGTCGGCCTCGTGGGACTGCTTGACCCGCCTCGGCGGCAGGTGCCGGACGCGATCGCCCAATGCACCGCCGCGGGGATCCGTGTGGTCATGGTCACGGGCGACCAGGCCATCACGGCCCGCAACGTGGCGGAGTCCGTCGGGCTGGTGGAGGCGGAGGCGGGTGAGCAGGGCGCGGGCCCGGCGTCATCCTCCGCCCCAGCGGCCCGTGTGATCCTGGGCAGCGAGATCAGGGACCCCGCCGAGCTGTCCGACGAGGAGAAGGAGCGCTTTAGGCGGGCGATGCTCTTCGCGCGGGTGACCCCCAAGCAGAAGCTGGACCTGATAGCCCTGCATCAGGAGAGCGGCGCGGTAGTGGCCATGACCGGGGACGGGGTCAACGACGCGCCGGCGCTGAAGAAGGCGGACATAGGTATCGCGATGGGGCTGAGGGGCACGCAGGTGGCACGCGAGGCCGCCGACATGGTGCTCAAGGATGATGCCTTCGAGACGATCCTGGCCGCCGTCGAGCAGGGCCGGGTGATCTTCGCCAACATCCGCCGCTTCGTCGTGTACCTGCTCTCGTGCAATGTAGCCGAGGTATTGACCGTGTCGCTGGCCGTGCTCGCAGACGCTCCCCTGCCCTTGCTCCCCCTGCAGATCCTGTTCCTGAACCTGGTCACTGACGTCTTTCCCGCCCTCGCCTTGGGCGTGGGGGAAGGCGAGCCGGGCATCATGCGTCTGCCCCCACGGGACCCGAAGGAGCCGCTCCTCACGAACAGGCACTGGCTCGAGATCGCTCTGTACGGCCTGCTCATCACCGCGGCCGTCCTGGGCGCTCTCGCCATCGCGCTTGGCCCGCTGGGCCTGGGCACTGAGCAGGCCGTCACCGTCTCCTTCCTGACCCTGGCCTTCGCCCAGCTCTGGCACGTGTTCAACCTGCGCTCGGCCCGCTCGGGGGCTCTGCGGAACGAGGTGACGCGCAATCCCTACGTCTGGGGAGCGCTGGCGCTGTGCGTGCTTCTGCTCCTGGCCGCGGCCAGGGTCCCTCTGCTCGCCTCCGTCCTGCGCGTGGTGGATCCGGGCGCCGACGGGTGGCTCCTGGTGCTGGGTATGAGCCTGATCCCCCTCGCCGCGGGCCAGATCGCCAAGGGCTTTCAGGCGCGCCGGCTAGGCTGATCCAAGCCCCTGTCCATCGCCCGGGGCTCCGTGCCTCCTACCGCCCGGTGCGCACGACGCGGTTAATGGGCGGGTAGGAATCGCGCGAGACCAGCTCCCGCGAGCCGCTGCGGGGGCCCAGCAGGAACACCCGGTAGACGGTCACCCGCGCGCCCGGCTTGCCCTGCGTGACTACCCGCCGCTGCCCGGGGGCCAGCTCCGGGTCGAGACGGACCACCTCGGTCGGTCTCACGGCGGTGTGCCCGTCCGTGGTCACCGCTGCCACCGGGCCGCGCTCGCGCCCCAGCACCTCGAAGCCCAGGCTCGCATCCGTGACGATGGCCCGCAGGCGCACGGGCCACGGATAGGGATTGCGCAGGCGCAGGTCCACGGTGTACTGGGCCACGGCGGCATCGTGCCCGGCGGGCACGTAGGACGGGGCCCAGTTGTGTCGGTGGCGCTCGACGATCTCCAGCCCGGCGATCAGGGCCGCGTTGTACAGCGTCGAGGAGGTCTGGCAGACGCCGCCGCCCCAGTCCACCACCAGCTCCCCGTCGTAGCTCACCGGCGCCAGCACGTACCCGCGGTCGGGCGTCCAGGAGCCCACCGTGCGGTTGAAGGAGAGCTCGTGCCCCTGCTCGATGACCACGCCGTCCAGGGCCCGGGCGGCCCGCAGCGCGTTGATCCTCTGGCCGCGCGTGCGCCCCTGCAGGGGCGTGACGTAGGCGCCCATCACCTGCTCGCGCGGCGGCAGCACGATAGCCGCCACGGCGCCGCCCAGCAGCAGCAGGGCGATCGCGGCCTTGAACCCTCGCATGTCCTCACTCCACCAGGCTCGATGAGCGGCCCGCGCGCTTGCCCCGGGGCCCCGCGGCCGGGCTAGCGGCGCACGGTCACCGTGTGGGCCACTCCGTCGGCCCGAACGGTCGGGTTGTACATGTCGTAGGCCTGGGGCGGCAGAGCCGTGTACTGCCCCGCCGTCTGAGCGTGTATCTGGTACTTGAGCCTTTGAGCGCCCGCCTCGAGATGCTCGATCGCGAAGGCCACCTTCTCGTCGCGGACCACCTGATCGGACCACCAGTAGTCCCAGTCCCACGGCTCCACGCGTCCCCGGTCCGACGCCTCGCAGCCCGCCGGCAGCGGGTCCTCGACCATAAGGTGATCGAGGTCCCGCGTGGCGCGCAGGGTCAGGGTCACCTCGACCAGGTCGCCGCCCGCGAAGGTGACCGAGGAGCCCCCGGCCCTGGCGGGCGGTTCGCCCTCCCCGGCACGCCCGCGCGAGGGCAGGACACGGTACGCCCTCTCGACGACCAGCCCCGCGCTGCCCCCGACCGGCACCTTCAGGTCCACGTCGGCGACCTGCGTGAGGGCCGCGGAGTAGTACAGCCGTCCCGCGCCGGACTTCTCGATCGTCACGGCCACGGGCCCCGTGCCCAGGGCGCTGGCGTCCAGCTCCACCTCCACCTCAGGGCGGAACACGTCGGCCTCGGTGAAGGCCCGCGAGGCCACGACCCGCCCGTTGACCGACACGTTCACCCGCAGGTCCGGCTTCAGCTCGCGCGTGATCAGCAGGTAGTCGGACAGGGCGTAGAGGGTGAAGGCCGTGGCGCGCGTGGAGTACCAGTAGTCCCCCTCGCGCCGCTCCAGGATCCAGCGCACCAGATCCGGGAGCCGTGGGTCATCGGGCATGAGCTCGCAGGCGGCCGAGAGCAGGACCGCGGCGGACTCCGTGTCGGACCACCAGTCGGGCCCACTGCCTCCGGCGAGCGCGCCCTGCGTGAACCGCTGCCACACGGACTCGAGAAGGCGGCGCCCCTCGTCGCCCTGCCCCACGCGGGCAAGGTCCACGGCCAGGAAGGCGCGGCCCCAGTCGGTGAGACCGGCGCGGCCACGGTCCGCCAGGTAGGGCGCCAGAAGCCTGCCCGCCTCGGCGGAGCGTCCTGCCACCGTCAGCACATATGCCGCGTACACACGGGCGTCGTGACTCGCCTTCTCGGGCGCGCGGGCCAGGTTGGCCAGGGCCTCCAGGCCGTCGCCGAGCACGCGCTCGTTCACTGGGAACCCGGCGGCTCGGGCCTGCAGAAGCCCGAACGCGGCGTAGGCGGTCATCCAGGGTGCCGAATCGTCGTACTTCCACCATCCCCAGCCGCCGTCCGAGTGCTGGAGGTCGTAGAGCTTGAGCAGCCCCGCCTCGACCATCTTCGGCAGCCTCGCCCGCAGCCCGGGGTTGTCCATGCCCAGCTTCCCGAGCATCTGCAGGATGATGACGTCCGGGAGGAAGGCGGACGTGGTCTGCTCGGTGCAGCCGTAGGGGTAGTGGGCGAGGTACTCCAGAGCGCCCAGCATCCCCGCCGCCAGCGAGGGAGTGAGACGCAGGGTGAGCCGCTGGGTCCCGGCGACGCAGTCCTTGCGCACCTCGAAGCGCAGGTCCTCCCGCGAGGCGACCGATCCGGCCCTGACGTCACGCCGCTCGCGTCCCTTGGGCAGCACCGGGAGGGTCAGCTCCATGGCGTCGCTGAGGGAACCCGCGTCCGCCCACACGCGCACGCGGCTGTCACCCACGGCGCTGGCCTGGACCTGCCACTCCACGCGCGCTATCTGCCCCGCCGCCACCGCGCAGGTGGACTGGGCCTGGCCCGCCAGGTCCAGTCCGCCGGCCTCCAGGCCCACCCGCGCCGTGACCGCCTGGTCGGTGAGGTTGTGGACGAGGGCCGCGATCTGGACGCTGTCGCCGAGGGTGAAGAAGCGCGGCGCCTCGAGCCGCACCAGGAAGGGCTTGCGCACGACGGCCTTGTACGTCGCCTGCCCCACGCGCGTGTCCAGCGTGGCCGCCCGGCAGGTCGCCCGCCACGTCGTCAGATTGTCCGGCATCGTGCACTCGATGCTGGCCTGCCCCGAGGCGTCCGTCACCGTGGCGGGGGCCCAGAAGGCCGTGTCG
The DNA here is from genome assembly GCA_964608495.1 of uncultured Armatimonadia bacterium. Classification (GTDB taxonomy): domain Bacteria; phylum Armatimonadota; class Zipacnadia; order Zipacnadales; family FEN-943; genus JAKORR01. The sequence continues at coordinate 5,544 of CAZSOQ010000021.1, read as the reverse complement.
CGAAAGACCCGCCGCGTCTGGATCCGGGCGCCCGCCTTGTCCTCCGCGCTCAGGTACACCGTAGGGAACGAGAAGGCCGTGTCAACCAGCGGCGGGCGCTTGGGGTAGAAGTGCTGTAGGATGTCCGGCACGGTGTCGCGGCGGATCGCATAGACCGCCTCGTCCACCACGCCTAGGGACACCTCGGCCTGCACGGGCCCGCCCTCCGACGTGGTGGTCTTTACGCTGTACACCGCCTTCTCGCCCGGCAGGTAGGTCGCCTTGTCCGAGGTCACCTGCACCACCAGCGCCTTCTTCTCCCGGGAGACGTTGACGAGCGTCGTGCCCGAGAACAGCTCCTTGTCCTTGACGAAGCACACGCTGGCGTAGACGCAGGGCATGAATTCCGGCCCGACCTTCAGGCTGAGGATCGTGGACTTGCCCTCCAGGCGCACCAGGCGGCGCTGGAGCACAGTGGCGCCCTCGACGGTCAGCAGAGCCGTGATGGGCGCGTGGCGCGTGTTGACAATGATCTGGGCCTCGTCCCCCACGCGGTACAGCTCGCGGTCCGCCTGCACGTCCAGGTCCTGGTACGGATAGTCGAAGGAGGCGTAGGCCCCCTGCATGGCCCACAACCACTCGCTGGCAGTGATCACGTTGCCCCGGGCGTCGGTGCTCTTGGCCAGGACCCGGTGATCGCCGGCGCGCACGGGCTTCACCGTCACGGCGGCCTGGCCGTCGGAGTCGGCGCGCCACTTCACACGGGCCTCCTCCTGCAGCCGCTCGCGCTCCTCGGCGCCCTCGCTGAGGGCTAGCACCAGCTCCCCGCGGGCTCCCGCCACCGGCCGGCCCTCGTAGTCCACCGCGCGAAGCCTCACGGCCACCTCCTGCCCGGGCTCGCAGACCCAGTCGTCCAGCGACACCTCCAGACGGTACTCGCCCTGGGTCACCAGGACCGAGTGCGTTGCCGTCTCCGACCGGTCGCTGGGGTCGCGCACCTCGGCGTGGATCACGAAGTCCTGGTCCTGCTGCCCGTAGCCCACCTGCGTGGCGGCGACCTTCGCCGGCACGGTTACGGTCAGGCGGCCCGCGTCGTCCGTGCGGCCCTCGCCCTGAGCCACCACCTCCCCCTCGGCCTCGTAGTCCTCCGGCTCGTACAGGTCCTCGTCCCACTGGTCCGCCTCGGGGTAGTACCAGGCCGGAGAGCGCGTGACCAGGTACTCCACCTTGGCCCCCGCGACGGGCGCGCCGTAGTAGTACTCCGCCTCTACTGACGCCTCGATGGTCTCGCCCGCTACGTACCTGTCGCGGGGCGTGGCGACCTTCACCTCGAACTCCGGCTTGCGGTACTCGGCGACCTCGAAGCGGGACTCGTAGGGGGCGCCGCCACAGAACACCGTCAGCAGGTACGACCCGGGCAGGGCGCTCTCGGACAGGTCGAACTGCCCGTTCACTGAACCGAAGCGGTTGGTCGTGGCTTCGCCCTGGTAGACCACGTTCCCCTGCTCGTCCACGGCTCGGACCCGCAGGGCCAGCGGATCGGGTACCAGGTAGCCGTCGCCCCGGACGGCGCGGACCAGCGACTTGAAGTACACCTTCTGGCCCGGACGGTAGACCGGGCGCTCGGTGTAGCAGTACACCCGGTAGGCGCCGTCCTCCTCGCCCCAGTAGTAGTACAGGTCCGCGACCGCCAGTGACTCGCCCAGCCGCCCCACGACCTGCAGCTCCCCCGACGAGGTGTCGGCCGGCAGGGACGCCGTGAGCAGGCCGTCCCGGTCGGTCGTGCCCTTCGCCACGGCCTTCCCGTCCCGCAGCACCTCGACCGACGCCCCCGCCAGGCCCGTGCCGTCGGTGATGCCCACGGCCTGCACCAGCAGGTCCCGCGGCGACGCCTTCACGATCAGCCCCAGATCGGTGATCGTGAGCACGGTCATGTAGCGCCGGCCCGTGGCCTCGACCGCGACCACGTACATCCCCGGCGGCAGGGCGTCCAGCCGAAGGTCCTGGTTGAAGACCCCCTCGACGTCCCGCCCCGTGATGGGTACCGACCGGCGAAGGACCGTTGTCAGCTCCGGCACCGCCTCCAGGGGCACGTTCTCCAGCTTGCGCCCCTGGGTCGTCAGGCCGGGGCTCAGCCAGCCGTTCCATCGGGCCAGCGCCACGTCGGTGTTGACTCGGCAGACCTGCACGCCCAGCTCGTTGGCTGGCAGGAAGCCGTGAGCCCGCAGCCGCGGCTGCTCGCCCGTTGTAAACACGGCCTGCGGCGCGTAGAGGCTCAGGAAGGGCTCCGTCGGCTGCAGCTCGAAGACCACGCCCGTGGTCCGGCCCTCGCGCACGGTGATCTTGTCCGTGGGCTGCTTGTGGGCTTGGGTGTCGGGCACGAGCACATACTCGCCGGCCCGCACGTGTCCGAAGCCGAACCGGCCGCGGTCATCGGTCTTGGCGCGATAGGTCGGGGTCCCCTCGGAGCGGCCCACCAGCGACACCTTCACGCCGGCCAGGGCGGCGCCGGTCTCGGATGCTATCAGAGTGCCCGTCACCCGGCCGCGGGGGGTCTCGGCCCACAGCAGATGGACCACCACCCCGGCGCAGGCGGCCACCATCACGGCCAGAGTGAGCTGCCGCCTAATCTGCTGGCTCATCTGCCGTCTCCCTCCTCCTGGACAGGCGCGCCCTGCCGAGGGCGTCGGCCAGAATCCATCCCACCGCCACGACCGTGATGACGGCTACCAGGGCGATCTTGTGGGCGCGGGTCAGCTCCAGGGCCAGGACCTGCGGCGCGAATTGCGTGGCGAGCAGGGCCGCGGCCAGGAAGTACACGTGGGGCGCCGCCGCCAGCACCTTCTGCCGCTCCTCGCCGACGACCCAGGCCGCCAGCAGCATCCACGTCGCCTCGCCGATCACCAGGCCCGTGAGGAAGCCGCCGATGGCCTTGACTCCCCACACGGCCGTCAGCACCACCGGCACCGCGGCGATAACCACACCCAGCAGCGTCGTGCGCGCCATCAGCAGGGCGATGCCGCTCTTGCCGTGGGCCCGTGCCCGCCGCACGCTCTCCACGCCCTGGGACGCAAAGGCCAGCAGCCCGAAGCAGGCCCCCACCCCGAGCAGCACGCACAGGTAGTCGTAGTGGCTCTGGAAGTCCATCGCCCAGCCCCGGCCCGCCGTCTCCAGGAACACGCGGTACAGGGCCAGCAGCAGGCACAGGGTCGCGGCTCCGAAGGTGAGCGATTCGGCCAGGGGTTCCCGGGCCCGCTCGGCGCGCAGGTAGGCCACCGCCGCCACCGGCGCCGCCGCGAGCAGGGCCAGGGCCTCGCCATACCCGTGCAGCGACTTGAAGGCCAGCGTCGCCACGGCCAGGGCCAGCAGCACGGCCCCGAAGGCCAGGACCACCGGTCGCTCCTCGTCGGCTTTCCCGGCACTGGACAGGGCGTACAGCACGACTACCAGCCCGAGCACACCGTACAGCGGCAGCTCCCAGCCCAGCCCCGGAAGCACTCGGCCCTGCAGCAGTCCCGTCAGGGCCACCACGAACAGGCCGGCCTGCCAGGTCAGGTCCGTGTCCTCGAGCCACTTGATCGAGACCTCGCCCGCCAGCAGGATCAACATCAGCGCCGTGGCGGCCATCGCGAGAGCGGGAAAGGCCCAGTAGCCCCCCTCGACGGCCCCGGGCGCGAGACGGGCGAAGTGATCCAGGCCCAGCCTCGCCCCGGCCGCCACCGTCACGCTCAGCAGGGCGAAGACCTCCAGGCCGCGATAGGCTGCCCGGGCCTCGCGCTTGTCGGGCGGCGAGGCGACGTAGGACGGGCGCAGGATCCCGGCCCCAATGGCCGCCAGCAGCACAGCCCCGAGCGCGCACCCCGTCAGCGCCTCGGTGGGATACCCGCGGAAGACCAGCAGGATCGCGGCCGGCCCCAGCGCAGCCGCCGAGAAGAGCCCCACCGCTCGGGCGTGCCAGTCGGGGCCGCGGAAGCTGCCGTAGGCCTCATACAGGGCGTAGAGGCCGAGCACGGCGCCGATGAGGAATCCCCAGCCCAGCGTAAGGCCGCGCGAGAAGGGGGCGGCCGTGGGCGTCGTCAGCAGGAACAGCACAGCGATCCAGAGGGCACAGAAAGGCCAGAGGGAGCTCAACCCGGCGCCGACCAGGGCCTGCAGGCGAGAGCCTCCCCTTCCCTCCTGCGGAGCCAGGTTGGCGTACACCAACCCCAGCGCCGCGGCCGCCACCGCTACCCCCGCGAGTACCGTCTGCATCCTCGATCCCTCCCGCTCAGGGCAGGCTCGTCGGTCCGCTGTCAAGACCTGTGAGGCACGGGCCCAGGGGATCGCCCGTGCTCAGTGTCTTTGACGTGCGCGCGTGGCTCCAAGGTCCGCGCAAGCCGTGGTATCAGGATACTGGACCGGGGTATGCAACGGCAACGTGGAACCTGCCGCGGGGGGCGCCGCGGGGCGCGTACGTGTGCCGTGGTGTCGGGGTGTCCTGCGGTGCGCGACGTCCGTGCCGCGCCGCGGCCCGCCGCGTGACCTCAGCCGTCCAGCCGCCAGGGCTCGCGCAGGCGGAAACGGCTGTGGAACTTGTTCTGCAGCTTGTCCTGCTCCTCGAGGTGGATCATGCAGGCGCGGATGCAGCCCCGCGCCCCACACAGCGCCCCGGGATGGTGGTAGCTCTCCCATCCCGCCCGGTTGTAGGGAATCTGCCTGCCCACGTCCCACGGTCCCCCGCGCTCGGCCGCCAGGCGCCGGCGCTCCTCGCCGGGCTCGGTCGCCACGAGCCGCCGGATGTACTCCCCCGCCTCCTCGGGCATGAACGGGTTGTACTCAGGCACGCTCGTCTGGAACACGGCGCCGCACTTCTCCACGTCAATCTCCCCCCACTCGACCTCCCGCCCCTCGATGCTGATCTTCACCGTCTTCTCGCGGCTGATGCACCCGCCCGGGCACTCGACCACGCATTCCATGCAGCGATCGCACAGCTCCGGGCCCTCGTACAGCGGGTCCGGGTCCAGCGGCGCGTCGGTGATCACGAAGGCGAAGCGCTGCCGCGGCCCGAACTGGGGCGTCACGAAGACCTTGCTGTACCCGATCTCGCCCATCCCGCAGATGTAGGCCGCGATGCGGAAGTGCAGAAACACGTCGGGCCTCGGGTAGTCGGGGCGCACGGGCCGACCCGCGTTCGTGCCGTATCGCACCGCCGTGTTCTGATACAGCACCGCCTCGTAGCCGTTGTCCTCCAGCAGGTCGCCCAGCTCCCGCAGCACCATCGGCGCGTACACGTCGTTGATGTTCGCGTAGCCCATCGAGGGGTAGGCGCCGAAGAAGGTCCCCTCCTCGACGCCTCGCAGCAGGCCCCGGTGGATCCGGAAGCCCAGCCCGATGATGCTGCGTGCCTCGGGGAAGATGTAACGGGGGTCGAAGTCCCGGGGCGCTCCCTCGAACCGCTCCATATCACCTATCCCCACCAGGTCAGCCCCGGACTGCAGCGCGCACTGCTTCACAAGATCCGCGTTGAGCATGATTGCCGGCTCCTTCTCTAGTCAGGCCGTGCACAACAAGGCCGCAGTATACACC
>CAZSOQ010000020.1:0-35558 GCA_964608495.1 uncultured Armatimonadia bacterium | reverse complement strand
ACTACGGCGCGCGGCGCGTTGTTGCAGCGAACAGACGGATCACCACACCGCCACCACCGCAGGCTGAAGCCTGCGACTACGGGACGCGTGAGGGCCTGCGGTTCCGGCTTGTGGTGGAAGGGGTCCGGAGGAGGGGCCGCCAGCAGCGCCGCCGCCGCGGGCACGGGCTGCGCCCAACCCGCGACTGCAGCCCACTCCGCGACTACTTGGGAGGCCTGGCTCGCAGGAGGCCCTGAGGGAGGGCCGGCACGTCAACGTGCTGCTGCGCACGGATCGTGCCGTTCTGCTCGACGACCACGTCGCAGGCGAACCACGCCTCGTGCTCGACGAGCTTCGGGCCGAACTGCCAACTGCGTGGCGCGCCCGGGCCCTTGGAGGCCACGACCCTGACCTGGCAGGTGGCCGCGGAGCCCGAGTAGGGCTCGACCCAGACCACATAGCGCCCCGGCAGGGCGGTGGTGCAGGTGAAGTTCTCCGGCGTGCCCGGCGGGCTGTCAATGTTGTCGTGATCCAGGTTGCCCGTGGTGATGATCCTGTTGGCGAAGTAGCAGTGCTCGTCGTTGGGGTCCAGCACGTGCAGGTCGCGGTCCGAGACCTCGTCCCAGGTCAGAGTGACGCGGAAGAACACGTCGCCGGAGACGGGCGTGTACTCGACGCGCAGGGCCGGCGTCATCGCCGACCCCATGCCGTTGACCGCGCGGATGTAGAGAGTGTTGTCACCGGGCTGCAGGATCGCCACGGCGCGGAAGGTGCCGTTGGGATTGACTTCGAAGAGCGTCTCGCTGCCGTTGGTGATGAGGATGGCCGCGGGCGCGTCAAGGTTGCGGATGGTGCCGGTGATAACCGCATCGCCGACCACCTGGTCCACCACCGGCGGATCGGCGTCTATGACGGGCGGCGCCGTGGGCGGGACGCACGTCGCCATGACCTCGTCCTCCTCCACCTGGGAGGGGTTGACCACGAGGGCCCTGTGGCGCGTGGTATAGCCCAGCAGGGCGAAGCTGATCACCCGGGCGCCGTCAGGCACGTCCTCGAGGAGATACCTGCCGTCGTTGCCCGTGAGGGCGCTCCACAACCGGTTGCCGTTCGAGGTCTCGATGCGCACCCCGACGAGCAGGTTGCCCAGGGCGTCCACCACCAGGCCGGTGATATCGGTTCCTGGCGGCGGCGCCCCGCCGACGGTCACGCGGCACAGGCCGATGACCGTCTTGCCTCCCAGCGTCGCCGAGGCCCCGATCACGGCGTTGCCGAGGTTGCGCCCGGTCACGAGGCCCTTCGAGGTCACGGTGGCTACCTGGCTGTTGCTGGTGGTGAAGGTCACGTCCACACCGGGCAGGGGCTCACCGGCGTCGTCCTTCACCTGCACGGACAGGCGGGCCTGCTCGTTGCGCTGCAGGTCGAGGGTGTCCGGGTCCACCTGCACGATGCCCAGACCGGTCACTTGCACGTCCTTCTGGGCCGTCCAGGTATGGCCGCGATAGGAGCCCGTCACCTGGATCGCCACGTCGCCCGGCGTCTTGGCCTCGGCCTTGCCGCCGGGCCCCACGAAGTCCAGGATCGCCGTGTCGCTCGACTGCCACTGGTAGGTGACGCCCAGCACGACCTCGCCGTCGGCATCGTAGGCCGTGGCCGTGTACTCGACCGTGGAGGCGCGGGCGACGGTATCGGGCCCGCCGATCTCGACACGGACGGGCAGACGCTCGGCGGTCATCTGAACCCGGGAGGTCTGGCCGCCGACGACCGTCACGGGCACCTCGGCCTCGGCAATGGCGCCGCCCGGGTGCTCGGCGCTGGAGACCGGCCTCTGGCTGGTCGTCGTCGGCGGGCTGTCCGTGGCGTAGGCGTAGGCGCGGAGGATGGCGTCGCCCGCGGGCACCTTGGTGATCGTGCCCGAGACGGTGTCCTGGCCCGGCTCGCGCACGAGCACGACAGGCGGGACCAGCAGCTCGCCGACGCCGCTATCCACCGAGCTCGGGGAGGAGTCGGTGCCGTCAGACGAAGGGAGCCCATAGACGTACAGCACGATGCTGCGCGTGGCCCCGGGCAGGTCCGCGGCGTCCACGGCCGAGGTGGTCGGCAGCGGCGGGAGCTTGGCCGTCACCGCGATGCTACCCGTTCCCCGCGCTCCCGAGCCGGCGGGAACTCCCGAGGAGCCGCCCCCGCAGCCCGTCACGAGCGCCAGGACCAGCGCCAGGACAAGGCACGGTGCCAGATAGAGCCAGTCGCCTGCGATGGTCTTACCCTTTGCCGTCATCGTGCTCACACCACCTGGTCTAGCCGCCGAAGTTGGCGATGAACCCCACTCCGAAGCGCCAGCCTTCCATGCGGGAGTGGTTGACAACCCCGATGACCTGCATGTCCTCGTCCAGTTCCCAGTAGGCGTTGAGGCTGGTGAGAGTGTCGAAGCCGTGGCGCTGGGCGCGTTCCAGGTACAGGTCCAGCCCGTGATCCTGGTACAGGCCGGGGAGGTAAAGCCCGACCGTCTCGAGGTGACGTCCTTCGGAATCGTCGCCGAACTCGGCGTAGCCGTCGAGGACGTCCGGGAGAAGGGGAAGGGACACCTGTCCGACGACGCCGGTGCCGCGTCCCTGGTCCCTGAGCGCCGCGATGCCCACGCTGCCCCCGGCGACGTAGGTGCTCAGACGGCCGTAGAGGGCCTGCTCATCGTTGTGGAAGAGGGAGTCGTAGTCCTCGATCCAGGCCAGGCTGAGAGAGGTGCGGGGGTTGAGCCAGTAGTTGCCGTGGATACCATCGGTGAGATTGAAGGGCATGAGGGTGCCGAAGTCCGAGTTGTTGACGGGCCCCTCCAGGATTCGGCTGCGGCCGGCCAGGAGCTGCCACTCTTCGCTTTTCCACGCGGCGAAGGTCTCGTCGAGCAGGAAGTCGGGGTCAGAGCCCGTCATCGTCTCCCACCGACCCGACACCTGCAGGAGGGTCTTGTCGTAGACGGTTCGCAGGCGGGCCCGGCCGCCGAGGAAGCTGCCACTCTCGCCCCACAGGCCGTAGGCCTGAGCGGCGGTGTAGGGGCCCCACATCTTGCGGCCCAGGGAGCGGCCGACGTTCACGTCGTCCGCGGCGGTGTCGGCCAGGGCCGTGAGGCTCAGCAGGGAGGCCGCGCCGGCGCCCAGGCTGAAGCCCCCGCCGCCGGCGGCGGAAGCGGCGGCGCCGGCCTGCTGGATGTCCACGACTATGTTGCCGGTCGTCTCGCGCAGGTCCTCGCGCCCCGGTTCCTGGTTGCGGATCTCTTCCTGCTGGGTAGCGCGGTCGGCCTGGACTGTCTTCGTCGCCGGGGCGGACGGAGCGGCCTTGATCTCGACGCCCGAGCGCACGTTCTCCCAGAAGGGGCGGATCTCGCCGCCGGCGAACCGCTCGGGCTCGATGTTGGTGGCGGTAGCGGGCCGAGCGCCTTCCAGCGACCAAGCGCTGGAGGAGGGCGGCAGGTCAATAATGCCCTGGGGCGTCTCGTATTGCGCGTCGCCACCCCACACGCGCACGTACTCCTTGTCGCCCACGATCTGGAAAGCTACATCGGTGCCGCGGACGGCGACGGTGCCGTAGCGGCCCGTGAGCCGCACGGCGCTGCCACGGATGATGCGGGCGAACAGGCCTCCCCGCGCGAGGGCGACCTCTTGCGGCTTCATCGTCTGGAGGGTGACCTGGCTCTCGGCGGCCAGGCGGTAGCGGGTGCCGTCGGGGAAGGTGAGCTCGGCGGCGCTGCGCTTGCCGCTTCTCACCTGGCTGCCCGGTGGAAGCTGCGCGCCCACCTTGCTGCGTACCCACTGCTTGCCGGTGGGCGCGTAGTGCTCGACCACGCCGCTCACCGCCGTGACCTTCACCAGATCGGCAGCGCAGGCCGTGGCCGCCATCAGGAAGGCGACAAGCCCAGCCACAAGACGGTATCTGGTCACCTGGCTTCACCTCGCTGAGGTCGGCGGCTCCTCCGGCGGGGAGCCTGAAGCCGCCGCTTCTTCCTTGAGCTCGGCCAGCTTCGCGTAGGCGGGGACAGGGTCGGGCACTCCGCGCACTTCGTGAGCGCCCGCGTAGACGAGGTCGTGCGGGTCGGTCAGCAGAGCGTAGGTCTCGGCGCTCACACAAATGGGCGTGCCCAACTCCTTGTTCAGGGCCTCCATCCGCGCGGCCACGTTCACTGTCTCACCGATGACAGTGTACTCCAACATTCCCGGCGGGCCTACATCCCCCGCCACGACTTCCCCGGAGTGTATGCCCACGCGGGCCCTGAGCTCCGGCCCTCCGCCTTCGAGGATGCTGCGGGTCAAGGCCTGCATCCGCTCGTGGAAGTCGAAGGCGGCGTCCACGGCGTGCTGGGCATGGTCGGGCAGGGGGATAGGATCGCCGAAGACGGCCATGACGCCGTCACCGATGAACTTGTGCACCGTGCCCCGGTGAGCGCGGATCACCTCGGTGGCCAGGGTCAGGTACTGGTCGAGGAAGTGCACGATGCGGTCGGGCTCCATCTCGGTGGATAGGGCGGTCGAGCCGGTCAGGTCCACGAACATTACCGAGACGACGACGCGGCGGCCGGGGACGTGACGCAGGCCGGGGTTGGCGAGGATCAGGTCCAGGATCTCCGGCGACACGCGCTTGCCCCAGGACTCGCGCAGCCAGTAGGTGTGCCGCTCCTCGAGGAACCACAGCAGGGTCGCCGCGACGATGTAGGCCAGCATCTCCGCGCCCCAGACCGACACCACGGGCATCCAGACACCCGACCCGATCATGCCGAAGGCGGCGACGAGCCAGTGCGAGCCGCCGGCGACCATGGTGCCCAGCAGGCCGCCGCGCAGACGCAGGGCTGTGACCAGCAGGGCGACCAGTAGGCCGTGGAGGATGGGCAGCGCCCACAGGCACCACACGGGCGCCGGTGCCACAGCCCGGTTCTCCAGCAGCATGTCCGTGATGTTGGCTATGACCTCGACCCCGGGCATCTTGGTGCGCATCCACCACTCGGGCTGCTCCGGCGACACCGGCGCGCCCACGGGGTGGAGCTTCAGGTCAGGCTCGAGGCCCGAGAACATGCCCACCAGGACGATCTTGTCCCTCACGGCGTCGGGCTCGCACTGGCCGGCGAGCACGTCCACGTAGGGAAGGTAGGTGTAGGCACGAGTGGGCGGGGCCCGGTAGTCTATCAGGAAGTCGGCACCGTCCATCCAGGGATGGTCGCGGTGGCTGCCCCGTAGCCAGCAGGCGAGCAGGTCGGCCGGGCGCATGCCGAGAGCGTAGGCCGCCGACACCAGCCCGACGAAGGGCAGCTCGGCGGCCCCCTCGACCGAAGGCCGGAAGGCAAGCTTCACGCGGCGCACGACCCCGTCAACGTCCTCGGGCACCAGGGCGACCCCGGCCCCGAGGGCGGGATCGGCCAGAAGCTCGATCGGCTTGAGGAAGACGTTGGCGTCGAGCAGGAAATCCCCGCGGCCCTGCTGCTCGAGCATTACCTCGCAGATGAGTACCACGTTCCCGGCGCGCTTGATGGCGTCGGCGAAGGCGAGGTCGTCGCGCGAGATGCCGTTGACGAAGGGCCCGCGCGAGGACGGCAGGTCGAAGAGCATGTCGAACATGACCACGCGCGCCCCCGCCCTGTGCAGGGCGTCCACCAGCTCCGCGTGGTACTCGCGCGGCCACGGCCAACTGCCCACCATCTGCAGGGACGTGTTGTCCACGCCGACGATAACGATGTCCTTGGAGCGGGGCTCGACAGCGCGCAGCCGCAGACGCCAGTCATAGGTGGTGAGCTCGAGGCGCCAGAGGACGTCGCCCACTGGTCCGGGGGCCCGGACGAGCATGGCGGCCCCCAGCCCCAGGAGCGCGCAGAGCGCGAAGATGGTCCACTCGACGCCCGTGGGCAAGCGGAAGGTCCTGGTCTTGGGGCCTGGGTCTGCTCCCCCGGATTTGCCGGCCATGGGAGATCGCTGTGCCTCCGCGCCGTCCTTGGGGCCGGCGCCGTCCTGGCTCAGGGCGGTGCCGCCGTGACCCCGGCGGGCGCGGGGCTCTCCCACGCAGCCGGCGGTCGGCGGCGGCGCCCCGGGCTCGGCTCGTGTATTCTGGGGAGAGGTGTGACGGGTGTCAAGCAGGCGCGGCCCCGACTCGAGGAAGGTCCAGCACGGCCCCGTCGCAGTGGCGCCTGCACCCCGCCGCCCCGTTGACCCCGGGCCAGACGCCAGAGTAACCTGTCCATCGCCTGCCGGTACCGCCACGGGCGGGGCCTGTCTAACAGCCCTACTGCGTGTCACCGGCGCGCACGGCCGGTCGGGTAAGACCGCTCTATCGTATGGAAAAGGCTCCCCTGCAAGGCATCTCGGTTCTCTTGATGACGACCACCCTCAACCTGGGTGGCGTCGCCAGCTCACTACGCGCGATGGTCGCCGTGCTGCTGGACCTGGGCGCCTCGCTGCGGGCCTGCGCGATCACCAGCGGCGGCCCCCTCGAGGACTTCCTGAGCGAAAGGGGCGTGGAGACCCAGGTCCTCGGCCTGCCCAAGTGGACCCAGTCCCTGCGCACCACGCGTGGCGTGGCCGAGCTGTTCAGGCGCGACGCCCCGATGGTGGTCCATGCCCACTGCTATGAGCCCAACTTGCACGCCTCGCGCGCCAGGCTCGTGGCCCCCGTGCCCTGGCTGTTCATCACGTACCACGACCCCCGGATGCGGGTCCACAGGGTCGTGATGAGCCGCCTGCTCAGGAACGTGCCCGACCGGATCGTGGTCGTGTCCCGCGGCCTGGGCGACCTGTACCGCCGGTGGTGCGGGTACAGCGAGGAGAAGCTGTGTGTCCTCCCCAACGCCGTGGACGTGGAGCGCTTCCGCCCGGCCCGGCGCGACGCGGCGCTGGCGCAGGAGCTGGGCCTGGGCGATGCCTACCCGGTCGTCGGCAACGTCGGCGGGTTCGGCCGCCCCAAGGGCCAGGCGGTGGCAGTGCGGGCCTTCGCGGAGCTGGTGAAGTCGCTGCCGCGGGCCAGGCTGGTGTTCGTGGGCGACGGCAAGCATCGCCCGCCGGTGGAAGCCCTGGCCAGGCGCCTGCGCGTTCATGATCGCATCGTGTTCGCCGGGCGACGGGAGGACGTGCCCCGATTCCTCACGCTCTTCGACGTTTACGTGCAGCCGTCCTGGACGGAGGCCGATCCGGTAGCCGTGAAGGAGGCGCTGGCGGCGGGGAAGCCGGTGGTCAGCACGGCGACGATCGGGCCCAGGGGCTTCATCACCGACGGCGAGACCGGGCTGCTGGTGCCGATCGGCCACTGGCGCGCCCTGGCGCAGAGCATCCGCCGCGTGGCTGAGGACAGGGACCTGGCGGCGCGGCTGGGACGCGCCGGTCGCGCGTACGCGGAGGTCGAGTTCACGCACGAGACCTACCGGCGGCGACTGGCCGAGCTGTACGCCCCCGTGGTGCAGAGCCTACGGTCGTGAGCTGCCGGCGGGCGCGTGAGCCGCGCGAGGCCCAGGCGTCAAGGCGCCGGCACGAGCGCGATGGCCCGCACGGGAGAGCTGTCCAGACCCGCCACGCGCCAGGGAACCGCCACCAGCAAGAACCGGGGCTCGGGCAGGGCCTGCAGGTTCGTCAGCCGCTCCAGGAAGGGCACGTCTATCCTCATCAGCGGGTCGTGGACGGCCCGCTGGGTAGCCCCATCGCGGCCCAGCCCTATCGAATCGTCGAATCCCAGCATCTTGATGCCCTTCTCGGCGAAGAAGATCGAGGCTGTGGGGGTCAGGTGCACGATCCTGTCCGGCTGGCCACCGGAGGTGACAACGGCGATGTCGCCGGGTCTGAGACCGTCCGCGCCCGCGGCGATGAGCACCTCCGGCGTCGCGTCGGCGTCGTTGGGCAGGGCGCTGAGGTCCAGCAGCAGCGCCTCGCCCAGGAAGGTCTCCAGCGCCAGCTCGGCCACGCCGTGCCCCTCGCCATAGAAGTGCAGCGCCGTCTCGACGTGCGTGCCGACATGGCTCATGGTGTCAATGTCGTGGTAGAAGCTCTGGTCGGTCTCGAGGACGCCGCGCCGCAGCTCGAGCCTGCGCTCCTCCTCGCCCGGCACCAGTCGCAGCGAAAGGTCCACAACCCGGTAGTCGCTCATGTTCACGGGTATCACCGGCGCGGGTGTTCGACGAGCGCGTGGGCTCTCCTTGCGGACGCCACAGCCGGCGGCGCTACGGAAGCGGCCCCGCTCTGGGTGCGCTGTGTCAGGACAGGCAGGCGACTAGAAGGCGAGCCGGGCGAGAATCCCCTTGGACGTCCCTGCCCACAGCCAGGACGACCCGCCTTCGCGGCCCGCCAGGAGGGCCTCCACTCGTCCCTCCAGAGCGGCCCGACCGGCGAGCTTGCCCGCGGCGTCAATCACCAGCACGCTGCCGTCCTCACACCCGGCCGCGACCAACGCCCCCCTGCCCACGGGCACCGCCGCGAGGGTCCAGGAAGCGGACGGCAGGACGGCGGTCCACAGGCGCCCGCCCTCGGCGTCGAAGGCCGCCACGATCCGGTCCTTGGTGGCCGCGATCACCTCTGGCTTGCCGTTGCCGTCCAGGTCGGCCACGACCAGCCCGCGCAGGTAGCGGTGCGGGTAATTCAGCGACGGGCCGAAGCTCAGGGCCCACTTCGGCGCGCCCAGCGCGTCGTACACGCAGACGCGGTTCCAGGAGCCGTTGATGTCCATGACCACCTCCTCGGCGCCGTCGCCTTCCAGGTCGGCGGCGATGAGGTCCTGGGTGTTCATGGCGCTCCAGCCGGCGATGAAGGTGTGGCCGGCGGGCAGGGCCGTGAAGCCGTAGCTGAGGCCCCAGTCGCCGTCGGCGGCGCCGGCCGGGGCGTCCACGATGCCGATGTCGTTGACGCCGTTGGGCATCTTGGCGGCCAGGAGCCTGCGCCCGCCGTCGGGCTTGTGCACGAGGGCCATCCGCCAGACCGAGCCCCAGTACTGCGGCAGGCGCTTGAGGAGCTGCCCGTTCTCGTCGAGCACCTCGATGGTGCAGGCGCTGCCGACGAAGGCCTGGGTGCCGTCGCCGACGAGGCCGCCCGTGAGCAGGCCGCTGATGCCGGGCACGTCCTGCTTGAACCAGTAGGTCTTGCCGGTGGCGTACAGGTCGGGGTGCATGACCGACTGGAAGGTCCACCGGAGCCGGCCCGTGGGGTCGTAGGCGTAGACCTGATCGTCCTTGCCGCCGAGGAGCAGCAGGCGCGCCTCGGGCCAGTAGGCCGAGGACAGGATGCCGGCCTCGACGGTCAGCGGGTCGCCGAGGGCGCCGTCCGCGGCCACCGGGTAGGCGGCCTTACCGCCCGCGACGGCGTAGACGCTCGGTCCGCCCTGGCCGGGGCCGGGCAGAATCCGCTGCACGCCGCCCTCGACGGTCGCGGTCAGGTCGGGCTCGAGCTGAGGCACGTCGGCGGGCACCGGCAGGTCGGCGCCCTCCGGGGCGCGTGTGGCCGTGGCGGCCAGATCCGCGAGCTTGGCCGACAGGGCAGCCGTGGCCTCGCCCGAGAGTGCCACGCCGCCCAGCTCCCGCCGTCCCTGATCCAGCCGAAAGGCCGTGAGGCCGCCTTCGCGCGAGGCGGGCTTGAGAGCCTGGCCGCCGGTCGTCACGGCCTCGGGATCGGCCACCGCGAGGGCGACGGTCGTGGGCTCGTGACACTCGATGTCCAGCGTCCCGGCGACCAGGTCCCAGTAGACGCTCACGGGCTTGTCCGCCTGCAGCAGCGGCGCGCCCAGGGCCAGGCGGCGGGCGTCGGCGGCGTAGATGAGCTTCGACCCCAGCAGCGCCAGGTCGGCCCGCAGGTCGGCGGAATCGGTGTCGCCGGACTCTCCCCACACCGCCAGGAGGGGACCGCCGTCGGTGATCAAGGCCGCGCGATCAGACACGCGGGCGCAATCGAGACCCCGGTCGGCGGGGTTGAGGCCCAGAAGGGTGACCGTGCCCAGCCTCTGGCCCTTGCTCAGGTCGGCCAGGAGAGAGCAGGTGGCGACGCGGCCACTGATGCTTACGCGCGGGCGGCTCCAGGGGATCAGGGCGGCCTGCGTGCCCGAGGAGGCGTAGGCGATCCAGCCGGCGTCGGTCAGGGTGGCGTTGGCGGGGAGCTCCCACTGGACCGCGAAGTCCAGATTGCGCACATCATCGCGGGCGACGAACTCGTCCACCACCAGGGTCCAGCCGCCCGCCACGTGCACGATGCGGCGCTCCCACGCGCCATAGGCTAGGTCGGGCACGCGGGCCTCGAAGTGCGCGATCTTGCCCAGCGCGGCGCAGCGCGTTAGGGCCGAGCCGACCGGCACCGTCGGCTCGACCAGGCCCGACTGGCGGACGACGGCCTGGCTCAGATAGCCGGCGAGGACGGTGGTGGGGCCGTGGCGCAGCTCGGTGAGGGCAAGGCAGTGGTAGGGATTGCGCGAGCCGCCGTAGAAGCCGTCCAGGAGCAGGTAGTCGTCCTGGTCCGTGATGCCGGTGCGGTAGCCGGCGAACTGGAAGGCCTGCTCGTAGGGAACGGCGGGCAGGCGCGAGCGGGCCTCGTCCGGCGACAGTGGGCGCGCGAGGGCCTGGTAGGCCAGCTCCTCGGGTGGGCGAGGGGCGATCGTGGGCCAGAAGGACTGGCCGATGCGGAAGACGTTCGTGTCCAGCGAGGTGAGATCGCGGTAGTACAGGTAGCGACCGTCGCCGGTGAGGTAGGCGCAGCGGTGGGCCATGGTGAGGGAGAACTGGCGGACATAGGGGCCGTCGCGCCGGCCCTGGACGAGCAGGTCGTAGCCGCGCATGAGGGTCTCGAGGTTTCCGTTGTCCACGCCGCGCCGGTCGCCGCTGAGGACCATGTAGGCCACCAGGGGCTCGTAGGACGTGGTGTACCACCACAGGTGGTCCAGCTCACCGGCGACGTGGAAGGTCCGGGCGAAGCTGCCGAAGTAGTCCTGGACAGCCTGCTGGTTCCTCTCCCACACGGGGTTCGGGTAGTACTTCTGGAAGTAGCGGCTGAGTGCGTACAGGGATACGGCGGCCCACTGGTCGTGGCGGGTGCCGATGAGGGCGTCGGGGTCGCCGTAGTGGCGGCCCGCGTAGGCCCACTCGGCCTGCCAGTGCCGGAGCTGCTCGGCGAAGGCCTGCGTGACCCTCAGCCGCTGCTCGTCGGTGAAGAAGGGGCTCTCCTCGACCAGGTCCCAGAGCAGCATCATATGATGGGCGTTGTAGTGATACGGCCCCGAGAGAGGGTGGTCCTTGTCCTCAATGCGCTCGCCGTCCACCTTCCACAGGAACTTCTTGGCCTCCTCGTCGGGGAAGGCGAGCCGGAGGAACTCCTGGAGGAACCTCTCGTTCCCGGTCATGTGATACAGCGCCAGACGGCGGCTGAGGCTGTTCCAGCCGAAGTAGGTCGCGCCGGGGTACATGAGGCTCTCTTCCCAAGCCTTGGCCTGGTCGGCGTCCTCGGGCGGCTCCAGGCCCTCCGCGAGCTGCACGCGCAGCGTCCAGCCCAGGGCCAGGGAGTCGCCCCTGGCGGCGGAGGTGGCGAGCGAGATGAGCTCTGCCACCGCGCGCTCCATGCCCGCGTCGTCGCTGCTGCCCACGAGGATCGCGTTTTGCCCGTTGCCGAAGGGGTTGTGCAAAGAGCGCACGAGGTAGCCGCCGGCGCCGGGATACTTGAGGTCAAGATAGGTGTAGTAGAGGTCGTAAAGGCGGGAGATCAGGGTGTTGGTGGAGCGATTCCCCAGGATTACCGTGTTTTCGGGCAAGGGCAAGGTGACCTCTGAATCGCGCTTCACAGGTACCCGCGCGGCCGTGGACTGCGCGATGGCGTCCACTATCCGGCCCGCAAGAGCGTCGTAACGACCGTCCTGGGGCACTACCACCGACGCCACGGGCTTGCCTTCGGACACGATAGCGGTGGTGAGGTGCAGGTCCTTGAGCCTCTCGACGGGTGGCGGGGGGAAGCTGGACAGGTCTACCGTATCGGAGGATTCGAGCAACTCCTCGCGCGATGCCACGGCTATCACCTGCGCGTCGTCTACCAGGGTGTCGCAGATAGTCTCGCGATGCGTGTAGAGGAACACCTGAATCGCGGTGGTGCCCTCGGGCGCCTCGCCCGCTACCCGGCAGGGCCGCCAGCCGTCGGCGCTGCCGCTGAGACCGACCTGCAGGAGCTTCTGACTGGGGAGGAAGCGAAGCTGCAGGAAACCGCCGGCGCCCCTGCCGTCCTCGGCGGCGCGGACGTGGACAGACGCTACGAGGAACCTGGCGTCGGGGGGAAGCTCCGCCGTCTGGCTCACGCCCACCTCCTGGGCCGGGTTGTGGTCCGAGATCAGCAGGGCTTGCGGGCCGTCGTGGGCCACGGTGGCCAGGGAGAGGGACGTATCGGCTGCGCCTCCGCCGTAGGCCTGCCAGCCCGCCGGCACTCCGGCGTCGCTGAAGGCCTCCTCGAATCCGCCGTTCTGCAGCAGATTCTCGCCCGGCGCCGCGGCCGCCTGCCCCACCGCGAGCAGTACAAGGCAGGTCAGAGGAACAGCCCTACTCATGGCGGTCACCCCCACGCTGGCTGTCGGCACGCTTCCCCGCAGCACCGCGATGGCCTGCCTGGCGCGGCGGCGCGGTGACGGGCCCTCGCGCCCTGCGGGCGTTCTTGCTCCAAAACACGATACCCGCGCGCGGCGCGCCTCGCTGAATCCCTGGAGCGCGCCGGTGTGCAGGCCCCGGCCGCCTTCCACATCAGCAGGCCTTTGGTTGGGGCAAGGCAGGCGAGCCTGCCCGGCCGCGCTGCCGCGGGAAGGTGCGGCCCGCCGTGCGGTGGAACCGGTCGGCGCTGCGCGGAAAGGGCCTCACGTGGCCCGGCCGCCGACTGGGAGGTGCCGCTGATGGGTGCAGCGCCGGCACTGGTGTTCGGAATCCTTGCCTACGCCGTGGTGGGCTGGCCTCTGTCCTTCGAGACCGAGGCCGACCTGGCGGCCCTGGAGCCCGGCGGGCTCAAGACCTTCGCGCGCGTGCAGGAGCACGCCAGCGACGGGGAGTGGGCCCTGCAGGTGGTGTTCCCGGGCTCGGACAAGGACACCTGGCCCGGGTTCTCGGTTGTCCCGCCGGACCCGGACCTGAGCGCGGGCCAGTCGCTCGTGTTCGATGCCTACAACCCCTCGGAGCGGGCGTGCAGCCTTAGCTGGCGGATAGACGACCTGGAGCAGCACAGCGTCTTCGGCGGGCAGGGGCTTCCCGCCGGCAAGACCACCCGGGTCGAGGTGTGGACCAAGCCCCTGCGCTACCAGCTCGACCTCGCGCAGATGAAGCGGTTCTACATCTACTACCGCATGCCCCGCGAGGACTGGGAGCTGTACTTCGACAACTTCCGGTTCGCCGAGATCAGCGAGGTCTTCCGCAAGGTGACGCACGTGCCCGAGCGGCAGCCGACCGGCCTGCCGGCTGCGGAGGGCCCTGCCCTGGTGGCCTTCACGCGGCCGTGGATGGACCCGGTCTTCAGCGACGATTGGCCCGCGGACGACGAGAGGGCCGAGGAGCTGTCCCTGGCGGCGGCGCGCGGCGAGTACGAGCCCGTGACGGTGTGCATCGCCGCACGGCGCGACCTGCGCGGGCTGGCGGCCGAGCTGTCGGACTTCGGCGGGCCCGGGAC
Organism: uncultured Armatimonadia bacterium; assembly: GCA_964608495.1. Lineage (GTDB taxonomy): Bacteria > Armatimonadota > Zipacnadia > Zipacnadales > FEN-943 > JAKORR01. The sequence continues at coordinate 21,969 of CAZSOQ010000020.1, read as the reverse complement.
CATCGCCCGGTCGCAGGCCGACCTGCGCCTGGTCCGGCCGATGGACAAGCGCTGGACCTACAGCGACGCGGCCATGAGGTACGTGGCGGAGATGCCGGTGCTGCTGGAGCCACAGCCGCGCGACGAGGCGGGAGCTCCGCCGGGCATCGAGCTGGTGGCCGGCAAGGTGGCTACCTTCTGGATCACGGTCAAGGTGCCGCCCAAGGCAAGCCCCGGCGTGTACGAGGGGACGCTGAGGATCACGGCCCAGGACGCGGGCCAAGGCCAGGGGGAGCCGACCACGCTGGAGCTGCCGGTGCGGCTGCGCGTGTATCCCTTCGAGCTTCCCGAGGTGAAGGACAAGCTCTGGGGCGTGTACTACACAGGGCCATGCCCGCTGGAGGAAGGCGAGGAGCTGGACAAGCTCGAGCGCAACCTGGTGGACATGCGCGAGCACGGGATGACGTCGGTGGGCCTTTGCTTCGGCTGGGATGAGGCGCAGACCGACGTGGAGGGCAGGCGCGTGGACTTTCTGCTGCCCGGTAGCGGCAGGTACGAGACCTTCATGGAGCTGTACAGGAAGCTGGGCTACCCGGCGCCGGTGATACAGCTTAGCGACACGGTGCAGTCGGCCGTGGGGTCTGAGATACCGACGGACGACCCACGGTTCTCCGAAGCCTACGCGGACACGTGGCGCTTCGTGGTGGACTACGCCGCCGAGAAGAAGTGGCCGGAGATCATCGTGCAGCCGGTGGACGAGCCGGCGTGGCAGGGCGAGGCGCTGATGGAGCGCAACCGCCAGCTCCTGGAGATCCTCGAGCGCCTGGCCCCCGACATCCGCACGGAGCAGGACGGGCCGGGCGACGACTACTTCCACAAGGTGGCGGGCCCGCTGGCGGACGTGTGGAACTACAACGGGGCGCTCGCCGCGCCGGAGGTAGTGCAGCAGGCCAAGGACCAGGGGAAGCTGATCCTGATCTACAACAACGACGTGGAGTGGTACCGGCCGGTGGTGGACAGGTACTCGGCAGGCTGGTTCCAGGTGCGGTCGGGTGCGGACGGGTGCTTCAACTGGGCCTACCAGTCCTTCGGCGGCGACCCGTACGACGACCAGGACGCGCGGTATGGTGACCACCTCGCCCGGTACCCCGCCGTGAGAGACCTGCCCGGCGGGCCGTCGGCGGCGTGGGAGGGCTTCCGCGAGGGCATTGATGACTACAAGTACGTGGCCCTGCTGGAGGGCCTGATCGAGCGCGGCTTGGCGAGCAAGGACAAGCAGGCGCAGGAGCTGGCCCGGGAGGCGAGGGAGAAGCTGGACGGCCTGGCGGGAAGCCTGGAGTACTCGCCGCGCGTGCGCAACGCGGCCGGCTGGGAGGGCTATCGGGAGGAGAACGGCCAGCTTTTCGCCAGCGGCGTCATCACGATGCCCAACGGCTGGAGCAGCGCCGACTACGACCGGGCGCGGCGCACGATCGCGGACCTGGCCGCGCGGCTGCTGGAGGCGCTCTAACCTACGGGGGGGCGCGGCCGCAGGCCCGGCGCGATCACCGGGAGGATGAGGCCGGAATGGGCTCAATCCACGACGCGGCACGAGCCGGGGACAGCGAGTCGCTGGTGGCACTGATGCGGCGTGGCTGCCTCGGGCGCTTGCTGCCTGTTCTTGTCGGTAGGCGGCTGGACCGCAGGGACGCCGAAGGCTGGGCCCCCCTTCACGTGGCGGCGGCGGAAGGACAGGTCGGCGCGACCAGCGTGCTCCTCGGGCTGGGCGCGGCGGTGGATGCCCGGGGGCCGGGCCAGTGGACGCCCCTGCACGTGGCGGCGTCCGAAGGCGCCGAGGGCGTGGCCGAGGTGCTGGCGGAGGCGGGGGCCGACGTGGACGCCAGAGACCAGGACGGCAGGACACCGCTGCACCTGGCCGCGCGAGAGGGCTACGTCGAGACGGTCCGGGTCCTGCTGCTGGCCGGGGCGGACGCCGGTGTCCGAGACGTGGAGGGCAAGACGGCGGCGGACCTCGCCGCCGACGCCGGCCACGCCGAGGTAGAGCACCTGCTGGACTACGGCCCCCGGTAGGCGGGTGAGCAGCGGCGCCCCTGGGGGCCCCCATCAGAGGCCGGTGGACTCGCCGGACGGCGCCGTGGCCTCGTCCTCCTGGGGTACGAAGGTGGACGTCCGGGCCCCGGCCATTCGCGGCCCGGGGACGCAGCAGGGCCCACAGCCGCAGAGGAACCGCGAGGCGCTGGCGCCCATCACCGGCCCCAGTTCCTCCCACATCTCGCGCGACTCCGTCGAGATGAACAGGGGCGCCGAGCGGTCGTGCCGTCGGACCTGCTCGATGAGGAAGCGATAGACCTCCGACCGCACCTCGTGGGGGAAGGGCCCGAGCATACTGCCCTTCATCTCCTCGGCGGCGGCGCGGGCCGTGGCGAGGTACTGGGGGTCGAGGTCGTCCTCGGGCAGCGCCGCGACCATCGAGTCGAAGCCCATCCACATCAGCACGCAGAAGCCCACGAGCTCGGGCTGGGTGAGCTCGAAGATGCCGTCAATCGTGGCGGCGTACTGCTCGCGCCAGCCGCGCACGGGGATGATGGGCTTGAACTTGAAGCGCACGGGCACGCCCATCTGCTGGCACTTGCGCGCCGCCTCGAGACGCTCGCGGGACGTGCCGGCGCCCGGCTCGATCCGCTCGCTGACCGGCTGGGAGCTCAGGCTCCAGACGCCGATGAGCCGGTCGCGGTGCGGCAGGTCGGCGATGAAGTCCACGTTAGCGCTCTTGGTGTGGATGTAGAGATAGCGGTCGCCGAAGTCCGCGCAGACCTGTGTGAAGAGGTCGTGCAGGCCGTACTCGGGCTCGAAGCAGATCGTGTCCGAGGCCGTGGTGTTGCAGCGGAAGCACTTCTGCCACTCGTTCGCGGCCAGGGTCGGGGCGACCACGCGGTCCGCGAACTCCTCGAGGTTCAGCATCACGTTGATGAGCTGGCCGCAACCGCAGTACAGGCACCGGTGCGGACAGCCCTCGATGGTCACGAACTCGTGCTCCGACCAGCACACGCAGTTCCTGTCCTGGTCCGCCTGGCGCACGTGGGCCAGGACGGCGGTCCTGACGTAACCCAGCAGCGACCGGCAGAGGTTCAGCCCCGTGCCCTCGGGCGCCGCCTCGCGCAGACGGTCGGCGCGCTCGGTCCGTTCATCGAAGTTCACGGCGTTGAAGACCAGGTAGTGGGGCCTGTGCTCGGCCAGCAGCCCCTGCCGCACCCAGGCCCGCTGCCACTCGTGCTCAGCGATCACCTCGGGCAGGTCCTCGTCCGAGAGCACCTTCACGTCGTCCCGCGTCTTGCCCAGGCCCGCCAGCATCCGGTCCATGCGGGCCAGCGCCCTCGCGTCCGCCGTCACACGGTCCATCATGTAGATTGCCTGAGTGTCGAGAGCGTACATCGCCACATGCTCCTTCGTGTCGCGAGCGGCCGGCACAGCGGCCGGCGCGCAGTGCGGCGCGGGTCGCCCTACTCGATCACGGTGAGGGTCCGCACGACCGTCCTCGTCCGGTCGCCGCGAGTGGCGGTCACCTTCACCTCGTGCGTGCCCGGCCTCAGGAACAGGTTCTCGGCGTGGTACCCGTTCTCGTCCAGCTCCACCTCGTGGCCGTTCACGGTCACGGCCGAGCCGGGCTCGGCGGCCACGTTGACGACGGCCACGGCCGGGCCCGCAGCCAGCGGTTGAGTCGAGGGCGGGTCCGTCCACACCAGCAGGCGCGGTTCGGCCCCGAGCGCGATGATCTCCCGGGCAAGGCGGCGACGGACCTCACGCAGGGCCGCCGGGTCGCGCTCGTAGTCCAGGATGCCGGGCGCGGCCTGGCGGCACAGGTCGTCGGCGAGGGACTCCGGGACGAACCCCTCGGCGGCTGGCCCCAGCTCGGACTTCACGCGCTTCGCCGTCGCCGTCAGTAGCCACAGGTACTCGTAGTCCTCGATGCCGTCGCGCAGCGCCTCCCACCGGATGGAGTCCATCGGGCCGTCGGCGCCGGGATAGACAATCCAGGCGTCGCCCGGGGGTAGGCCGCCGCTGATGGCCGACTTGAAGGGATCGTCGGTCCAGAACAGCAGCCCCCAGTGCAGGTAGCCCACCAGCTTGAAGCGCCAGTTGAGCCAGTGGAGGATGCGGGTCTTGATGAGGGGGTAGTCCACGTAGCGGTTCGGGTAGCGGCCCATGGGATGGCAGCAGGTGTAGTACCATAGCTCGGCGCCGCGGTCACGGGCCTGCTCGTAGGCTTCCTGCCAGTTGTAGTAGTGCGACAGCTTGGGGACCCAGACCTCGAGCGAGTCGCCGAAGTCGGGCCCCTCGATGGCGTCAATGCGGCGGATCTCCGGCGCCAGCGAGTGCACCCAGTCCGCCCGCTCCCGCCACGACCTCACGTTGTTCACCGACGGCTCGTCCGCGATGTGCAGCACCGTGCGGCTCAGCCAGCCGCGCTCGCGCAGGTGCTCCTGTAGGGCCGGCAGGAGCTCGGCCAACACCTCCTCGCCGGAACGCTGCTCCGACTTGCCCGTCGCGCGGTCGGTGACGCCGAAGCCGTGGAAGACGATCTCCTTGCCGCCCCAGCCATCCTTGAAGCCGCCGATCTGAGAGATCTCGATCAGGTCCGCCACGCCGTGCTTCTCGCAGACCTCAATCCAGCGGTCGAAGACCGAGAAGTCGAAGGACAGCTTGCCGTCAGCCTCGCGGTAGACGCGGATCAGATGGGGCGATACCCACATGATGTTCTGGCGGTGAGCCGCAGCCGCCGCCACGAACTTCTCGAACATCGCCCAGAACTCGTCGGAGTAGGCCTCGAGCCCGTACCGCTCGGCGATATGGCCGGCGGAGATCCAGTTGGTGAAGTACAGGTGGCGCTCCTCGGGCACGGTGAAGGGCCAGACGGTCAGCCGCACGGGCACCGACTGCTCGCCGCCCTGCCACGACAGCCGCACCGCGCCCGTGTAGTCTCCCGGTGGCGCGTCGGCCGGGACGTGCACCGTGAGCCACACGGGCTGGGCGGCCCCGGCGGCGACGTCCAGCGATTCGTCCTCGAGGAGCGGATCGGGGAAGTCGCCCGGCGCCTGCGCGACCAGCTCCTCGGGGGGCGTGTCGCCGGTGTTCTTCTCGACGCCCACATAGCCCACGAAGCGGCAACGGCAGGCCGACGCCGGAATCTCGGCGCCCTCCGGCCCGGCCAGGGCACTTGCCGCGGCGCGCAGGCCGGCGATGGGATTGGGCGAGCGCACCACGAGCTGGCCGCTCTCGTACTCCGCGCGCGCGGCCTCGAGCGCCACCTCGGCCACGGGCGCGTCCGCCGGCTGCGCCGTGCGCAGGACGTTGTCGAGCGGATCCACTACCCAGACACGGACGTCACCAGCCTGCTCGGCCTGCTGCATGACCATCACCCCTGTCGCGCGGGCGATCTCCACGGGACCGGCCGTCGCCAGAGGCGCGGCCAGCGTGCCTGCGAACGAGAGCCCTGCCACTAGCAGCCCTATAGCTACGGCCGGCATCTTGATCACCCTTGGTCGTGTTCCTCGGAGCGCGCTATTCGCCGGGGACGCGGGGGAGACCTACCCACGAGCCTGGGGCGCTGCACCGGAAGCCCCTGGGGCCCTTGGCGCGGTCTGTGCCATGCGGAGAGCTCCCTGCGGTTCAGGTCTGGTGGGTAGCATGATGCGGCTCACAGCTTGTGGGAGGCCTTGCGCGCTGGTCTGCTGTCGGCTAGGCCCAAGGAATCGTGTCCGCCGTCGCCGAGGGGCCATACATCGGCCCCTCGCCTCCCACGACACCCGGCGCCTCGCATCCCACGACAGCCGGCGCCTCGCATCCCACAGCACCAGGACATGAAGCTCGCGCAAGTCCGGATCTGTCCACGGCAGGCTGAGGTCTGTTTGTGATCAAGCGGACGTGCCCCGCGCAGCGGCTGCTCAGAAGGCGGTCACGCGTCCCGTTGTCGTGGGGACCTCGGTCCGCAGGGCCGGTTCGCGGCCGATCCGCTCCTCGGGCCCGCGCACCTCGACGGGAAGCACCAGGGCGAGGCGCCCCTCGGGAATCTGCGCCGGGTCAGGCCGGATGTCAGCCTCGGTCAGGAGGCCCTTCTCGATAGCGTCCTTCTCGGGTGGCTCCAGCTCCCGGGTCAGCGCCCGGTGGGCCCGGAAGACGAAGACCAGTCGGCCCGTCCAGGTGAGGTCCGGCAGCTGGACGTCCACGCGCCACTTGTAGCCCGGCGAATAGGGCGTCGCGGGCCGCATGGGTGGCTCGAGCGGCGAGTTGCGGAGGCGCTCGAAGTCGCCCGCCGGCAAGACCTTCAGGGCCTCGAGGAAGAGCCGTTCGTGCAGCTTGCCGTCCAGCGTCCTGGGATCGCCCGCCGCCTCGACCGGTAGCAGCTTCCCCGGCTCCCAGCCGATCTGCTCCCAGGCCTGCCAGGCCTGCAGCGCACAGAAGGCGGGGCTGCGGGTCACCACACGGCGAGCGCCCCCCGCGCTGCGTAGGCCCGCCGACAGCCCCAGCCCTAGAGCTTCGTGGAAGACCGGCTCCGCAGTGTCGGCCAGCCGCGCGAAGCATGTGACCGAGCCCAGTTCGGCGGAGGCTGTCCACCCGCGCCGCGGTGGGTTGCCGCGCGGCGGGCCCGGCGGCTCGAGCCCGGCGGCTGCGCCGCTCAGGGCATCAAGCAGCCAGGACACCGGCCCCACATAGGGCCCGGCAGTGATCACGAGCCCCGGGAATACCTCGTGCCACTGGACTGCCACCGTCGGCGCGGCCCCCGAGCGCTCCTCGGCGGCACGGAAGGCCGGCACGTCCCGGGGGCGGAATACGAGGACCTCCCCGGTGAAGCCCCAGTCCAGCCCGGCCGCTTCCAGCAGGGGCGGCAGCACCAAGCTGTAGGTGCCGGCCGCGGGGTCGGGTCTCAGTGCCCGGTCGCTTGCTCCTTCCGGGAACTCGCCCAGGACCCGCGCATGGCCCTGCGCGCAGGCATCCACAAGCAACTCGGCCAGAGGCCCTGCGTCCGCGAGCTTCACCGCCTCCCCCCACCAGTCGGGGGCCTGCTCGCGGGACAGCGCCGGAAGCTGGAAGGGACAGACGCCCGCGAGGGCGTAAAGCAACCCGAGTGTCACGCACAGCATCTCAGTCCACCTCCCCTGGCTAGGGCCCTCCAGCGGGCCGAAGTGAGCAGGTTGAGTGCCGCCGGCGACGCGGGGGCGGAAGCTAGCCGCTGGGCGCCCACCACAGCTCGCGGTCCAGTATCTCCGAGAGTCTGAGCGCGCGGACATGTCCGGCCGTGAAGAGCACGTTGGCCCTGTTGCGGTGTCTCAGAGCGATGGCCGTGTTGCCCTCGCGGTCGTATCTGCACATGAGCCAGTAGACCCAGCCCGTCGTGCGCACAACGGTTCCGTCACCGGGGAACCCATACTCCAGGACCAGCAGCTTCGCACCGCAACCGCGACGGTCGGTCCGCTGACCGGCGGCGCCGTTCTCCATCGCGTACCCCGGCCCCCTGGGGTCGGCCGGGCAGTAGAAGACCTGCTCCGCCTCCACGTAGGGCAGGATCGCGTCGTACCAGGTCCACGGGTATTGCTGGTCGGGCGCCGAGAACCCCCCTGGGATCGCGAAGCTCAGGCAGGGAGGCGGCAGGCGACTGGCGTGGTCAGCGGTATAGAGCCGGATCCCCTGCGCGATCGCGTGCAGGTTCCCGCAGCACCCTGTCGCCCACACCGCCCTGCGGGCTGTCGCGAAGACGGGCAGCAGAAGCCCGGCAAGCCCCAGGATGATCGCGATGGCGACCAGGAGCTCGGCCACCGTAACACCACGCGGTCCCCCTCGTCGTCCCATCGTCACGACGGTCGCGTCTGTCACCAGACCCCTCACCAACCGACAAAGGGCAACTCAAGGTTGCATACGTTCTCCCCAGGCTGAACCTGAACCTGCTGTTGGGCAGCTCCCCAGGGCGGTTCGCCGTCAACACGGACAATGAAGGTTGCCCCAGGCTGCAGGAACATGAACGCGTACTTGCCGTCCTGATCGGCGGGCGTCTCCTGGAGGAACTGCCCCCCCCGCGTCCAGCAGCTTCACGGGCCCGGAGTAGGGCCCCCAGCCAGTCTTGACTGTGCCCGTGATGCAGCCAGCGTTGGGGCTCAGCTGCACCACGACATAAACGGCCTCTGGTGCGGGATCCGCGTCGTCACGTGTTCCTCCCTCTCCGTACCCCGTCTGGGCCACATCGTGGATCTCCCAATGGTCGTGCGCTGTGCCGGGCAAGCAGCAGTCCTGTGCCTGGATAACTGCTTCCCACTTGTCCGGACACTCCTGCAGCTTATGCATGTCCAAGAGCGGGCCGCTGGGGGGCCACCCGTGAGGACAGGGCCCGTCGCATCTGATGACCGTGCTCCAGTCCCACACGCGTTCTTCCCCGACGACCTCTCCCCCCTGAATGAGCTTCCTTGTATCCTCGTCGTTCACTGTCACGTTCTCGGTGAAGATCTGGCCCCCGGTTACCATCTTCATGCTGTCGACGGACCAGGCAAGCTCCGTAGGTACGGGGAACCAAGAGATCACATCCGCCCTGACAGTTGCAGGAAACAGGACGATACCGCATAAGAGCAGCGATAGACAGCGATGCCTCATGTTACCCGCCCTCTTGTCCATAGAATGTTCCCGGAGTCTATTATAAATCTTCACGCGGGCATTGTCAACCGTTTAGATAGCATAACCTCGCGGGATCACGAGCCCGCTTCGTGGGCCTTGCTGTCGCCCGCTCACTCGTCCCTGGGGTGGCACCAGGCGAGGGCGGTCCGCGCGGTAGCCGGCGCCGGCTGCCGAGCGGCAAGGTCCAGCCCGCGATGGCGCGAAGGGGCTCGCCTACCACCAGGCGGCGCGGTGCGAACCGCACTGGCGCCTGCGCGGCACAAGGGGGGACAGGCGAATGCCGCCCTTTCCGCCCGGCGATGTCCAGACCGTCAGGCAGCTCGCCGAGCAGGTCATGGCCCTCGCTACCAGTGACGAGTACGACGCGCGCCGGCGGCGCTGGCGCGATGTGAACGAGCGCCGCAAGCCCGACCGCGCGCCGGTCTGGTGTCGGCCCGCGGGCGTGTGGAAGGAGCTGCTGCCGCCGGAGGCCCTGCGCTGCAGCGACCCCCTGTGCCGAAGCGTGGAGTATGCCCTCCGCCAGCATCTGTACAAGGACTGGGTGGGCGACGACCACATCGTCGAGCCCTGGTGGGGCGTGGGGGCCGCCTGGGACTGCGACAGCGAGTACACCTGGGGCCTGCGCACCGGCCACCTGGTGGGCTCGACGGAGCTCGGCGGCTTCCGCTACGACCCGCCCATCAAGACCGAGGCGGACTACGAGCGCATCACGGTGCCCACCTTCACCTACAACGCCCGTCGCACCGGGGACGCGGCCTCGCGGATGTATGACCTGCTGGGCGAGGTCATGCCCGTGCGCCTTACCTGCCAGCCGCCGCTGGGGCCGCAGCTCAACACGTACCTCGACCAGCTCCGCGGCATGGAGGCCACGCTCAACGACCTGGCCTTCCGGCCGGAGCTGGTGCACCGGGCGATGGCGAAGCTGCTGGAGGGCGTGCTGCGGGCGACGAGGGCCGCCGAGGAGACGGGGCTGCTCACCACCAACCACCACGAGCCCATGTTCTGCAGCGACCCGCTGAACGGCGAGCCGCCGGCCCGGCAGGTGCGGCTGCACAACCTGTGGGTCGCCGCCAACAGCCAGGAGTTCGAGATGGTCTCGCCGGCCATGCAGGAGGAGTTCCTGCTGAGCTACCAGAGGCCGATTTTCCAGCAGTACGGCGCCGTGCAGTACGGCTGCTGCGAGGACCTCACGCGCAAGATCGAGATCGTGCTGCGCATCCCGAACCTGCGCATCTTCGTGTCGTCGGCCTGGACGGACCTGGCGAGGGTGGTCGAGGCCTGCGGCACGCGGTACACGATCATGTGGCGCCAGCCCGCGGCGCTGGTGACCCTCGCCGACGACCTGGCGCCGATCCGCGCACACCTCGACGAGGGCATGGCCAAGCTGCGGGGGCACTACTATCAGGTGGTGCTGCGGGAGATCGAGACGCTGCACGGGCACACCGAGCGTCTGCGCGACTGGGCACGCGCGGCCATCGAGACCGCCGAGAGGTACGCCTGAGCGGGACACCGCGCGTCCCGTCGCCCCGCGACGTAGGCAGGACGACGGCCCGGCAGCGGGAACACCCCCACGCATCCCCGGGCCCGAGGCCCCCGCCTTACCGGCAGACGCACGGCCCGGGACACGACCACGAAAGGAGATCCTGTGATGAAAGGGATTCTTGTCGGCGTAGGCGGACGCGGGCGGCACTGGGCGTCCACGGTGACGCAGAGCGACGCGGCCGAGCTGGTGGCCTTTGTCGAGCCGGCTGAGGCCATGCGGCAGCAGGCGACCGAGCAGTTCGGGATAGCCGAGGACCAGTGGTTCGAGTCGCTGGGCGATGCCCTGGGCGCCGTCGAGGCCGACTTCGTCCTCGACGTCACGCCGCCGGACGTGCGGGAGATGGTGGCGGAGAAGGCCCTGGGCGCGGGCCTGCACGTCCTGGCCGAGAAGGCCATGGGCGAGGACTGGGACATGGCCAAGCGCATCGCCGCGATGGCCGGCGGGTCGGGCCTGACCTATATGGTCACCCAGAACTACCGCTTCAAGCCGCTGCCGCGCACCACTCGCCGCCTGCTCGACGAGGGCTTTCTGGGCGACATCAACACCGTGGCCATGGGCTTCTACCGGCCCTGGGGCACGGGCAGGCACTATGTCGAGATTGACTATGCGCTGCTCATCGAGATGACCGTGCACCACTTCGACACGCTGCGGTATGTGCTGGGGAGGGACCCGGTGCGCGTGTGGGCCAAGACGTGGAACGCGCCCTGGGGCTGGCACAAGGGCGACGTGGGCCACGACGTGCTCTTCGAGTTCGACGGCGGGATGATGGTGATTCACCACGCGCTGGGGTGCAGCGTGGGGAAGATGTCGTCCTGGGACGGCGAGCTACGCATCGAGGGCGCCAGGGGCAGCCTGACCTGGGAGGACGCCGACCTGCGCTACGTCCGGTCCTACCCCGGCGACGAGGCGAAGGACGAGGTGCTGCCCTGCGACCAGATGCCGGCGAACGATTGCCAGATGGTGCTGGCGGAGTTCGTGGGGGCTGTGGCCGAGGGCCGCGAGCCCGAGTGCAGCGCGCAGGACAACCTGAAGACGCTGGCGATGGTGTTCGGCGCGATCCTGAGTGACCAGCGGGGCGAGTGGGTCGAGATCGCCGAGATGATGGCCTGACGGCGCCGGGCAGGACTCGTCCGGCGGAGACAGGGGCACGGCGCGGTGCCCAGTCCGTCGCCCTGGCGCGCAAACCGCGCCAGGCGTCCCACAGGGGAGACCACCGCCCCGGCGCGGCGTGGGGGATCGGCAGGCGCGCCCGCGCATCCCGGCCAGGGAGTGATCAGCCACGCAAGAACGCGACGCGGCCACCACCACCGACCGCGGGCTCGTCCTGCCGCAGGCCGACGGGCGCCTGCGCCTCGACTTCCTCACGCCCGACATCGTCCGCGTGCGCAAGCACCTCGGCGAGGAGCCGCCGCGTTCCTGGCTCGTGCGCTACGGCTTCTTCCGCGACGACTGGCCCGCCGTGCCCTTCAGCCTGCGCGAGGACGGAGCCGAGGCCGCGCTCACGGCCACAATGGACGCCCTGTCGGTGCGCATCGCCCTGGCGGACGGTTCCCTGGCCTTCCTGGACGCCGCCGGGCAGGCACTGCTCCGCGAGCACGAGCCCGCCCGCGTGACACAGGCCGGCTTCCGCACGCGCTTCGTCCTGTCGCCCACGACGCGCTTCTTCGGCCTGGGCGACCAGACGCGCGAACGCATCGAGCACCGAGGCACGAAGGGCGACCTGTGGGTCAGGAACGTGTCGAGCTACATCCCGGTGCCCCTGCTGGTGACGAACGGCGGCTTCGGCCTGCTGGTGAACACCACTCGTCGGGTCTGTTTCGACCTCGGCGCCACGAGCGACGAGTGGTTCAGCCTCGAGGCCGAGGGCGCGGCGGTGGACTACTACTTCCTCTACGGCCCGTCGCTCAAGCACGTCCTGGAGCGCTACACGGACGTCACGGGCAGGCCGCCCCTGCCGCCGAAGTGGGCCCTGGGCCTGTGGTTCATCTGCCGCACGCAGGCCGACGCGCGCGAGTTCATGGACGACTGCTACACCTTCCGCCGTGAGCACATCCCCTGCGACGCGATAGGCCTGGAGCCGGGCTGGATGGCCCGCAACTATGACTTCTCCGTTGACAAGGACTGGCACCCGGAGCGCTTCCCGATCCCGTCCTACGCGCCGACGGGGCGGCACAACTTCTTCCCGGCGGCGATCCGCATGGGCTTCAAGCCCGGCCTGTGGCTGTGCTGCGACTACGACCTGTCCTACGAGGAGGAACGGCGGCTCGCCCGCGAGGTGGCGACCGAAGACGAGCGCAGTGTCTTTGCCGCCGGGCACGAGGAGGACAAACACCTCTTCGCCTCGCGGCGGATGGACCCCCTGACGCGCCCCGACGAGCCCTGGTTCCAGCATCTGCGCAGGTTCGTGGACCAGGGCGCCCACTGGTTCAAGCAGGACGGCGCCAACCAGGTCCTGACCCACCCCGACCGGCTCTGGGGCAACGGGATGCTGGACGACGAGATGCATAACCTGTACCCGCTGCTCTATTCGCGGCAGATGTACGAGGGCTTCCGCGAGCACACCGGGCGGCGCCCCTTTTGCTTCACACCGGCGGGCTGGGCCGGGCTGCAGCACTACACCGCCACCTGGACCGGCGACACCGGGGGAGAGGAAGGGCCCCTGGGCGCGTGCCTCAACCTGAGCCTGTCGGGCCACGGCATGTCCACCTGCGACATGGAGGCTGCGACGCCCGAGGGCATCCACTTCGGCTTCCTCCTGCCGTGGGCGCAGTTGAGCTCGTGGAACTACTGGCGCCATCCCTGGCTGCAGGGCGAGCGGCTGCAGGCCATCTTCACCGAATACGCGCGCCTGCGCTACCGCCTGCTGCCCTACCTTTACTCCTGCGCCCGCGACGCGCACGTGACCGGCGTGCCGATGCTGCGCGCCATGCCGCTGGAGTTCCCCGACGACCCGGAGTGTCACGGCCTGCTGCGGCAGTACCTGCTCGGGCCGGCGCTGCTGGTGGGCGCCTTCACCGACCGGGTCTACCTGCCCGCCGTCGAGGACGCGCCGTCCGGGGGCGCGTGGTACGACTTCTGGACCGGGCAGAAGGTGTCGGGGCCGGGTTGGTACAGCCCCGCTGTGCCCGAGACCCGCGGCGGGCCTCTGCTGGTGCGGGCCGGCGCGGTGCTGCCCTTCGGCCCGGTGGTGGACTTCGTGGGCCAGCGCCCCGACGACGAGCTGACCGTCGAGGTGTTCACCGGCGCCGACGGAGCCTTCCTGCTGTACGAGGACGACGGCCTGAGCTACGACTACGAGACGGGTGCCTTCCGGACCACGCGGATCGCCCACAGCGCCGGCGCCGGCCGGGTGAGCTTGGAGGTCGCCGGGGCCGAGGGCCACTTCGACGGCGCGCCCGCGTGTCGCCGCGTGACCTTCGTCATCCGCGGTGTCGCCAGGCCCGCGCGCGTCGAGCTGGACGGCGAGGCAGTGGCGAGGGGCGAGGAGCCGGGCTTGGCCTCGTGGCATGGCGATGAGGGGGCGGGCATGGTGACGGTGGACGCGGGCGAGCGGCCCGCCGAGCAGCCGACGCTCCTCACCCTCTTCCTCTAGACGAAAGCCTGCCTTCCGACGGAGGCGATGGCGATGGAGGTCCCCTGGCGGGCCTTGGGGCTTGGGATGCTGGTGGCCGTGGGCGCTCTGGTCCTTCTGGCGGCCGCGGCGGCGGCTGACGGCGCGAATCTGGCGTACAACGGCGACTTCGAGCTCGAGTCGGACCTGCGCCCGCCGCCGGGATGGACGATGTGGGGCGCCCAGCAGTACAAGGACCCCGCCAACTACACCCGCGACACGGCGAATCCCCATGGCGGCAAGGCCTGCTTCCGCATCCATCACCCGGCCGACACCGCCGGGTACATCGTCACGGCCTCCGACCGCGCTATCCGCCCCGGCGCTGGCAGGATCTATACCGTCGCCTTCTGGGCCAGGATGGACAAGCCCGGTGCCTCGCAGTTTGGCTTCACGGCCTATGAGAGCATCGCGCCCTACCTGGACGCGCCGACGCCGGGATTCTTCACCTTCGAGGCCGGGAGCGAATGGACGCAACACGTGTTTTCGGTCCGGGAAGGGCTGGACTTCCACGCCGGCCGTTCGCGCTACTTGCTGCTGACCTTCAGGGCGACCCTGGACAGCGGCGAGGCGAAGACGCTGTGGATTGACGACGTGGTGGTGACCGAGGAGGTGGACCCCGAGCCCGTGCGCCTGCTGGATGAAGCGCGCCTCGAATACGAGCCTCTGCAGCACCGGCTGCGGCCGGGCGACGCCCTGGAGATCACGGTTGACGCGAGCCGGCGCTGGCGGCGGGCCACGCGCGACGCCGGGGGCGTGTCCTTCCACCGGGTCGCCGGATGGACGGGCCAGCCGTATGACAAGCAGGGTGAGTACACGCTGCTGCCGGAGCTGGAGGCCGCGATGGGGGATCTGCGCCTGCCCATGACGCGCTTCTACGCCGTGGGCGACGAGCCCTTCGGCATCGAAGCCTCGATAGACAAGGCGGCCGAGATGGTGGGCCGGATCGGCGTGCCCCAGGACCACACGGTTCTGGAGTTCGAGACCCAGGGCGCGGCCACGAAGCTGCCGCCGGACGAGTGGGCTGTGGGCGTGCGCCATTCCCTCGCGCGAGGGTACAAGTTCCGCCATTGGGAGGTGGCTAATGAGCCCTACTCGGGCATGTGGGGCCACGGCGGCGCCTATCCCACGTCCGATGACTATGTCGCTCAGGTGAAGGCCGTGAGCGCCGCGATCCGCGACCTGCAGCCCGAGGCACAGATCGGCGTGGCGATCAACAGGGGCAGCACCAGGTGGTGCAGCTACCTGCTGCAGCGGGCTGCCGGGGCCTACGACTTCGTCGTCGGGCACTACTACGCGGTCAGGGACGCGCACAGGCGCAAGTTCGAGGTGGCGGTGCTCACCGAGAACTACAAGGTGCTGGACAGTATCCTCAGGATCAACGCGCTCATCCGGGCCTACAACCCGGGGCGCGAGGTGTACCAGTACGATACGGAGTGGGGCATGCACAGCGGGGGCGCCAACGGCGAGCGGGCGGACTACGTGGACCGCAACGCCAACATCATGGGCACGCTCCACCGGGCCGTGCGCCTGATCTACTACGCCCGCGAGGGGATGCTGCGCGGCGCCAGCTCCTGGCAGATGTTCTCGGCGCTGCGGGGCCAGGGCTTCGGCATCCTCTCCCAGCAGGCGCCCGACAAGCGCTTCATGATCTACTGGCTCTACTACTACTTCAACCGTCACGTGGGGGAGTGGGCCCTCGAGACGGACGGCACGGCCCCCTACTACACTCCCGCCGAGGGCGACGACCCCTACACCAAGCCCGAGGAATCCGCCGGTCCGCTGACACCCGTGCTGGTGACGCTGAGTGATGACGGCGGGGCGCTCTACCTCGTCGCGGCCAACGGCTCGTGGGATCGGGCCGTGCCCTGCCGCGTGCACCTGCGCAACTTCGCGGCGGCGAAGGCGACGGGCACGGTGCTGTCGCACGGGGACCTGGACGGCAAGCCGCTCCTGGAGCGCAAGGAGGACTTCGTGGGCGATCTGCCGGTGGTGGTGGAAGGGGGCGACATGTCCTGCACGCTCCCGGCTCACTCGGTGGTCTTCGTGACCCTGGAGCGGGGCTAGCAGTCGCCAAGGGGTGCCGGGCGACGCTCCGAGGCCCCGGCCGACCGCCCCTCCCAGCCTGACTACGTGCGCGAACAGAGGTGGAATCAGATGCGACAAGCCCTGGAGCTGATCGCCAGTATCGTGATCTGCGAGCTGGTGGGTGTGATCGGTGGGCTTTTCACAGCCCCCGCCATCGCGACCTGGTACAACCTACTGCGCAAGCCCTCCTTCAACCCGCCCGCGTGGGTGTTCGGGCCGGTCTGGACGGCCCTGTACCTCATGATGGGCGTCGCGGCCTTCCTGGTGTGGCGCAAGGGATGGGGCAACGCACAGGTCAAGGTGGCCCTGGTGGTCTTCGGCCTGCAGCTTCTCCTGAACTTCCTGTGGTCGCCGGTGTTCTTCGGTATGCGATCGCCCCTGGGCGGGCTGCTCGTGATCGTGCCGCTGTGGGGGGCCATCCTGGCGACCATCGTGCTCTTTGCGCGCGTGTCGGTACCCGTGGCGGTGCTGATGGTGCCCTACCTGCTGTGGGTCAGCTTCGCCACGGTCCTGAACTACGCCCTATACCTGCTGAACGCCTGACGTAGCCTCACCCAGCAGCCGGCTCGGCCCCGCCGAGCGCCCTGGCGGCTTCCAGACCGTGCAGCTCCAGCATCGAGACCGCCTTCGTCTCCAGGTCCGCCACCCGGATCGCGTGGTTGTTGGTGTCGGCGATATACAGCCTGCCGCCTGCCACGCTCACACCGCAGGGGCCGTCGAAGAGAGGCAAGACGCCGTCGCGAAGCCACCCCTCGCCCGTCCCGAGGAAGGTGGTTGCCTCCTTCGTCTGCGGGGTGATGCGCTTGATCTTGTTGTTGTAGGTGTCCGCGACGTAGAGCACGCCGTCGTGGTAGGCGATGCCCAGCGGATACTGCAGGCGGACCTTCGACCCCACGCCGTCGCGGTCGCCAAACTCGGAGAAGGCCCGACCTACGATGGTGCCCAGTCGCCCACGCGGTGTCAGGTCGGCCACCCTGACCGAGCTTGTATCGCTGTCCACGAAGTACAGGCTGCGGCCGTCGGTGGCCAGGCTGCTGGGCTGGGCCAGAGCACCCCGCAGCATGGGGCCGTCAATCCGTGCCTTGCGCCCGCTCCCCGCGTGCGGCGTGATCTCGCCCGTCTCCAGGTCCATGCGGCAGAGCCGGTCGGCCCCGGCCATCGCCAGGTACAGGTGGCCCCGGTTGACCAGCACGTCCCGGGGAGAGTCGAGGGCCAGGAAGGTGCCGTAGCCCGTGACCCTGGCGTCCCGGGCTCGCTCACCCGTCCCCGCGATCGTCGTCACGTGTTGGCTCGCGAGGTCCACGCGGCGGACGGCATGGTTCCCCGTATCGGCCACATAGAGTATCTGGCCGTCCAGGGCCAAGCCCTGGGGACGTTGGAGGGTCGCTTCCGCGAAGCCCCCGTCGTCCAGCCCCGGCGCCCCCGAGCCGATGACGTACCAGACCGCGCCGTCGAGCGAGGCAACGACGATCCGGTGGTGGTTGGAGTCCGAGACGAAGAGCGTGCCGCTGGCCTCGTCGGCCAGGACCTTGCCCGGGAAGCACAGCGGCGTGTCGGGCACGCCGGCGCGTTCGAGCGCGAACTGTAGAGGCGTGCTGTCCAGCAGGCCATGGGCGCTGAAGGTCTCGATGACCCCGGCGATCACCCCGTCGAACACGTCGTAGGCGCCGTTGCCCGAATCGTAGCCTAGGACCTTGCCCCGGGGGTCAAGAACGAAAAGGGTGGGCCAGGCTCGCACCGCGTAGCTGCTCCCCAGCCGCAGGTCGTGATCGTTGACCACCGGGTGCTCGATCTCGTGGCGCAGGACTGCCTGGCGAAGGTTCGCCGTGTCCTGCTCGGCGGCGAACCTGGGCGAGTGCACGCCCACAACGACCAGCTCGGCCGGGTACTTTCGCTGCAGACGCTTGAGGTCCGACAGGACGTGCACGCAGTTGACGGAGGAGGGCGTCCAGAAGTGCAGGAGAACGACCTTGCCCCTCAGCTCCGCCAGGGCGAGCGGACGGTCGGTGTTGAGCCAATCCAGCCCGTCCGGGAAGTCCGGTGCTTCGGTCTTGCCCTCATAGCTCGGCATCGCTATCGCCGCCTCTGGCGCCTCCCCGCGCCCGGGGTGGCGGTGTCAATGCCGCGAGCGCGACGGCCCTTCGCCCCCGGGTCAGCGCGCTCACCTTTGGGCCCCCTCGCATCCTCATCCGTTGCTGAGACGAACCGCGACCGTATATGTCAAGCCTCGTTCTGTGCCGCTCCCTCGGCGCCGGGCCCACACTGGCACGCGCCAGCGGGCAGCGCCGCCTGCCCATGCGGTCAGACAAGGACTATAAGGAGTGTACCCAGGGCGAACGCCACCCTAACGGCTGTCTATGTAACTGGATGCGTCTATAAGTGTATGCCAAGCGGCAAAAGCTGACAAGAAGCGTGATGAACACGGCGTCCACGAGACACTACACCGGCCACTGGCGGCAGGACAAAGCCCCCGCGGGCCCCCGGGTCCATGCGGTGGTCAGACCCGGGAACGCCGGTACCTACTCCCTGTAGGCTCGGATCTCGAACACCCGCGCCGACTTGCAGCCGTTCGTGCCGTGGACGGTCAGGCGGAGCCTCGTGGCCTCGACGGCGTCGAACCGATGCACCCGCCGCCGCTGGAAGTTGCCCTCGACCTTCGCCAGGGACACCCACTTCGCGCCGTCGTGGTAGGACAGCTCGTAGTCGCGCACGCACTGGGGCACCAAGGGCATGTTGTGGTACGGGGCGTTCATGTCCGTGTCGAAGGTCAGGTAGACGGTGTTGACGGCTGTAGGGGCGTCGAAGGCCAGCTCCACCCACTGGGGCAGAGGCTGGGCCGGGTCCGAGGCCCACAGGTTGGGCGTGGTGTCCACCACGCGGGTCACGCCGTTGATGACGTTCTCGGCGCGGTAATCGGCCTTCGTGGCGACCGCCGGCTCGGTGAGGAAGGCGTAGTACTGGCCCTTCACGACGGTCCAGTGGCCCTCGCCGCCGTAGGCCCGGCACGATCCCAGCGGCGCGGTCTCCATCAGCCGCCAGGACACCCCCTCGGCCGGCCCGAGCCACACCCAGGCGAAGGGAGTCGTCACCTCGCGGTCCAGGGCGAAGCTCACCCAGGACTCCTGCTTGGCGGGCACCGTGGCCTCGACCACCGCCAGGTCCTGCGTGGACGAGAAGTCCCCCGTGTCGGCTGCTCCGCGCAGGTGCAGGGCCACCGTGGTCGGCTCCTCACGCTCCGAGGCCAGCAGCAGATCCACCGACTGGATCGGCCGCTGGAGGCCCATGGGGAACATCACCGCCCTGGGCATGTTCAGGGGGTGCGCGTCGCCCTTCTGGAACTGCGCTCGCGTGAACTCCTCGTACAGCCCCTCGCTCGACGCGCTCACCTTCGCCTTGCGGGCCAGGTCGAGCGGGTCCTCGTTCACGATGCCCGGCATGTACTGGTCGTCCTTCACCAGCGTCTGCTGCAGCTCGGTCAGGTGCTTCTCGTAGATCCCCCGCGGCGTGGTCTTGTGGCGCAGGGCCAGCGCCGCGGCGGTACCGGCCGCCTGGCCCAGCGCCGCCAGCGTGCCCTGGACCCGTACGCTGCCCAGCGCGATGTGGCTCACGCTCATGTCCCGCCCGGCGAAGAGCAGGTTCTCAACGTTGACCGAGTACAGGCACCGGTAGGGGATCGAGTAGATCGGCACCCACGGCGTGCAGTGGTAGGGCCCTTCCTTGCCCGAGTAGATGCCTTCCGGGTGATGTACGTCCAGCGGCCAGCCGCCGTAGGAGATACTGTCGGGGAACATCACGGCGTTCTGGACATCGTTCTGCGTCAGGATGTAGTCGCCGATCAGGCGCCGCGATTCGCGCTTGGCGTCCACGAGGGGGATGACCGCCAGGGCATAGGTGGCCGCGCGCTCTCGCTCGGGCCAGGCGTTCTTGATGTAGTCCCAGTAGCCGAAGGAGATGCGGATCAGCTCATCGCGCGCCCTCTCGGCGTCCCAGACGTCGTCCACGTCGCCTGGATGTTCCAGCCACCACTCGCCGCTGGTGAAGCCCCTGGGATTGCGCCCGAACTCCTCGGCCGACCCAAAGCGTGGCGCCCAGGGCGGCGGCGTGTACGGGGCCGGCTTGCCGGTGTCCACGGCCCGATAGGACAGGGCGCGCTCACCCATGATGCAGCCGCTCATCGTGATATTGTCCGCCTTCTCGGGCGCCAGGCTCTCGCCGAACTCCTCGCGCGACTCGCGCCCGAGCCGGAAGGTGGCCCCCGCGTAGTAGCCCACCCAGCCGTCGCCCGTGCAGTCCACGAACCTTCCGCCGCGGTAGACCGAGATCTCCCCCGTGAGCGTGTCCACGGCCTTCACCGCCCCGATCACGTGCTCGGACCGCATCTCGACGGCGAAGACGTGTTGGTTGAGGAAGACCGACAGGTTCTCCTGGGCCTCGGTGGCCAGGCGGAAGGGCTCGCTCATCCGGCCGTAGCCGAAGCGGGCCTTGATGCGGCCGACCTCCTCGATGATCCCGCTCTCGCGCGCGTTCGGGTGAGAGCTGGCGGCGCCGTTGATGCCGACGCCACACTCATCGCTGGAGTTGCCCCCGAGCACCGGCCGGTTCTGGATCAGCGCCGTCCTGGCGCCCGTGCGCGCCGCCGCCAGCGCCGCGCAGCAGCCCGCCGCGCCCGCCCCGACCACGATCACGTCGTACTCCCCCGCCGGCTTCTCCCTCAGCGACAGGCCCGTCAGCCGGCTGCGCTCCCTCTGGATCTCTTCGACCTTCGCCGGTGGCGTGTAGCTCAGGTCCGTGGTCAGGACCAGGGCGTCGCAGCGCCCGAAGTAGCCCGTCAGATCGCGCAGAGCTAGCTGGACGCGCCCCTGCTCCAGGTCGTACTCGCCGCCCGATTCCCAGACCCAGTCCTCCGTGTCGGCGGCGCCGAAGACCTTCTCCGAGGAGCGCCCGTTGACCGCGACGCGGTACCGGCCGGGCGAGTGCTCCCTGATCCAGTTCTTGGCCCGGACCCAGAGCCGGTACCGCCCCGCCTTCGGCAAGTCGAACTCAACCGTGGCGTCCCGCACCGGCTCACCGACACTGGCCGCTATCAGGTACCCGGACCCCATCAGGTGCACGAACTGCGTATCCAGCGACCAGCCGCCGTAGTCGGTGAAGTCCTCGGCGTCCACCCAGAGGAATCCGGCCTGGGCCATCGTGATCTCTCTCTCGGGCTTGCGGAACACTGGTTTCGCCTCCCCGACCGGCTTGGGCTCGACGGCGACGTCCTGCTGGGCGCGAAGGCTCTCGCGACCGTAGGCGTGGGACGCCCTGATCTCCTCGGGCGACAGCGCCCGGTGGTAGATGCGTACCTCATCAATCACGCCCTTGAAGAAGCCGCCGCCGGAAGACCCCCCGATGCCGCAGTTGCTGAGCGTGCCGTCCATGGTCCCCGCCTGGTCCCGGGGCGAACTGCCGTCCTCCTCGCCGTCCACGAACAGCCGCATCCGCTCGCCGTCGTAGGTGCCCACGAGGTGGTACCACTGGTCGGTGGACCAGTCCCTCGGGGCCGAGCTCAGGTAGACGGGCTTGCCCTCGAACCACAGGATGAAGCCGATGGTCCTGTCGCTGAAGCGCAGGGCGTAGGAGCCGTCCCTGCGCACGACCGTCGGGAAGCCGCCGAAGGTGGCGGAGCCGGGCTTGGCCCAGGCCTCGAGGGTCAACGCCCGCGCGCCCTCGTCGCCGACGCGCGGCGGGCAAATCGCCGCCGAGCTGACGCCGTCGAACTCCAGGGCCGTGTTGCGCACGCCCTTCACCTGCAGCGCTGCCCGCACCAGGGCGTCGTTGCCCTGCCCCGAGCCGTCCGGCGCCACGTGACCCCGGAATTCGTCGAGACTCCAGTAGCCGACCAGACCCTCCGTGGAGGGCTGTTGGCCCAGGCACGAGCCCGCGCCACTCAGCGCCAGTACCACGCAGAGCACGGCCGCCGGCGCCAGCCTCCCGACGGGGATGCGCCGCCTTGCGCCAGGGTCGGTCATGGAGCATCACCATCCCGATGGGCTTGGGCCGGGCTCGCGCCACCGGTCGTCCGTGCCGCGCGCCCATGCCGGGGAGCCTTTCC
>CAZSOQ010000019.1:0-35790 GCA_964608495.1 uncultured Armatimonadia bacterium | reverse complement strand
CCCTTCCTTCCCTGCCAAGCCCGCCCCCGCCTGGTCGCTGCCCCACAGTGCCGCGCCTCTCGTGCCGATAGAGTCGGTGGTGGGCCCGGGAAGGATGGCGATGAACATGGGCCTGACGTCGCTGGGCAGGCGGCCCGCGCCGACAAGACGCCGGCGCGCGGGCTTCCTGGCGGTGGCCTTCGCCATTGCCCTCCTCGTCCTGTGTGGCGCCCTGGCCATGGGCGCTCACGCCGGTCTTGTGCTGCTGACCCGGCTGGCGATGCAGCAGGCCTGTGACGCCGCAGCCCTCGCGGGGGCCCTGAGCGTGCGCGACGAGGACTGCCGCGGGGTCTGCGAGACCGCGGCTGAGTTCTACGCCGCCAACCTGGCCGCGCCGGCGGAGTCGCCGCCCTCGCCCGTCGGGGGAACCACCTTCGACGACCCCGGAGTGCCCGGCTCGCCCGACGGCATGGTCTTCACCGTGGGCTCCGACGAGGTCACGATCCGCCATCCCTTCAGCAACACCAGGACGCAGGCTCTGGGCTATGACCCCGCGGATCTGATCTGCGTCGAGGCGCGGCGCCAGGTGGAGATGCCCTTCTCGGGGATCGTTGGCCCCGCCGCGCGTGAGGTCGTGGTCAGGGGCGTCGCCTGGGCCAAAACGGGGGTACTCCCGGCCATCTTCGCTCGCTACGACCGGGACGACAAGTGGGGCCTGCGGTGGACGGGCTCGGGCGGCGACGTGGAGGGGAGCATCCACTCGAACACGAAGGTCAAGTTCACCGGCTCGGACCACCACGTCGTGGGGTCGGTGGAGTACCGCCACAGCCTTTCGGTCGCCGGCTCCGGGCACCGGTTTGACAGCGGCTCGGCGCTGACCGACCAGCGCGAGTACCCTCTGAAAGCCTCGCGCAGCGACGTGGACCCCGGGGTGTACGATTATGTCCACAGCGGGAACTGGCAGATCACCGGCAGCGGTGTGGTCATCCCGCCGGGCGTGCACCACGTCCTCGGCAACCTGCAGATGTGCGGGTCCGGCATCTTCGCCAACGACTGCATCTTCATCGTGGAGGGTAAGGTGAACGTCTCGGGCAGCGGGTACTCCATGAGGAACACGACGATCTTCGCCGTCGGCACCATAGGCTTCTCGGGCTCCGGTCTCACCCTTTCCGCCGCAGTGCAGGACATCGCCCTGATGTCGCTATCCGGGGATGAGGCGGCGATTGACTACTCAGGCAGCGGCATGACCACGACGGGGACGATCTATGCACCCAACGGCGGGATAGACTTCACGGGGTCGGGACAGCTCGTCCAGCAGGGGAGTCTGGTGGCCCAGTTCGTGGACGTGAGCGGCAGCGGCTTCTCCATCAGCGGGACGGAACTTCAGGGCAGGGGCGGCTCCAGGCTCGTAGAGTAGAGCGCGGCGCCGGGGCCCAGCAGATCGGGTTAGCCGTGCGTGTCGAGGCACTCGAACAGGGCCGCGCGCATCGTCTCCACGGGAGCTTTGGCCCCCGTCCAGATCTCGAGCGCGATGGCGCCCTGGTGCACCAGCATCCCCGTCCCGTCCACCGTCCGCGCACCTCGCGCGCGGGCAGCCTTCAGCAGCACCGTGTCGCGGGGGGTGTAGGTCAGATCGCACACCACCTGCCCCTCGTGCAGCCACTCCGCGGGCACCACGGGCGGCACATCCTCGCGAGGGTGCATTCCCACCGACGTGCAGTCCACAAGGACCTCGGCCTGCTCGACTGCCCGCCGGCTCTCGTCGCCCACCAGGCCGGCGACGCGCGCGTCGGCGAAGCCCGCCCGGTCGGCCAGCAGACTCGCCAGCTCTTCGGCCCGTGCCGGCGTGCGGTTCAACAGACTCAGCCCCGCGATCCCCGCCCGGCACAGCGCGAAGGCCACGGCCCGGGCCGAGCCGCCGGCCCCCAGCACAGCCACACGCTTGCCGTCCACCTGCGCCTCTGCCTCCGCCAGTGCGCGCAGCAGCCCCGGCCCGTCGGTGTTGTAGCCCAGCAGCCGCCCGTCGCGATTGTGGATGGTGTTCGCGGCCTCCAGGTCGCGCGCTGTCTGGTCGAGGTCGTCCAGATGGGGCACCACGGCTTGCTTGTGGGGTATGGTGACGTTGAGGCCGACGATGCCTAGCCCGCGGACGCCGGCCACCGCGTCGCCGACACGATCCGGCGCCACGGGATAGGCCACGTAGACCCAGTCCAGGCCCAGCTCGGCCAGGGCCGCGTTGTGCATCGGCGGGGACAGGCTGTGCGCCACGGGCCAGCCGATGACGCCGACGACGCGGGTGCGGCCGGTGATGGGCGGGTGCTCGCCACGACCGTTGGTGCTCACGACGACCCCTCCTCGGATTCGGCCCAGGCACGGCGCAGGGGGCGCTCGAAGAAGCGGACGAGCCGCGTGGAGATGAACTCGCTGGACGGGTCCACGGGGTCCACGAGGACGGTGAACAGGCCGCAGCGCTTGCCGGCGAGGATGTCGGCGAAGACCTGGTCGCCGACGATGCAGGCGTGCGCGGCCTCGACGCCCAGGGCGCGCAGGGCGGCCCGGGTGCCACGGGGGGAGGGCTTGCGCGATAGGCCCCAGAAGCCCAGGTAGGGGATCCCGAGGGACTCGCCGAGCGTGCGTAGTCGGCGGCCGAAGATGGTGTTCGAGAGCAGACACAGGGCGAAGCGCTGCCTGGCGCGCTCGATCCAGGCGGCTTTCTGGGGCAGGACCTCGTGGGATCGCCAGCGGGTGAGGGTGTTGTCCACGTCGAGGATGATGCCGCGGATTCCCCGGGACGCCAGGAGGTCGAGGTCCAGGTCCTCGAGGGCGTGGAGCAACAGATCGGGCTTGAGTTGCTCGGCTGGGGTCATCGCGCGCGCCCCCCCTGGCCTCCTCGGATCGCTTCGATGGCCTTGAGGTGCTCCTCGTAGGTGCGGGTGAACTGGTGGCGCCCGCCGCCCCTGGCCACGTAGAACAGGTAATCGTGCTTGGCCGGCCTCAGCGCCGCGATCATCGAGGCGGTGCTGGGCGAGCAGATGGGGCCCGGCGGCAACCCTGCGTGCAGGTAGGTATTGTAGGGCGATTTCACCTTCAGGTCGCTGTACAGCAAGCGCGACTTGTGCTTTCCGAGGGCGTACTGCACGGTGGCATCGCACTGCAGCCTCATGCCGGTCCGCAGCCGGTTGTAGAGAACACCGGCGATGACGGGGCGCTCGTCGTCCACGGCCGCCTCGCGCTCGACCAGCGAGGCCAGGGCCACCAGGTCGTGCAGGCTGCGCCCCGAGCGCTGGACCTCCCTGGCATTGGGGTCGTAGAAGTCGCGGGCCAGGGCCTCGACCATCCGCAGCACGATCTCGTGAGCCGAGGTGCCCACGGCGAAGGTGTAGGTGGCGGGCAGGAGGTAGCCCTCGACGGTCAGGCCTACCGGGAGCGGCATGGGCGTTTCGCCGACGTAGGGATCGGCCTTGGAGGCCGCGGTCAGGAAGTCGTCGCGGGTTACCAGGCCCGACGCCGCCACGCGGTCGGCGATCTGGGTGAGCCTGAGGCCCGGTACGACTACCACACGCCGCTGGGCGACCTTGCCCTCGGCGATGGTCTGCAGGACCTCCGGGGTCGTGAAGGCCGGCGAGAGGTCGTAGTAGCCGGCCTTCAGCTTCTGGAGCCGGCCCGACTTCAGCGCGTGGACCTGCGCGGCCAGAGGGCTGCGGATCAGCCCCTTCTCGTGCAGCAAACGTATGACATCCACGCCCGACAGGCCCTTGTCTATCTTCACGAGGCGGGTGCGGGAGGCGGTGGGGTCCACGGGACGGAGGGCGGGCCTGTACCAGGCGACGGCCAGCACGGCGCCGGCGGCAAGGAGCAGCAGAGCCACCAAGAGCAGATTACGGGTCAGCCTTGTCCGTGGGGGCGTCCGGTTCGAGCGGCCCATGGTGTGCATCAAGATAGGACTGCAGTATAAGGGCGGCGGCGACCTTGTCAATGCGCTGGCGGCGCGCGTGGCGCCTGACGCCGTCGGCGAGCAGGGCGCGCTCGGCCTGGACGGTGGTGAGGCGCTCGTCCCACACGGCCGTGGGCTTGCCGGAGGCCGCAGCCAGCCGGCGGACGAAGTCCGCCGTGCGCGCAGCCGCCTGCTCCTCGGTGCCTCGAAGCGTGCGAGGAAGGCCCACCACGAACCCTTCGGCCCGGTGCCGCTCGGCCAGCGCCACCAGACGCGCCACGTCGGTGTCGTCGTCGCCGGTGGCCTGCAGGACCTCCAACGGCGAGGCCACCGTCCCGCTGGGGTCACTCAGCGCGACTCCGATTCGCTTCTCGCCAAGGTCAATTCCCATCAGGCGCATGGCCCACGACCCCTTCGTGAAGGCGCGGCTCCCGCGCCGACCGACGTGCCGGGCCTCGTTCACTCGGCCCTTAACTGAGCCGCCAGGACCTCAGCCGCCAGAGCGACCGCCTCGGCCAGCTTCTCGGGCTGGCGCGCGCCGGCCTGCGCGAACTGAGGCCGCCCGCCGCCTCCGCCGCCACAGGCCTCGGCGACGCGCTTCACCAGGTTGCCGGCGTGGCCGCCCTGCTGCACGAGCCGGTCGGAGAGCTTCGCCACCAGGGCCACCTTCCCGTCTACCTCGGTGCCCAACACCACCGCGGCCTCCGGCAGGCGCGCCGCGATCTCGTCGGCAAGCTGGGAGAGCATGTCGCGGTCCACGCCGGCGACCACCTCGGCCACGAGATGGGCCGGGCCGACGCGCGTCGCCCGCGCCACTATCTCGTCCACGTCCGCCACGGCCCGCATCTGCCTCGCCTGCTTCACCTCGTCCTGCAGTTGCCTGATCCGCTCCTGCAGCGCAGCCACTCGGTCCACGAGCTCCTCGGCGGGCGCCCGGAGCTCGCGCGAGAGCTCGGCCAGCAGGCGGTCGCGCGCGCGGTCGCGCTCGACAGCCACCAGGCCCGCCACGGCCTCGATCCGCCGCACCCCCGCCGCCACCGATTCCTGCGATAGGATCCGGAAGGCGCCTATCTCGCCCGTGCGCGATACGTGCGTGCCACCGCACAGCTCGCGGCTGACCTCGGGCACCTCGAGCAGGCGCACGGTCTCGCCGTACTTCTCGCCGAAGAGCGCGATGGCTCCCCGGTCCAGCGCTTCCTGCAGCGGCACCTGCTCCTTGCACACCGGCAGATCGGCGAGAACCCAGCGGTTTACCAGGCCCTCGACCTCGGCCACCTGCTCCTCGGTGAGCGCCTCGTGGTGGGTGAAGTCGAACCGCGTCCGCTCGGGGCCGACGTGGGAGCCGGACTGGGATACGTGCTGGCCGAGCACGCGCCGCAGGGCAGCGTGCATCAGGTGCGTCGCCGTATGGTGGCGCATGGTCGCATGGCGCTTGTCGCCGTCCACGATGGCCCGCACCCTGTCGCCCACGCGCAGCGTGCCCGCGAGGAGCTTGCCGACGTGGGCGTGTGCTTCACCGACCGGCTGGGTGTCCACGACCTCGAAGCGCCCGCCATCCCACTCGAGCACTCCCGAATCCCCGACCTGGCCCCCGGACTCGGCATAGAAGGGCGTTCCGTCGAGGATGACGGAGAGCTCGCGGCCGGCCTCGGCCACCTCGATGCGCTGGCCGTCGGCGACCAGGGCCACCACCTCGCCGTCGGTGGCGAGGTCGTCGTAGCCGGTGAAGGACGTGGCGGCCAGGCTTGCGGCGAGGGCGGCGTCGGCGTGCCGGGCCAGGCCGCGGGCTCCGGCGGCGGACCGGGCCCGCTGCTGGGCCATGGCCTGCTCGAAGCCCTCGGTGTCCACGGTCATGCCCCACTCCTGGGCGAGCTCGACGGTCATCTCGAGGGGGAAGCCATAGGTGTCGTAGAGGACGAAGGCCTCGCGGCCGGGGACGGTCGTCTCCGAGCGTCGCGCCAGAGCGTCGGCCACCTCTTCGAAGCGGGCCATGCCGTGGGACAGCGTGGCCGTGAACCGCTCCTCCTCGCTCCGGGTCAGCGTCATGGCGTACTCCTGCTTGGACCGCAGCTCGGGGTAAGCCTGGCCCATGGCCTCGGCGACCGACGGGAGCACGCGATACAGGAAGGGCTGGTCGGCGCCGACTCTCCTGGCGAAGCCGAGGGCCCGGCGGAGCAGGCGGCGGAGGACGTAGCCGGCGCCCTCGTTGGCGGGCACGGCCCCGTCCGCCATCATGAAGGCTGCCGCCCGGACGTGGTCGGTGATGAGGCGCAGGGCGATGTCGCTGTCCTCGTCGTCGCCGTAGGCCAGGGGCCGCGACCGCTGCTGGTTGATCTCGGCCAGAGCGGCCCGCAGCACGTGGGCCAGCTCGTCGGTCTCCGTGGTGAACCGCTTCTGCTGCATGACCAGAGCGAGGCGTTCGAGCCCCATGCCGGTGTCCACGCCGGGCGCCGGCAGGGGCGTGAGCGTGTCGTCCTCGGCCTCGGTGTACATCTGGAAGACGAGGTTCCACAGCTCCAGGTAGCGGCTGCAGTCGCAGTTGACGCGGCACTGGGGCCTGCCGCAGGCCAGCTCAGGCCCGAGGTCAACGTGGATCTCAGTGCAGGGCCCGCAGGGCCCCCCCCAGCGCACCTGCGGCCACCAGTTCTCCTTGCGGTCGAACCTGGCGATCCTGTCGGCGGGCACGCCGATATGGCGGTGCCAGAGGTCGAAGGCCTCGTCGTCGGTCTCGAAGATCGTGATCCACAGGTCCGCGGGGTCCAGGCCCAGGAACTGGGGGTCGGTGACGAACTCCCAGCCCCACTCGATGGACTCCTTCTTGAAGTAGTCGGCGAAGCTGAAGTTGCCGAGCATCTCGAAGAAGGTGTGGTAGCGGCTGACGCGGCCCACGTTGTCCAGATCACCCATGCGCGCGCACTTCTGGACGGAGGCCACGCGGGGGGCCGGAGGTGTCTCCTCGCCCCGGAAGCAGGCCATGTAGGGCTGCATGCCGGCGCTGGTGAAAAGCGTCGTGGGGTCGTTCAGCACCAGGGGGGCGGAGGGCATCACCAGATGCCCGCGGTCGCGGAAGTAGCCCAGGAAGAGGTCGCGCAGTTGCTGCGTGGTGTCATACTTGCCCATCGGTCTCACTCTCATTTCCTCGGGACGGGTGGTCGGCCGGGTGCTCGGGTTGCTCCGGCTCCTCTTCGGGCGGCGGTTCGGCACCCGGATCCGCGGACTCCTCGGCGGGCCTGGTCTGGGCGCGCTCAGGGCGGCCCATGGCGCGCTCGAGGCGGCCTCCCCAGCCGCGCAAGAGACCGTAAGCTTTGCTCATCGCGGCGCCGAGGTCAAGCGCGAGGGGCTCGCGCGGCCGGCGCTCGGTGGGGGGCGCCCCCTTCACGGGCAGCCAGTGGGCGAGGATGATCTTGACGCTGACCATCAGCGGGGTTGCCACCATGACGCCCGCGACACCGAAGAGGTTGTAGCCTGCGAGGACGCCGAAGAGCACGGCGAGCGGGTGCAGGCCCACCCGCCGGCCGACAATGCGCGGCATCAGCACAGTATCGCCTAGCTGGTTCATGGCGGCGACGACGGCCCAACTGGCCAGAGCCGCCCAGACTCCCCTCTCGCCCGCCGTGGTGTAGCCGAAGAAGACGGCCACGACCTGGGCGATGGCGCCGCCCACCCAGGGCACGAAGTACAGGACGCCGGCGAGGAAGCCTATGAGGAGCCAGTAGCGGGTGCCGAAGTAGAGGCTCAGGAGCCCCAGGCCCAGGGCGGTGAAGGCCCCCACGCAGGCGGCTGTGGTGACCAGGCCGCGCAGGTACTGGCCGAGCAGGTAGCCGATCTGGCTGGTGAAGGTCGCCACGTGGGGGGCAGCGGCGGCGGGGATCATGCCCCGGAGCCCGGCGCGGAAGTCGTCAATCACGAGCATGAAGTGGAAGCTGATGATGACCAGCATGGCCAGGACCAGGCCAAAGCCTAGCCACCTGAACACCTGCTCGGAGGCCCAGCGCACCAGGGCCGGCAGCTTCTCGGCCAGCCAGGCCTGCAGCTCCCGCCACTGCTGGTCGAGGTACTCCGCGTACTGCTTCTCGAGCTCGTCGCTGTCCACCCTCTGCAGGACCCAGTTCCTGGCGCTGTCGTACAGGTCGTTGGCTCGGGCGGTGTAGGTGGGCCAGGCCCTGGCCATGGACTGGACCTGGATGATGAGGCTGGGGACGAGCCAGGTCATGAGGAGGCCCAGGGCCACGACACCCAGCAGGGAGACGAACCAGACGGCCTGCAGTCGTGTCCAGCCGCGTCTCTGGAGAGCGTCGAGGTAGGGGTCGAGCAGGTGGGCGATGGCAATGCCGGCACCGAAGAGGACCAGGACGGGCCAGATTCTGTCCAGCACGAGCCAGAGCACGACGGCGGCGCAGACGCCCACGAGCACAGCACTAACGGTTTGCCACCACTGTCTGGTAGACATCAGAGCCCTCCGGGGCGTGCTCTAGCGGGCACCGAGTAGGGTTCGGAGCTTGTCCAGCGCCCGGTGCTGGAGGCGCGACACGTGCATCTGGCTTATCTGGAGGCGGCGGCCCACTTCCTGCTGCGAGAGGCCGCCGAAGTATCTGAGCACTATCACCGAGCGCTCGCGCGGGGGGAGCTTCTCGAGGGCGCGGCGGAGCGCGTCGCGGTCCGCGAGGGCCTCCAGGTTGGGGTCCTCCTCTCCCACTCGCTCGGACTCCGCCATTACCTGGTCCTCGCCATCCACCTGGGGCTGCTCAATGCTCGCGAGGTCGTACTGGCGGCTCACTTCGACGGCCTCGATGGCCTCTTCCTCCGCGATCCCCAGCGTCCTGGCCAGCTCCTCGTAGGTCGGGGCGCGTCCGTGCATCTGGGTGAACCGCTCGAGGGTGTCGCGGGCCTTGAGGCTCAGCTCCTGGATGCGCCGGGGCACGCGCACGCCCCAGGTCTTGTCGCGGAAGTAGCGGCGTATCTCGCCGCGGATCGTGGGCACGGCGAAGGTGGCGAAGCGATTGCCGCGCTCGGGGTCGAAGCGGTCCACGGCATTGACCAGCCCCAGCATCCCCACGCCGTAGAGGTCCTCGTAGCTCTCGCCGGTGGAGACGTAGTCCTTGACCACGTGGCGGACCAGGCCCTCATGCCGCTGGATGAGGTGTTCGCGCAGGTCGGCCCTCAACTGCGGGTCGTCGGTCTCCCTCAGCGTGCGAAAGAGCTCGTTGGTGCTGACATGCTCCCACCGAGAGGGCAAGAAATTCACCTCGACTGGCGCTTGACGAAGCTGATCTTTGTGCCACTGCCGGGGGCGCTCTCGATGTGCATCTGGTCCGTCATCTGCTTGATGACGAACAGCCCCAGCCCCTCGGTGCGCGGAGTGTCCGAATCGACCGCCGCCGTCACGTGCTTGGGGTCGAATCCACGGCCGCTGTCCTCCACCTCGATGCGTACCTCGCCGTCGCCCACCAGCACGGTGATGCGCATCCGCGCGGCCCCCGACGCTCTCTCCTCCTCGGTGAAGGCGTGCTCGATGCAGTTGTTGCACGCCTCACACACGGCCACCTTGAGGTCGTGGATATCCTCGACCGTCAGCCCCGCACGGGCCGCGGCGCCGGCCACGGCCAGTCGCACGGCGACCAGGTACTTCGGATCGCAGGGAAGCTCGAACCGCAGAGCGTCCAGGTGAGTGACGGGCATCACGCTCCGCCTCCCTCAACGTCCTGGGAAGTCGCTGCCCTGGCGCGTCCGGCTTCGAGGACGGCCCGGGCCTCGGCGACCGTGGGGAAGACGTTCAGCAGGTCCCTGGTGCCGGATACCTCGAAGACGCGGAGCACGTTGGGCCGAGCGCAGGCGATGGAGAGGTCGCCGCCGCGCTCGTTGGCTCGCTTGGCGGCGCCGACCATGATCCCGAGCCCCACGCTGTCTATGTATTCCACCTCGGTCAGGTCCATCAGCAGCCACGCCGCCCCGCTGCCCAGTACCTCCTCGACGCGCTCGCGCACTTCCGGCGCCAGGTAGGCGTCAAGCTCGCCGGCCAGTTTCACGACGACGAGCCATTCATCCACCAGCCGCGTGTGTATCGCCATCAGTGTCACCTTGCCTTTGTGTCCTGGCCTGCTGGGCTCGGCGACGCGCCAGTTCCTCGGCCATTTTTCTCTCAGCCATGTTATCCTTTGGCTCCCAGAATCGTCTACCCCTCACGCTCTCCGGCAGGTAGTCCTGAGCCACCCACCCCCCCGGGTAGTCGTGGGGGTAAAGGTACTCATCGCGCCGATCCTCGGGCCTCATGCCCCCGGCCAGGTGCGCCGGCACGGGTGCGCTCCCGTGCTCGCGCACGTGCTTCCTCGCGGCCGCTATCGCAGCGCAGGCCGAGTTGCTCTTGGGCGCGCACGCCAGGTGAATCGTGGCCTCGGCCAGAGGTATCTGGCACTCGGGCAGGCCCACGAGCTCGACGGCCTGAGCGGCCGCCACGGCCAGCATGAGTGCCCGCGGCTCCGCCAGCCCCAGGTCCTCGGCCGCGGCGATCACCATGCGCCGTGCGATGAAGCGCGGGTCCTCGCCGCCCTCCAGCATCCTCGCCAGCCAGTAGATCGCCGCGTCGGGGTCCGAGCCCCTGATGCTCTTGATGTAGGCCGAGATGACGTCGTAGTGCTCCTCGGCGGCGCGGTCGTAGGCGATCATCGGCTGTCTGAGCGCTTCCTCGACCGCCTGGACCGACACCCGCCGCACCCCGGCCTCGTCGGGCGGGCTCAGAAGCACCGCCATCTCCAGGAGGCTCAGGCCCACGCGCGCGTCGCCCCCGGAGTGTCGGGCGATTCTCTCGAGCAGCTCCTCGCTGACCTCGGGACTGAGCTTGGCCAGACCGCGCTCCGCGTCCTCCAGTGCCCGGCGCAGCAGCACCAACATGTGCTCCGGCAAGAGCGGCTGCAGCAGGAAGAGCCTGCAGCGCGAGCGCAAGGGCCCCGTGAGGGTGTAGTAGGGGTTCTCGGTGGTCGCGCCGACCAGCACGAACAGTCCTTCCTCGACGTAGGGCAGCAGGTAGTCCTGCTGGGCGCGGTTGAGGCGGTGAAGCTCGTCCATGAACAGCACGGTGCCCTGCCCGTGCAGTTCGCGCCGGTCGCGGGCTTGCTGGGCCGTGCGCTTGATGTCCGCCACGCCCGAGGTCACCGCCGACAGCGGCTCGAAATGGGCCTTGGTGCGCGTCGCGATGATCCGGGCGATGGTGCTCTTGCCGGATCCGGGCGGCCCCTGCAGGATCATGGACACTAGCTGGTCCGAGGCGATGAGCCGCCGCAAGGGGCCCCCGGGGCCCACCAGCTCGTCTTGCCCCACCACTTCGTCGAGGTCGCGCGGGCGCATCCGCGCCGCCAGCGGCTTGTAGTCGTCGCCGGCGGCTTGGCCGAACAGCGACCCGGACGGGCCGTAGGGATCATCAGGTGATCGAGACTTGCGGTCAGACATCGGTAGTACCACCGCCTGGGCCTTCGCCCGGGACGGCACCGGGTCCTCTGTCCCAGGCCGTCCCGTGGGGGGACCCCTGGGGCCGGGCCGCCCCGAGCGCCTCGTCTTCCCGGCGGCACGCACGCGTCATATCAGGTACCCACGCCCGCCCTTCGCCCATCGCTCACCCAGCTCCGCCACTGTCGCGCGCAACTCCCGCGCGAAGCGCTCCCTGCTGAACCGCAGGGCATTATCTCGACAGGCCGCGGGGCTCAGGTCCGCGGTCTCGAAGCCGCGTAGCGCCCGGCACAGCGAATCGGGCGTCTGCTCGGCGAAGTAGGCTCCCGTCACGCCATCCACGATCGTCTCGAGCGCGCCGCCCGCCGCGTAGGCTATCACCGGGCGTCCCGCGGCCTGCGCCTCCAGCGGCGCGATCCCGAAGTCTTCCTCCTGGGGCATCAGAAAGGCCCGACATCCCGCGTACAGGCCCGGCAGGTCCTCCTCGGAGACCTTCCCGAGCATCTCGACCGTCGGGCCCGCGAGCTTCGCCAGCTCCTCGAACTGCGCCCCGTCGCCCGCCACCTTCAGCTGGAGACCGAGCCGGTTGCAGGCCTCGACGGCCAGGTCCACCCGCTTGTAGGGATTGAGGGTGCTCACGACCAGGAAGTAGTCGCCGGGCGGCGACGCGTCCGGCCGGAAGCGCTCGGTGTCCACCGGGGGGTAGATGACGGCCGACTCGCGATTGTAGTAGCGGCGGATGCGCTGCTGGACGGCGCGGGAGATGGCGATGAAGGCGTGCACCCGGCCCGACCCCCGCCAGTCCCAACCGCGCAGGGGCAGCAGGCTGAGGCGGACGAGCCAGTTGAGCGGGAAGGGCAAGCCCAGGCTGCTCACGTACTCGCGATTCCAGTGCCAGAGGAACCGCGCCGGCGTGTAGCAGTAGCAGATGTGCAGCGCTCCGCCGGGCGGGCGGATATTCTTCACCCACGCCGAGGAACTGGAGAGGACCACGTCGCACGGCCCGAGACTCATGCTCTCCACCGCCAGCGGCATGAGCAGGTACAGCTTGCGGTAGAGGCGCAGGGCGCCGGGCAGGCGCTGCAGCCAGCTCGGGCGCACGTCCAAATCGGGCCAGGGCGGGCCCATGCGGTCCGGGTCGAACAGGAGCGTGTGGATCGGCGCGTCCGGGAGACACTCGTGCATCTCGAGGACGACGCGCTCGGCGCCCCGTATGCCCTGGACGAGGTAGTCGTGCACGATGCTGACGCGCATGGGTCTGGGGATTGTACACGCGGGGGCGGCTGGGGGCCAGCCGGCGACTGGGTAACCGTCCTCTCGCGCGGCTGTGGGGGCGCTCGCCGATGGCGTGGGGGCGCCTTTCGCCCTCGGCGCGGGGTGGGTACAATCGGGCGCAGGCCGAGCCGCCGGCCATCGGACTGCCACCGGGAGCTGATCGCCGTGCCTGAGGTGACCACCCTTATCTCCGTACACACCGAGGATTGCGTCAACCCCGAGACGGATGAGGTGCCCCTGAGGCTGGCCGAGGTCTGTGGGCGCAGGGGCTGTCGGGCCGTGTTCAAGGTGACCACGGAGAAGATCAGGAGCCTGCGGCGCAACGGGCGGGAGGACGTGCTAGAAGCCCTGAAGACGCAGGACTTGGGCTTCCACATGACCAACCACAGCTTCCCGCCGACCGTGCCCGTGTACACGCAGGCGATGAGCTGGGACGAGGGGGTGCGGGCCTTCGAGCGGGCCGAGCGGCAGGGGTACGAGGAGTGGAAGGAGACTTTCGGGCGCGGCGCGAGCACTTACACACATGGAACACCGACGCCCTTCGCCTTCCCGGCCCTGAGGAAGTGGGGCATACCCACCTACGCGTGGACGTGCTACGCGGACATCGGCGGGGCGCCCGTGCACTACATGGGGCTGGTGATGCTGCCGGCGAGCGGGCCGAACTGGATGCACCTGGGGTTTGGGGTGAGCGAAGAGGGCGCGGGACAGCGGTTTGGCGAGCAGTTTGGGGCCATCTACGACCGCCTGCGGGCCCAGGGCGGCGGCA
Source organism: uncultured Armatimonadia bacterium (assembly GCA_964608495.1). Classification (GTDB taxonomy): domain Bacteria; phylum Armatimonadota; class Zipacnadia; order Zipacnadales; family FEN-943; genus JAKORR01. Next base: position 22,396 of record CAZSOQ010000019.1, on the reverse strand, counting down.
TGGCGCACATCTCGGCGCATGAGTGCGAGTGGGCCATGCGCGGGTTCTGGGACGAGAACTTCCGGCAGGGGCGACTGGTGCTCCCGGGGGCTCTGCGCCGCCAGGAGCCCAAGCCGCCCGACGAGATCGAGAGGGGCTACAGCAACTTCGGGCAACTGGTCGAGCACGTGCTGGGGCTTCCCGACTCGCGCATCGTGACGGCGGGGGAGTTCCACGAGCTGTACCGCGACCGGCTGGTGGGCACCGATCTCCCGCTTGACGAGGTGCTGGTGCTGGCGGAGGCCGTCGCCGAGGAGATTACCTTCCAGCCCCTGCGCGGGCAGTATGTGTCGGCGGCGGAGAGCTTCGGGGTGCTTACGGAGGCCCTGGCGCACGTCTTCCGCCACGGGTGCCTGCCGCGGAGCGTGCCCGTGCGGTACTACGACGGTCCGCCGCGGTTCGCCGAGACAGCCGCGGGACTGGGCGCCCTGACGCCCGCGGTGCTGGGCCACGTCCTGGAGGACGTGGTGGACTACCTGGGCTTCGAGAGCCGCGTTCCGGCCGAAGCCTGGGTGGGCAACGAGCCCATGGCGCCGGCCGACTTCCTGGCGACCACGGCGCAGGCTCTGCTCGCGGTCGCGCGGGAAGGGGAGCTGCCCGACAGGATCCCCCTGGCCCGGGGCAACCCGACGTGCCTCAGGTACGCGCCCGAGAGGGCGAGCATCAGCACCTGGCCCGCCTTCCCGCCGGACTTCGCGGACGACAACGGCGTCGCGATGAGCCGCCTGCAGTGCTGGACGCTCAAGCCGGCGACCCGGGGGGAGCAACGGGACATCAGCTTTCGCCGGGACTGAGACGGGGCCAGGGCCACGCGCGGCACGACTCCAGCCTTGCGAGCGTGGCGGCGTCGCGGCGGGGGTGAACTGTCGCCCAACTGACCTAGGCCGCGCCGCGGTCACGCAGAGCACGGAGGCAATCGGTCGCGCGGAGGCGAGCCACGAGCTCGACAAGGGCCACGTTGGCGGACAGCTCAGCGCCGCCCGTGGGGATGAGGGCGGTGCCATCCTCCAGGTCCAGGGTCACGCCCAGGATGCCCGAGCGAAGGCCACGCACCTGCGACCAGACAAGCCTGCGGGATGTTTCTCCTGTTCCGATCGTGACCCCCTGGGCGTCGGCTGAGACCTCGGAGCCAAGGTAGCGGGCCTGAGACCTGCGCAGGTGGGCGTAGAGCGCTGCGGCGGCAACCATGGCCATGCCAAGCCCTACGGCGACCCACACAAGGTCGGGCATGACCTGGGCCGGCGGGTACAGAGAGACAGGTAGAGGTACGATGAGCAGCAGTCCGGCCCCGGCCAGCGCGAAGCCCGGCCACCGAGGCCATGCCCAACTGACCCTGATGCGGCACTCGGGAGGCGCTCTGAGGGACACGTCCCAACCTTGTCGCGCCGCCTCCAGGTAGGCCGAGGCGAGGCTCGCGACAGCCGGGCCGTCAGCGAAGACAGGCAGCCCAGGCCGCACTCGCGCTCCGCCGAGGATGAGCAGAGGCACCGACAGCGACCTGCCCCCATGGGTGAGGATGCGGAGGGCGCCATCTTCGGCAGTCATCGCATTGACCTCTTCCCACGGCACCCGTTCCTGATGACGGCCACGTCGCACGGCCACGCCGTCCCGCTCCAGCACGAGGACGAAGCGGCGCCACGGTACCCAAAGCATGAAGGCGCGAAGCACAAAAGCGGTGTAGGGCAGCCACACCATCGGCAGGCACGCAACGAAGGCAGCGAACCCCGCAATGAGCGGCCGTTGCTCAGGGTAGCCACCGAGGTCGCGGAAACGGAAAGCCCAGTACCAGACGCGCTCAGGGAACACAACGCAGTCCCGGCAACCGAGAGCGGCAACCAACAGCAGGAGCAGCACGCCGTACCAGGGGCAGGCAACGATCGTGACGGTCCGCGGCGCCAGTTCCTCAGCCATGTCCCACCCCGGGGCGACGCTCTCAGGACGGGCCGGCGATGCTCAGGCCCGCGGGGCGGCCGTCAGCGCCGCGAGCCGGCAAGATGGGCTTACTCCTGCTGGTCCTCGAGGAAGAGCTTCATCGAGCAGAATCGCCCGCACATGCTGCACACGCGTGGATCGCGGGGCTCGCGCTCGCCGCGCTTGCGGTGGACAATCCCCGGGTCGAGGGCGAGCTCGGCCTGGGCGTCCCAGTCGCGCCGGGCCCGAGCGCGGGACATCTTGTCATCCCACTCGCGGGCGGCCGGTAGCCCGCGGGCGACGTCCGCCGCGTGGGCCGCGATCCGTGACGCGATTACCCCCTGGATCACATCGTCCACATCGGGTAGGCCGATGTGCTCGGCGGGCGTCACGTAGCACAGGTAATCCGCCCCGGCGAGGGCGCAGATCGCGCCGCCGATGGCCCCCACCAGATGGTCGTAGCCGGGCGCCACGTCCGTCACCAGCGGGCCCAGCACGTAGAAGGGCGCGTCGTAGCACAGGCGCTTCATCAGGACGACGTTGGCCGCGATCTGGTCCATCGGCATGTGCCCCGGGCCCTCGACGAAGACCTGCACGCCCGCCTCGCGCGCCCGGAGGACCAGCTCCCCGAGCACCATCGTCTCGTGAAGCTGCGCCGCGTCCGAGGCATCCGCCAAGGCGCCCGGCCGCAGACCGTCGCCCAGGCTCACCGCCACTCCGTAACGCTTGCAGAGGTCCACCACGTCGTCGTAGTGCTCGTAGAGGGGGTTCTCAGCGTCGTTGGCCCGCATCCAGTGGGCCAGCAGAGCGCCCCCGCGGCTCACGATCCCGCACACGCGACCGCCCCGGCGAATGAACTCGACGCCGGCCCGGGTGACGCCGCAGTGCAGAGTCATGAAGTCCACGCCGTCGGCAGCGTGGCGCTCGATGACGTCCAGGAGGAGGGATACGGGGATCTTGCCGAAGTCGCCATAGCGCTCCTCGGCCTCGGCCGCGGCTTCATAGATGGGCACGGTGCCCAGGGCTACGGGGCAGTCCCGCCGGATCGCCGCGCGGATGGCGTCCAGGTCGCCGCCGGTGCTCAGGTCCATGACCGTGTCCGCCCCGACAGCCACGGCGGCCTCCAGCTTGCGCAGCTCCCGGTCCAGGTCCGGGTAGTCCGGCGAGGTGCCCAGATTGGCGTTTACCTTCACGCGCAGCCCCGCGCCGATGCCCAGCGGCCTGACCGCGCCCTCCGCGTCGCCGAGGACCACGGCCCGCCCTGCCTGGACATGCTCGCGCAGCAGCCTCTCGTCTATCCCCTCATCTTGGGCCACGGCCGCCAGCGTGGCGTCCGAGACTTCCGTCTTCCCGCTACCTGCCTGTATTCCCATGCTATTCGCGTCCTTTGGTTCCCCACCCCTGGCGGCGGCCAGGGGTTGCTGACCCGATTATACTCCCCGGCTCGCGCCCCTCACAACGCGCGGGGTCGGGCCGGTGGTCGCGACAGGCGGGAGGGCAGGTCGCGCGGCTCACCCGCGGAGGGTGAGCAGGGCGCCGATAGCTGCCCGTCGCGCGGCGGGACGTCCGGGCAAGCGGCGGGACGCCCCGGCGACCAGTGACCGGCCGTGAGGTGAAGGCTTGCAGCACGAGTCGCCATCTGGTAGTCTGGTCATGGCCGGGGCCATATCAAGAGACGCAGCACGGCACAATGCCCAACCGACGCAGCAGTGGACGCAGCAGTGTACAAGTTCGTCTAGCCTACGACGAGCTAAACCTGGTAGAGTTTCCCTTCGCGCTGCTGTCGGACCGGCAGCGGCCGGGAGTCGCCAGCATCATCTTCACGGATGAGATCCGCGGCGCCGAAGGGGAACCCGTTCGGCGTGTGTGGACGGTCACGGGTGCCGAGGAGTTCGGCCTGCCGACGGCCACCGACGAGCTGGTCTACCTGATCCTCACGGAGCTGACGCGCGAGCAGGGCCTCCAGGAGCCGAAGGTACACTTCTCCCGCTACGACGTCCTGCGCCGGCTGGGCTGGCCAGACAAGGGGAGCTCCTACCGCCGGCTGCGCTGCGCCCTGGACCGCCTGCTGGGGGTCACGATCACGGCCACACGGGCCTTCTACGACCGCCGTACCCGGTCCTACGTGGACGTGGGGTTCCACATTCTGGACGACTACGCGCTGTTCAACGAGCCCCGTGGGCGCAAGGCGCGCGACGGCCAGGCCCCCAGCAGCTTCATTCGATGGAACCGCGTGATCTTCACATCGTTCCTGGCAGGGTACGTCAAGCGGCTGGATCTGGGCACGTACCTTTCTCTGCGCAGCGCTGTATCACGCCGTCTGTATCGGTATCTGGACAAGAAGGGCTATGACGGCAAGAGCCAGTTCCGCATAGGTCTGACCAAGCTGGCCCTGGAGAAGCTGGGCATGAGCCGGGCGTACTACCCCAGCCACATCCGCGCCGAGCTGGCCCGTGCCCACGAGGAGCTGCTCGGGATCGGCTTCCTGCGGGCCGTGCGGTACGAGACGTCCGCTGTGACCGGGGACGAGATGGTCGTGTACCGCTTCGGTCGCCGCAGGGAAGCGCCGGTGCCACACGAGGACGTGGTTCGCCGGCTGACGGACCTGGGCATGGCCGAGCCCGTGGCCGTGCAGCTTGTCCTCACGGACGTGGAGGCCGTGCAGGAGCAGCTCGACTACCTGCCCTTCCGGGAGGCGCGGAATCCGGCCGCGCTGCTGGTGCGCGCGATCCAGGAGGGATGGCCCGCCCCGCCGGGATACGCGCCTCAGACGTCCGAGCCGTCCCGCGACACGGCCCTGGCACCCCGCGAGCGGCCCCGGCGTGGCGCCCCGCGCGACCCAGCCGAGGCCCTGGCTCTGCTCAGCGAGGAGGACCGGCTCGACCTGGAGCGCCGGGCCGCCGACCAGCTCCGGCGCGAGAACCCGAGGGTGGCACAGCACCCGGACAGCGCGGCCTACGGCGCGCTGCTGCACGACCGGCTCGCCAAGCTTCTCGCCACGGAGCGCCCCGATCTGCTGGCCGAGAACCGCGAGTAGACGGGGCCATGCCCCCGGCGCCGGGCGCGGGCGCGGCCACGCGCTTGACTGTTGCCCGCCGCTGCGTCACATTATCCTTCCGGCAGGTCATCAGGCCTTGCCTCATGCCCATGCAATTCTTCTACAGAGCCCACACGGAGGACGGGGCCCAGAAGTCCGGAGTACTGGATGCCCCCAACCGTCTCTCCGCCCTGAAGGCGCTGGCCGGCTACGGCTGGCAGGTAGACTACTGCGGGCCGCGCCCCGAGCCCGTGCGGGTGTCTGAGCCCCAGGCCGCGGCAGGGAAGCTCACCCGGATCTTCTGGCCGCTGCTGGTCCTGCGCCCCTGGCCTGGCCATATGTCCAGCTTCTACAACCAGTTGGCCAGCCTGCTTGGCGCGGGGGTCTCACCCCATGAGGCCGCCGCCTCGTTGAGCGAACGGGCCGCGTCGGGGGCTCTGCGCACCGCCATGGCCGAAGTATCGCCGAATCTCGCGGCGGGCGCCTCTCTGTCCGAGGAGCTGGCACGGTATCCCCAGCTCTTCCCTCCCCAGGACCTGGGCCTGCTGCGTGCCGCCGATGCCAGCGGAGACTGGGAGGGCATCTGCCGGGAGCTGGAGGAGTCCTACGGCCGCCTGTACAAGGGCCTTCACTGGTTCCTCGTGGCGCGGGTGTACTACAGCTTTCTTCTGGCGGCCGTCGTCCTGGTGCCGCCGGTGCCCTGGATCATGGTTTACGGGGCGAGCTGGTACTTCCATCTTCTCCTGACGCGCCTGATGCCGGTGCTGCTACTGCTGCTGATGATGTGGATGGTCCTGCGCGTCCTGTCGGGCCTGCAGATCACGCGCCCGATCCGGGACCGGGTGATGCTGTTGATGCCGCTGCTTCGTGGCTACGAGCTGCGCGCCGCGGGCCTGCGGTTCCTGCGGGCGCTCGCGTCGCTGTTGCGCGCGGGGATCGGGGTGGGCGAGGCCATGGACCTGGCCGCGGACGCCACTGGCAACCTGTACCTGGCTCGGCGGGTGCACCGCGCCGCCGAGGGCCTGCGTCGCGGCGTGGCCATCGAGAACGTCACGCAGGCCTTCCCCTTTCTCACGGCCGCCGAGCGGGGCACTCTCGCCACGGCCTTCCATTCGGGGCGCCTTGAGGAAGGCTTCCGCCGTCTCACCGAGGACGCACGCGAGTCCACGGCGCGCCGGTTGTGGGGCGTGCGCATCGGCTCGGTCATCCTCCTCTCAACGGTGATGACGGTGCTCGCGACCATCGCCTTCATCATCGGCTGGCTGAACCTGTACGCCGCGGCCGCCGAGAAGGCGGGCGTAGGGGATATCTGGCAGGAGCTTTGGGGCAAATGAAAACCGGTTACCGATACGTCGTGCTTGTGGGTCTGTGCGCGCTCGTCCTGGGGGCGGCCGAAGTGGCTCCGGCGCGCCAGCTTGTGGGGGCGGGCGCGCGTGAGGCCGCCGACGGAGCCGTAGGCCTCGAAGGCCCCGCGGGCATCCTCTGGTCCGCCGAGGAGCTTGGGGGCGAGCCGCGCCTGCAGTTGACCGTGGGCGCCATCCACGAGGCCGGGACGGGGCCCCTCCTCGTGGGCACCGGCCCGGAGGACACGTGGGCGGCAATCAGTCCCGCCGCCGACTCGACCCGCCACACGGTAGAGCTGCGGCTGCTGCGCCCGCCTGACGCGCCCCTTTACCTGGGCTGTGCTGGGGGCGACCGATGGCTTCTGTCAGGCTTCACGACCGACCGCTGGAGCGCAGGGGCTGGCTCACAGGGGACGAAGCTGGAGGAGCTCTGGGGCGACGCGGAGGTGCCTCCGCCACTGCCCGCGGACTGGCAGCCCACGGGCACGCTGGACGCGCGCTGCCTCACGGTCGGCCGGGAGCAGCGTCTGGCGGTTGACGTGGGCAGCGTCCGCCTGATCATGCCCACCAGCGCTACGTGCGCGCGGGGCCGTCGCGAGGAGTTCCGTGCCGAGGGCGTTAACACCGCGGACGGCGAGGTGCAGCTCAGGATCTCGCTCGAGGGCCCACCGTGGGTGTGGCTGCCCTCCGTTAGGGTGCCCCTGAAGGCCCACCAGCAGATCGTGCTGCGCCCGGAGGTGGCGAGCTTCTGGGCGGGCGAGAGCTGGGGCAAGGTCGTCTTCGAGGTTAGCGGGCAGGAGAAGGCGGCACCCATCCGCCTGGAGTGCTCGCCGGCCTATCCGGCCCTGGGGGCTTTCCTGCCGGCCGAGGCGGCGCCGGAGGACCTGCGCGCCGCGCTGGGCCAACCCGTCAGCCTGGTGATGGCGCCCGCGTCGCTGGTGCGTGGGCTGGGGCCGCCCCGGCTCGGCCCGGAGGTACTCGCCTACGGATCGCCCGAGGAGCTGGCGGCCCTGGCCGCCTCCGAGGCAGGCGGCTGGGCCAGGATCGTCTGCCTGTGGTCCGAGCCTGCCCAGTGGCCGTCGGGCGTCAAGGGGCTGGCCGCGAACCAGGCCGTGGCGGACCGGGGTTGGGCGCTGGCCGCCGGTCCGCTGCCGCTCCGGTCGGGCGACGGGGGCCTGGACGCATCAGCTGAGGACGTGGACGCGCTGGCCAGGTGCGACGGGAAGCTGAGCTGCGTGCTCACCGTGCCGCCGTCGGTCCCCGTCGTGGAGATGGCTCGGGCCGCCGTGGACGGACGCCCGGTCGAGCAGATGGCCTTCTGGCAGGACCTGTACCGCCGCTTCGACCCGGCGCCCCTGCGAGCGCGTCTCAGCCAGAGGGAGCTAACGCTGCCGATAGCCTGGGCCGACCTGCGCACCGCCGGTGGTTCTTCCGGACCCGCGCAGGGGACGGCCTGGGCCGCCGCCGGAGCCGCGCTGCTCTACCAGGGGGCGACAGCTCTGTGCGCGCGGTGGCCGGTGCCCGACCTGCAGGCCTGGCACGAGCTCGGCCGGGAGACCGCCGCCGCCGTGCCTGTTCTGGGTGCCGAGGAGGCCGACATCGCCAGCGTATCGGCCGGCGCTCCCGTGATCTACAAGCCCTTCCTCCGCGGCCGGGAGGGCGCCCTGGTCCTCACCAACACAGCAGCAAGCCCGCTCGACGTGGCGGTGGAGGTGGACGCCGAGCCCCTGGCCGCACACCTGGTCCGTCTGGCCCCGGGCTGCCAACCCTCACGCCAGCAGACCATGCCCTTCCGCTTCGAGGACTTCGCCTACGAGCTGGGCAGGCCGCTGGTGTTCCTCAAGCTTGCGCCGGGGGAGACGGCGCTCCTGAGCGTCAGGCTGGTAAACATCCACCCCCGCTGGCTGCGGGCCGTCGAGAGCCGCCCGGCCGCAGCCCCTACGGGCCCCAAGGATGCCTGGACGAAGCGCGGGGGATGGTGGAACGACCTGACCCAGCGCGCGAAGAGGCTCAGAGAGGAGAAGGGGCGCGAGGAGCGATAGGGACTCGGAGCGGATGGCAGCGCTCGCAGGAAGCCGGCGGCCCGGCTGCAGCCCCATCGGCGCTGTGGCCGGGGGCATGCCAAGCAGGCAACGCACCCGACTACTGCCGGGCGCGTCCCTGCCGGCCTGCCTCACCGAAGCCGCCTGCAAGGGAAGCCGGCCCGCTCGATTGCCGGACGTGGCCTCGACGCGCTAGGGTATGAGCCAGTAGTCGTAGCGCGTCGCCGTGTTGCGCATCTTGTCGTAGGCGTCGCTGCACTTCATCCACTTGGTGTGCCCGTCAGCGAAGCCGTAGAGGTTGCCGCCGTTGTGACGGGCGTAGCTCTCGAGCATGTTGGTGCGCGCGTTGACGCATTTCTGTGGGCTGGAGCTCCAGGAGCCCGGCGCGTTCGGGAAGCACATCCGCCAGTCGTCGCCCATCCCGTGGCAGGAGTCCCCGATCACGATCAGCGTGGACGGGGCCGGGATCTGCCCGATCTTCAGCCCGTTCGCGCGGTACTGCACGTTCGGGTTCATGCCGTAGATATTGCTGGGGGAGAGCCAGAAGTGCGTGTTGTGGTAGTGGTAGGTGGCGTAGTCTACGTTGGAGGTGTTGGCCTCCGGGCAGCAGTAGACACCCGTGTTCTTGATGTAGGGGTAGACCGAGGCCCACCAAGCCATGCTCGATGGGTTGGCGTCACCTATGCCCGTAGTCCAGTACATAAACTTCTCGTCGTAGTCCTGCACGTACATCATCAGGCCGAGCATCATCTGTTTGACGTTGGACGTGCAGCTTGCCTGGCGCGCCTTGGCGCGAGCCCGGGCGAAGACAGGGAAGAGGATCGCCGCGAGGATCGCGATAATCGCGATCACTACCAGCAACTCAATGAGCGTGAATCCCCGGCGCATTCTCATCACCACCTGTGGTGTTGTGAATCCTCTGTTTTTGTTTTTCTTCATCGGGGCCGAATCTCCTCCCCCTTTCTTGGCCGCCGAATCGGCAAAAGATCTTCTCCGCCCGGCCGCCCTGGTGGCAAGGCTCTCAGGAGAGAGCCGAGATGACCCGCCGGTTGGTGACGATGATGGGCACGCGGAAATCGAAGAAGCTCAGGGGCACGTCCTCGACGATCTGGTCCTCGAAGGCCAGGCCCACAGCCTTCTGCTGCTGATCCTGGCGCAGGGCGTGGAGCAGGCGGTCGTAGTAGCCGCCACCGTACCCGATCCTGCCGCCTACCGTATCGAAGGCCACGCCCGGGACGAGGACGAGGTCCAGGTCCTCGACGCAGGCGGGCTCGCATCGGTCGGGCAGGGGCTCGGGTATCCGCCAGGTTCCGGGTGCTACCCATTCCTCGCCCAGTCCTCTGACGTAGTATAGGTCCAGGCTGCGCTCTTGTCGGTTGACGCGGGGCAGCGCCACGCGCTTGCCCTCGGCCAGCGCCGCCTCGATCAACTGCTCAGTGCGCACCTCGCTGTTGAAGGCGCAGTAGGAGAGGACAACGCGGGCCTGGGTCCAGAGGCGCAGCAGCAGGACGCGCCGGGCGATCTCCCGGCTCTTGGCCTCGATGTCGGCGGGCTTCAGGCGGTTGCGGCGACGCCAGGCGGCTGCCCGCAGGCGGCTCTTGCGCGCCTCTTCAGTCTGCCGCATCGCTATCCCAGCCGTCGAGGATGGCGTCGGTCATCCTGGCCACTTGCACCATGTCACTGACGTCGTGGACCCGGATCGCGTGCGCCCCGTGGGCGATCGCCACAGCGCAGGTGGCCGCCGTTCCCAGGACGCGCTCGCCCGCAGGTCTGTCGAGCACCTTCCCGATCGTGGACTTGCGGGACGTCCCGATGAGCACGGGGCGCCCCAGGGAGTGCATCTCCCGCAGCCGCCGGAGGAGCTCGAGGTTGTGCTGCACGGTCTTGCCGAACCCGAAGCCCGGGTCCACCGCCAGGGCGTCCTCGGCCACGCCGGCCTGCAGGGCCGCTTCGACGCGCCGGCACAGGAAGTCGTAGACCTCGGTCATCAGGTCCTTGTACCTGGGGTGGGCCTGCATCGTGCGGGGTTCGCCGAGCATGTGCATGATCACCGCGCCGGCCCCGTGCTCGGCCACGGTCTCGACCATCCCCTCGCCGCGCAGCCCGCTCACGTCGTTCACTATCGCCGCGCCGGCCTCGAGGCCCGCGCGCGCCACCTCCGAGAACTGCGTGTCAACCGATACCAGAGCGTCGGTCTGCTCGGCCAGCGCTCGCACGACCGGCACCACCTTCGCTATCTGCTCCTCGATCGAGACGGGCAGGCTGCCGGGCCGCGTGGACTCAGCCCCCACGTCGAGGACCGCGGCTCCGGCTTCCGCGAAGGTCCTGCCCTGCTCCACCGCCGCCTCGAGGTCACCGCCCAGGCCGTCGCCGGAGAAGGAGTCGCTCGTCACGTTGATGATGCCCACCACGACCGTGCCGCGGTCGGTGCCGGCCTCACGCCCGCGGCAGGTCCAGCGGGGCCGCCGGCAGCCCTCGTAGGCCGCCAGCACCGCCCGGAGCGCGTCGCCCAGCACCGCCAGCCCCATCGCCTGCCCCGGGAGCCGCTCGAGCAGGCGCGCGTACTGCCGCGGCGTCGCCAGCACGATCACGGGCCTGGGCGTATCGTCGAAGCTCGCGACCTGCGGCGCCACCACACAATCGCAACCCACCGCCAGGCATTCCTGCTTGAGCAGCGCGGCGGCCCGGCCGGTGACGTGCTCCAGGCGGACGGCCACCACGCGGCTCTTGGCGGCCAGCCATTGCAGCGCCGGCTCCTGCAGGCCGAGCCCGCCGATCTCGCGCTCCGCGTCCTCTCGCGTCTGGAGTACCAGCACGCGAGCCCGATGCTCCATCATCTGCTCATCCTCTCCCTCTCGTCGGCCTGCCTCCCGCTGGTCATCAAGGGCCCCCGATCCCGGTGGGGGCCGGAGGGGTCTGCAGGAACATGCGGTCGGGCGTCATCAGCCCCGGCAAGGGGGTCGGCGGGGGCGCTGTGGCCAGGAGGGCCTGCAAGGGCTTGGCGAGCCGGCGGTCCTTGACCACGATGGCGGCCTCGGAGCGCTTCTGGATGAGCCACTTGGCCCGCTCTTCGAGAAGCTTCTGCTGAACGAGCCGGTTCTGGATGCGGTCCTGCACCTCTTCGGGGGGCAGTTCGCCTGCAGGGCGCTTGCCCTCGCAGCGCAGGATGTACCAGCCGTCGGGACCCTTGAAGACCGGGCTTAGCTGGCCCGGGTCCAGCTTGAGGGCCACCCGGCTGATCTCCGGCGCGTAGTCCCCTTCTTCGAACCATCCGGTGTCGCCACCGGCGTCCTTCGTGCCGGGGTCGTCCGAGAGCTCTTTGGCCAATCCCGCGAAGTCGCCGCCGGCCTTGAGGGCCGTCATCACGGCGTCGGCGTTCTCCTTCGTGGCGAAGAGCATGAGCCGCACGCGGACGGTCGGCCCGCGGCGGAAGTCCTTCCTGTGCTCCTGGTGGTAGGCCGCCACCTCGGCTTGCGACACCCTAACCTGCTTGCGCACCACCGCGTCCAGCAGCGCCAGGCTCTCCGCCCGGCGCCTGAGATCGTCCATCGTCATGCGCAGCGACTGCAGGCGCTCGTCGAGCGCCGACTGCGAGCCCATCAGGGCCACCACTTCGCCAGTCTTCGCCTGCGTCGCCTGGCCGTCCGGCGCCACACCCAGCTTGGCCGCCTCCTGGCGGATGATGGCCTCGTCCACCAGGGCCAGCAACTCCTCCGCCCCTTGCTCCCTCACCAACTGCCGCATCCACTCGTCGTGGCGCACAACGCCCTTGCCGACCCGGGCCATGACCCGGTTGCCGGCACATCCCGCCCCCAGGCAGCCGAGCAGCACGGCCGCGGCCAGCAGCGTCACCGCCGCGAGCAGAGCCGGCCTGGCTCGCCTAGTCCTCGGGGCCAAGCCGCGGAGGGTCCTCGATGCTTGGGTGTTCACGGTCGCGCAAGGTGATCTCCAGATGGTCCTTCTCGACATGGTCTAACAGCTCACTGATGATGTCGTAGTGCCAGAAGAAACCTACCACATCGTCGCGGTATTCTAACACAAGAGCCCCCGCCCGCCGGGTCACCCGTCCCCGCAGGGTCGGGTCGGGCCAGCGCGCGCCGCGCAACACCAAGCGCCGCCCCAGCCGCTGCTCCGCAGCCTCGACGCGCTGGCGTAGCTCCTGCGGCAGGTCCTCCTTCGTCATTCCTGCGTCCCCGTCAGGTCCGTGTCGTCATGCTCGTAGGGCGGCGAGCATAGGCACAGCAGCTCCAGGCCCCGGTGGCCGCTGGCGACCCAGTGCTCGGCGCCCGCCGGGATCAGCACCACGTCGCCGGGCCGCACCGCCGTCTCGCACCCCGCCACCACGACCGTGCCGTCGCCGCTCAGCACGTAGTAGACCTCGTCGCTAGTGCGGTGCCTGTGGGCAAGGGTCCGCTGCCCGGCGTCCACGCGGGCTCGCGCCACGCTCATCCGCTCGCTACCGTCCTCGGGGCGCACGAGCTCCCATGCTCTGCTGCCGTCGAGGGTCCTGTACGACCGGCGCTTCGCCACGAGCCACCACCTCCGGGCCGGCCCTGCGTCACCAGCGCTAGAGCTTCCGCGAGGGCGCGACCGAGGCGAGGACGTTGCACACGCTGGCCACGTAGGACCGCGTGTGGCGCCCCCTCTCGGGGTGGATCCACTCCATCACGCCGAAGTCCTCGAACTCGGCGAGGACGTCCTCGATGATGCTCCGCGCCAGGGCCTTGTCCTGCGTGAAAAGCACCTGGGCGACCCACCCCGTGGCCACGGCCCAGTAGCCGCCGTTCTGGTACGTCTCGGGCTCCACGGGCCTGAGCAGGCTAGCCCAATGCTCGCCCGCGGGCAGGTGGCGCACGTGCGCTCGCCAGCCCCAGGCCTGGGGCCTGCCGAGCAGCCAGGCCCTGACCGTCCCTCGCTGCTTGCTGCTCGTGGCGCCGATGACGCACGCGTAGGCGCTACCCCATACGTCAATCTGTCGGCCGTCCCGCGTCGCCGCCATGAACATGCCCCAGTCGGGCTCGTAGAACCCGCCGATCGCGGCCTCCATGGGCTGGGCTCGTTCGTACCAGTCGTGCGCCTCCTCGTGGAGCTCCCATCGGCGGCAGGTCTCGGCGAGGCGGCGGAAGGCCTCCCAGGTAAGCAGGGAGCTGAAGAGCTCCCTGCCCGTCTTGGCGATGCAGTCGGTGAAGCCGTAGCCGGACCCGGGCACGGCGGGGTCTATCACGACCAGGCCGTCGCGGTCGCGCGGCACCGAGTCCACGGCGAGCGTCAGCGCGTGCAGGCGGTGGCACAGGGCCCGCCAGTCGCCGGTGCGCTCGACGTAGGCGCAGATCGTCTTCGCCAGGAAGCTGGGGTTGTCGGTGGGGGGTGCGGAGCCGATGGGCGCCTCGCGCGGCCCCTCGAGGTAGTCGGGCTGCCCGTCGGCCATCACGCGCGTGGGGATCGAGCCGTCATCGCGCTGGTGCCTGAGGAAGAGGTCCACGACGGGCAGAATGGCCTCGTCGGGGAGCAGGTCGGCCGCGCCCTCGACCGCGTAGCAGAAGTCGCGCAGCCAGACGCCGTCGTACCGGCCCTCGCCGTCGGGGCGCCAGTAGGCGGTGCCGTCGGCAAGCTCGCCGCGCGCGCCGGCCAGGACCTGGGCGGCGAGCGCGCGGAGCCTGTCGTGGGTCTGGGTCGGGATGGTCACCTTGGGCAGGGTCTTCACTGGCTTGGCCACCTGATCGGGGCGGGGAGGGCCCTTGTCGCGCTCACGCCCGCAGGGCTCCCGTCAGCTCAGCGACGGCGGCCACACCCTCGCGGCGACAGAACTCGTCGAGCTCGAGGCCCACGCGGCACGCCGAGGTGGGGTCAACGAAGCTGGCGGTGCCGACGGCCACAGCCGCGGCGCCGGCGAGCAGGAACTCGGCGGCGTCCTCGCCGGTCATGATGCCGCCCATACCGATGATGGGGCAGCGCAGCGCCCGCCAGACACGCCAGACCATGGCCAGGGCGACAGGCTTGATGGCCGGCCCCGACAGGCCGCCGGTGCCTCGCACGAGCCGCGGCCTGCGCCGTCGCGCGTCTATCGCCATGCCCACGAGCGTGTTGATCAGCGACAGCACGGCCGCCCCGGCCGTCAGCGCCGTCTCGGCCACGGGCACGATGTCGCCCACGTTCGGCGAGAGCTTCACCACCAGGGGCAGGTGCGTGGCATCGCGGACGGCCGCCACGACTTCCGCCAGCGCCGTGCGGTCCGCGCAGAACTCCATCCCGCCGCGGTCCACGTTCGGGCAGGACACGTTGACCTCAAGCGCGGCCAGGCCCTCGACCTGCCCGAGCCTGCGCGCCAGCTCCACGTACTCGCCCACTGTCTCGCCAGCGATGTTCACGATCACCGGCACGCCCAGACTCACCAGCCCGGGCAGCTTCTCGGCTACCACCGCTTCAATACCGGGGTTCTGGAGGCCTATGGAATTGAGCATCCCGGCGCTGGTCTCCCACACGCGCGGGCCCGGGTTGCCCGTCCTGGGCTCGAGGGTAACCGCCTTGGTCACGATGGCGCCGAGCGAGGTGAGGTCCACGTAGGCGGCGTACTCCTCGCCGAAGCCGAAGGTGCCGGACGCCACCGTCACCGGCGACCGGAGGGCCAGCGGCCCCACCTGTACGCTCATATCCACCGGCGCGCTGGTCATTCGGCGAGGGCCTCCCAGTCAATGTCCTCCGCGGCGAAGACGGGCCCCTCGGTGCACACCCTCACGAAGCCGCCCTTCGCCGCGGGCACGGCGCATCCCAGACACGCGCCGATGCCGCATCCCATCCACTGCTCCATGGCCACGAAGCACGCCAGCCGGGCCTGGGCGCACTTCCTCGCGGCCGCCACGAGCATGCCGCGCGGCCCGCAGGCGTACACGGCGCCCACGTCGCGGCGGGCCAGGTGGTTCGCCAGCAGCTCGGTCGCCAGGCCCTGCTCGCCGGCGCTGCCGTCCTCGGTGGCCACGTAGAACTCGTCCGAGCGGGCGGCCAGCTCGAGCCAGCAGGCCAGGTCCGCATCCCGCGCCGCCCCGAAGATGGAGACGACACTCGAGTCGGGGAACTTGGCCTGGAGCCTCTCGGCCCAGAAGATCAGCGGGGCCACGCCCACGCCTCCGGCCACGAGCAGCAGGTCGCCCTTGGGCGGCGGCTCCGGCCAGCCGTGACCCAGTGGCCCCATCATGTCTATCCTGGACCCCGGCTCCATGTCGGCCAGGAGCCGCGTGCCTCGCCCGACGACCTTCACCAGCATCCATAGCCGACCGGCGTCCGGGTCGGCCCGCAGCACGCTCAGGGGGCGCCTCAACAGCGGGTCGTGGGTCGGTCCGACCCGCACGTGCACGAACTGGCCGGGCTTCGCCTCCGCCGCCATCTCGGGGGCCGCGACGGCCATCAGGTGATACTCCTCCATCATCCTCTCATTCCACACCAGCTCGGCCATCACGTGCGTCATCGGCACACCTCCGGCACACCGGCGTCGGCCAGCGCGCCTCCCGCCAGCACCGCAGCGACGATCCGCTCCGTCAACTCGCGGGCCTGCTGGACCGCCGAGCGGCGCTCGGCCACCCAGGCGCGTAGGTCCTCGACGGTCGCCTCGAGCCGCACGATCTGCCCGCGCACCTGCTCGGGGCCCGTCGCTCCCTCCGAGGTCTGTCGTCTCATGCAGGCGGCCGGGTCCAGCAGCTCGCGCAGCACGTCTTCCTCGGCCTCCACGTCCCGCTCCGCCAGGAGCTCGCGGGTGCGGGCGAGGTCAGCGAAGGTCTTGCCCTCGCGCGCCAGCGTGCCCACCACACGGCCCACGATCTCGTGGGCCGTGCGGAAGGGCAGCCCGCGCTCGCGTACGAGCCAGTTGGCCAGCTCCGTGGCCGTGGCGAAGTTGGCGCCGGGCAGCTCGGCCATGCGCTCGGTCTTGAGGCGTGCCGTCTTCAGCATCGCCGCCAGCACGCGCAGCGTGTCCTGGACGCTGTCCAGCGCCTCCCACAGCGGAGGCTTGTCCTCCTGAGTGTCCCTGTTATAACCGCTGGGGATAGCCTTCATCATCGTGAGGGCCTGCATCAGGCGGCCGTAGACCAGGCCGGTGCGCGAGCGGGCCAATTCCGCCAGGCACGGGTTCTTCTTCTGAGGCATGATGCTGCTGCCCGAGGCAAAGGCGTCGTCCAGCTCGAGCATCCCGAACTCGTAGGTGCTGAAGAGCACGATCTCCTCGGCGATTCGCGACAGATTCGAGGCCAGGATCGCCAGCACCGCGAGGCTCTCGAGGACGAAGTCCCGGCTCTGCACGGCGTCCAGGGCGTGCTCGACCAGGCCGTCGAAGCCCAGCAGGCGCGCCGTGAGCCGCCGGTTCGTGGGCAGCGAAGTGCCGGCGAAGGCGCAGGCGCCCAGCGGGCAGCGGTTCACGCGGTCGTAGGCCTGCCGCAACCGCAGGCCGTCGCGCTCGAGCGCCGATGCGTGGCCCGACAGCCAGAACCCGACCGACACCGGCTGGGCGTGCTGGGTGTGCGTGTACCCGGGCATCACGGTCTCGGCGTGCTCGGCGGCGATGGCAAGCAGCACCTGCTGCAGGTCCGCCACCAGGTCGGCGGTCGCGAGCAGGCGCGTGCGCAGGTGCATCCGGGCGTCCGTCACGACCTGGTCGTTCCGCGAGCGGGCTGTGTGGAGGCGCCCGCCCATCTCGGGGCCCGCTCCCTCGCGCAGGTACCACTCGACGTTCATGTGCACGTCTTCCAGCTCGGGCTTCAGCTCGAGGGCGCCGGCGTCGAACTGCTCGCGGGCCTTCTCCAGCCAGCGGAGGGTCTCGCGGAGGTCGGCCTCAGGGATGATCCCGCAGGCCGCGAGCATCACGGCGTGGGCCTCACTGCCCCAGATATCCTCCTCGACCATCCTGGAGTCCGCCAGCGTGGACTCGCTGTAGGCGAGCGCGAGGTCGTCTATATCCGCCGCGAATCGTCCGCCCCAGAGGTTGCTGGACTTGCCGGATTCACTCATCTACCTGGTCTCCAGTCGCCGTGGCTGCGGCTCGGCGCCATAGGTATTCTACGGCCCCGGCTTCGCCCGTGCCATACCCGTCGAAGAATGCGCCCGTCCGGGGACCCACCCCCACCATGTAAGACGCCCCGGCAGAGTCAGCGCTCGTGCCGGGGCGGCTGGAAGTCGGTCTCACCAGGCCTGCGGCCGACAGGGCTAATCGTCGTTGTCCGTGTCCTCGTCCGAGTCGTCGTCGGCCAGCGCTATCGGGGACGCATCGTCGCCCTCCGCCGTCTCGCGGTAGGGGTCGGTGACACTGCGACCCAGCATGCTCTCGACGTTCTTGCCCCTGGAGGCCGCCACGGCGCGGGGGTCGCGAAGCTTCCTCAGGGCGTCGAAGGTGGCCTTGGCGCGGTTGAATACGGTGCCCTGGCCCAGCGACTTGGTCAAGACGTCGCGGATGCCGCTCACGTCAATGATCTGCCGCACGGCGCCGCCCGCGATGATGCCCGTGCCGCGCGAGGCGGGCTTGAGCAGTACCTCGGCCGCGCCGCAGGTGCCGATGACCTCGTGAGGTATGGTGTACCCGTCCAGGGGAACGCGGATCATGGCTCTTTTGGCCCGCTCGCGAGCCTTCGCCACGGCGTCCGGCGCGTTGCGCGCCTTGCCGACACCCAGGCCGACGTTGCCTCGGCGGTCGCCGACCACGACAACGGCGCGGCTGCTGAAGACGCGGCCGCCGGCGACGGTCTTGCGGGTGCGGTCTATTCTGACCACGCGATCTTCCAGATCGTCTTCTTCGCGGCTCCTACGCGTATCGTGCTGGGCCAATGCAGCCAGCCTCCCCAACAAAACGCTACCCCCCATTGCCTTCGGGGGGCGTGTGACTCTAACAGACTCGGGAGGCGGGAGTCAACCCTTCCCGGGCCGCGGGCCGGCCGCGTGCTGTCCAGCCTCTGGGCGTAGTAAATACAGCGCCTCGGCCAGGGTGCTGCCGCGGCGAGCCCGGAAGCATGCCCCCGGTCTCACACGGCGGCCTGGGCCGCCCTGGCTATCTGCCGTATGTGGTCCGGGGTGGTCCCGCAACACCCGCCGACGATGCGCGCACCCAGCTCGATGAGCCGCGCCGCCGTCTCGCCGCTCCACTGCGGGGTGGCGTCGAACACCGTTTCCTCGCCGCGGAGCACGGGCAGGCCGGCGTTCGCCTGGGCCATGAGCACGCGGCTCCCGCCCACCTCCGCCATCTCGGCGAAGGCCTTCAGCAGGCCGTCGGGGTGGCCGCAGTTCGCCCCGAGGATGTCCACGCCGAGCTCCAGGAGGCGCTCGGCCGCGATCCGCCCCGTCACGCCCATGCTGCTGCGCCCGTTGGGCAGGGAGAAGGACATGGTGATGGCGAGGGGCAAGTCCGGCGCCAGCTCCTTGGCGGCGCGAACCGCCGCCTCTGCCTCCTCCAGGGCCTCGAAGGTCTCGCCGAGGATGAAATCCGCCCCGACCGGGAGCATCGCCTCGAGCTGCTGGCGGAAGACCCCGATCGCGCGGTCCCTGCTCAGCTCGCCCAGCGGCTCGAGCAGCTCGCCCGTGGGCCCGAGGTTGATGCCGATGTAGCCCCGGTCGCCCACAGCGTCGCGGAGGATTCGCAGGGCCGCGGCCTGTAGCTCGGCGGCCCGCGATGCCAGACCGGCGCGCTCCAGCATTGGCAGATTTGACACGAAGGTGTTGGTCTGGAAGACCTCGGCACCCGCCTCGAGGTACTCGCGATGTACCTCGGCCACCACCTCGGGGTGGGTGAGGTTCGCTTCGCCCGAGTTGCGCACGCGCACGCCCTTGCGCGCCAGCATCGTGCCGATGGCGCCTTCGCAGACCAGCACTCGGTCTCTTGTAGCGGATAGAAGGTCGGTTCTCACGTTCATATCCCCCGTCCGGCAGGGCAAGGCCATCCTAAGCGGCCAGCCAGGGGCGTGTCAACACAGGCGGGGCTGGCGTGCTTCCTCGGCTCCCGGCCGGCGGCTCGTGGGTGATCCGGGGATTCGGGTTGCGTCCTGACACACCAGCGGGTACCATTAGGCTGGGTATCACAGACGGCGTGACCCGTTGTGGCATGCCAGACCCCCGGGCCGAGGCACGAAGGTGTCGTCGAGCCAGCGCGGGCCCTGGCGCCGCGGGCTTCAGCAGCGGTTCGCAGGTCGGCCTGCCATGGGGATCGCCGGTACCCGAATCCCGGCCTGACCGCAGGCCGGAATCCGTGAGGAGGCTCTCATGCTCATGCATAGGAAAGCGTTTACGCTGATCGAGCTGCTGGTCGTGATTGCCATCATCGCGATTCTGGCAGCGATTCTCTTCCCGGTGTTCGCGCGAGCGCGCGAGAAGGCTCGCCAGGCCAGTTGCCAGTCGAACCTTAAGCAGATCGGTCTCGCCTGGCAGATGTACGCGCAGGACTACGACGAGATCACCTGCCAGGCGTGGCTCGGCGACGTGTGGACAGACCCGAACTGGCACTTCTGGGGCGACGAGCTCATGCCCTACATGAAGAACGCCCAGATCCTGGTGTGCCCGAGCAGGCAAAGGCTGCTCGTGGGCGCTCGGCAGGTACCCCTGGGCTACGGGGTCAACTGCGGGTGGCTGAGCAGAGTCGAGCTGGCTCGCATCCCGCGGCCCGCCCAGAAGATCTACATTGCCGACATGTGGGGCGGCGGCGGCGACCCGCGCGTCAGTCCGGGCAACGGCTGGGACGCCGGGCGAGCGGCCGGCAACGGCTGCTCGGCGGCCATCACCGTGCACAACGACATGGGGAACTTCCTGTTCTGCGACGGGCACGTGAAGGCGATGAAGTCCGACGTGGTGTACGGGCCCAACGGCGCCCAGGGTCTGAAGCTGCGCTGGTGGGACCTGGTGGACGCCGACCCGCCCGCCTAGGCCTTTCGGCCTGCCCGGCTTCGGCTCCCACGTGATTGTCCCCAGGGCGGGACGATCCCCGCCCTGGGGTGTGTTGTTGGCATTTGCGGGGGCATGCTCGGGCCGGATCGGCCCCCCTCGACCTCAAGGCGACACGCGCGGCAGGGCAAGGTGGGACGGCCGGGCCCAAGCCCCGCCCCGGGCGAGGATGCTGTATGGGGGTGCGAGGTGGGGGCCGCGCGGCCGGCCTCCCCGAAGGCTTATCGCCCTCCGGCGCGAACCTTCCCGCGTTCGCGCTACCCATGAGGAGGGGATGCCACCGTGATCGGTGCCGCGTTGGTCCTTCTGCCGGTCCTAGGCGCGCTGCATGCCGGGGTGGCTCTGCAACCTCAGGACCCTGGCCCCCTGGACCCGTCCGTCCGCTGGCTCCAGACTGAGCGCCTTCGCGCCAATCTTCGCCACCGCTGCAACATCGTCCCCTTCCGCGAGGACGTCCTCAGCGCTGCGGGCGGCTCCTCCGAGCCCCTCGCCCTCCGCGGGCCTCACGTGCTGCTGCTGCAGCTAGCGCGCGGTGAGCGGGCCAGCGTTCGCATCGCCGCGCTGGACGGCCACGACGTCTTCCCCTCGACCGTCTGGGCCGTGATCTCGCCCGACGGCCGGCTGGGTGACGTGGGCGAGGTGGCCCCCGGCCAGGCCGACGTGGCCCGGCTGGAAGCCCGCGAGCCCGGCCTTCACCGTCTGCTCGTGAACAGCGGCCCCGCTTCCGCCAATGCCTGCCGTCTGACGGTCCGCGCCAACCGCTGGGCCGTCGAGGCCGTGGGCCAGGGGCAGCGCACGGAGTCGCCCGTGTACTATCACTCGGTCCGCGACTTCAAGCTTGCGAGGCTGAACCTGGACATGCTCGACTTCGAGGGCTTGCGGCAGGAGTTCGTCACCGACGAAGGTCTGGCCGCCTGGACCGCGGCGGTCGCCCAGTGGGCCGACTACGCCCGCCGTTTCCAGCTACGCCTCATGCCCGCGGTGGATCTGGGCGGTACCAAGTGGGAGGTGCAGGCCTGGGAGGGCTGTCGCCCCGGGTTGTATGTCAAGCACTTTGACAAGTACCCTCTGGCCCCGTGCCCTCTTGACCGCCGGTGGTGGGAGCAGGTGGTCCTGCGCCGGGGGCGGGCTCTCGCCCGCCTCTCGCTCGACAATCCCTACCTGGTCGGCTACGGCCTGGACCCCGAGATGTACCAGTGCTGGGACTACGGTCACTACATGCTGTCCGGCACCTGCTTCTGCGACCACTGCCTGGGCGGGTTCCTGCGCGCCCGGGGCAAGGACGCGGCCGTGCTCGCCGAGCTCGCGACGGGAGCCGAACGCCACGAGTGGCTCAAGCAGCAGGGCCTGATGCCGGATTACGACAAGTACCTGGAGGAGGAGACCTACAAGATCGCCTGCTGGATCCGCGAGGACCTGCAGCGCATCAACCCTCGCTTCCTCTTCTGCGTCTACGTGCTGGAGATAGGCAACTGGTTCTGCCGGGGGCTGGCGCGCGGGCTAGGCACGCCCGAGATGCCCGTGCTCGACTACGCCGAGGCGACCTACTGCCCGGGATTCTGCGAGCGGGTCGAGAAGGACATGCAGCGATTCCGCGAGTGGGGCGCGAGCGTCCTGTATGGGGGCACGCTGTGGTACCAGTTCCACCCCCCGGCCGACCCTGGGGGGATGCCAGCGCACATGTACAGTTTCTGCATGGGCCCGGGGGGCTACTGGTTCTGGCCGGGCAACGTGCTCCACGATGACTGGACGTCGCTTCCCACGCACCGGGGCACTCCCGCCACGCAGGCCGACTACTGGCACGCCCTGGTGCTCGCCAACCGCGAGATCGAGCGCAAGATGGCGGCCCCTGGGGACTACACCAGCCCCCTGGCCGACATCACCCCGCACCCCACCTGGCACACCAAGTCCAAGCCCGAGGACGGCTACGAGCGCCGCGGCTGCGAGGTGCTGCCGCTTCACGTGGCCGCGCCGACGCGGCTGGTGTTCTGCGTGCCTCGCCGGGCGCACCGCGTGTCGGTCGTGCTCCAGGCGCCGAGCGAAGGGAACGGCGCCGCCGTGGCGCTGCTGGACCCCGAAGGCAAGCAGGTGGCCTCGGCCTCGGGCGAGCTGGATGAGCC
>CAZSOQ010000018.1:0-36214 GCA_964608495.1 uncultured Armatimonadia bacterium | reverse complement strand
GAATTCTCCGCCCTCTCCAGCAGCTCGACCTTGCCGGCGGACGTCCTGCCGGACAACCCGCCCACCGAGCCCCTGACCGTGACCGCCGCAGGGAGAGAGCTGCTGTCGCAGGAGGCTGTGGAGAAGCTGGGCGCGGCGTCGGCCGTAGTCAACCGGCCGCTGACCGGTGAGCACGGTGGGTGGCTCCTGGTCACCGGGCCCCACGGGCCCTACCTTGCCGGCTACCAGGTCGGGGGCTGGGGGTATCTCTTCCGTGTCGGCGGCAAGGGCCACAGGGAGCTGACGCTGCCGGCGGTCGAGGCGACCCTTGCCCACCTCTTCCGCACGCCGCCGCGGGACTGGCCCCACGTGCAGCCAAGGCGGGTCTGGTCGGTGGTGATGGGGGGGTAAGGGCGCGGCTTGGCAGCGCTGGCGGCCAGGGCTTAAGATTAGGGTCGTGCGCAGCCCAGCCGACCCCTTCAACGAGCCCCAGGAAGGCCGCATCGAGCAGCCCGCGCAGGCAGAGGACCCCGAGGCCCAGCGGGAGGTACTGGAGGAGGTGGCACGGGAGCTGGTGGCGCGGGGCATGGCCACTCCGGCGATCTTTGTGCTCGAGTCCCTGCGGCCGGTGAGTTTCCTCACGGCCGAGTTCCTGGTCTTCCTCGAACCCTTCGCCCAGGCCTTTCTCAAGCAGGACAAGTACCGGGTACTGGCCGAGGCCCTGCACGATCGGCGCAACGTCACGTGGCTACTCGACCGGATCGAGGCGCTTGACGACGAGCGATCGGGGGGAGGAAGGCGGACGGAAGAAGAGGCGGTGGCGAGGGACGATTCGGACGAAGAGGTCATCCGGCGCGATGAGTGAGCGGAAGCTTGACGCAATTCTGGCCACGGACTGTGGCTCCACGACCACCAAGGCCATCCTCATCGAGCGCCGCGACGGGGAGTACCGCCTCGTCGTGCGCGGCGAGGCACCCACCACCGTCGAGGCGCCCTTCGAGGACGTGACCGTGGGCGTGCGCAACGCCTTCCGCGAGGTCGAGGAGCTCAGCGGCCGGCGGCTGTTGGATGACCAGGGCAATCTGCTCAAGCCCGACCGCGATGGGGAGGGCGTGGATGGGTACTTCTCCACCAGCTCGGCGGGCGGCGGCCTCCAGATCGGAGTCGTGGGGCTTGTGCGGCGGATGACCGGCGAGAGCGCCCAGCGGGCGGCCCTGGGGGCGGGCGCGATAGTCATAGACGTGCTGGCGCTGGACGACGGTCGCCAGACCCACGAGCGCATTGACCTGATGCGCAGCAAGCGGCCCGACATGGTCCTCGTCTCTGGCGGTGTGGACGGTGGCGAGGAGCGCCGCGTGGTGATGATGGCGGAGCTCGTCGCGGCGGCGAACCCGGCCGCGCGGCTCGGGTCGCGCTTCCGGCTACCCGTGATCTTCGCCGGGAATAGGGACGCTCAGGACGAAGTGCGAGCCACGCTGGGCGACAAGTTCGACCTCACGATCGTTGACAACCTGCGCCCGACGATGGAGACCGAGAACCTGGGCCCGACGCGCGAGGCCATCCAGGAGCTGTTCCTCGAACACGTGATGGCCCAGGCCCCCGGGTACAACCGGCTTCTGCCGATGACCAACGCCGACGTCATGCCCACGCCCGCCGCGGTGGGCAACATGATGCGGACCGTCGCCGAACGCGACGGCCTCAACATCATCGGCGTGGACATAGGCGGCGCGACTACCGACCTGTTCTCGGTAATGCAGGGCGTGTTCAACCGCACGGTGTCGGCGAACCTGGGCATGAGCTACTCGATCTCCCAAGTCCTCGCAGAGGCCGGGCTGGACAGTATCGTGCGCTGGCTCCCCGAGGAAGTGGACCCGCGGCGGCTCAGCAATCGGCTGCGGAACAAGATGATCCGCCCGACGACCATCCCCCAGACCCTCGGTGACCTGATGGCCGAGCAGGCCGCCGCGCGCGAGGCGCTCCGGCTGGCCTTCGAACAGCACAAGCTCTTGGCGACCGGCCTGAAGGGCGTGCAGGTGCAGCGGGACATCGCCGAAGCCTTCACGCAGGAAGTGACCGGCGAGACCATCATTGACATGATGGACGTGCACCTGCTCATCGGCTCCGGCGGCGTCCTCAGCCACGCCCCCCGCAGGGCCCAGGCCGCCATGATGCTCGTGGACGCCTTCCAGCCGGAGGGCATTACCAGGCTGGCCGTGGACAGCATCTTCATGATGCCCCACCTGGGAGTGCTGGCGACGGTCCACGAGGAGGCGGCCATGCAGGTGTTCTGGCGAGACTGCCTCGTGCCGCTGGGTCTGTGCGTGGCCCCGCGGGGCACGGGCAGACTCGGCGCCCCGTGCATGTCGGTCACTGTGGATGGCCCCGGCGGCACGCGGCAGTACGACCTGAAGGTGGGCGAGATACGCAGGATCGGGCTCGGAGCCGCGCAGGGGGCCCAAGTCACCGTGGACCCGACGCGAGGCTTCGACTGTGGGGCCGGTAGGGGCAAGAGAGTGTCGGTCGCGGTGACTGGCGGCGAGGTCGGCATCATCCTCGATGCGCGCGGCCGGCCGATGGTCTGGCCCTCGGACCCGGAGCGGGCGCGGGCCGCTGTGCGCGGCTGGCTTGCGGCGCTGGACGCCTACCCGGCCCTTCCGGGCCAGTAGGCCGCGGGCGCGGCCTGGCCGGGCGCGACGGTCACCGGGCCTCGTCGGCTAACGCTCCTGGCTCTGCCGCCACAAGTCCACGAACTGCCCCGCCGTGCAGGCGACGTATTCGTCCCCGAGCTGTTCCATCACGCGGGCCAGGTCCTCGGGCGTGTTCCACCAGTTGATGACGAAGACGTGCAGGAAGGCCGGGCGCTGCTCGGGTGTGGCCTCGCGGATCCCCTCGACGGTCCTCCCCAGGTTGTCCCCCTGGCCGTCGAAGCAGAACAGGTTCCGGAAGACGGGCACCCGGCCGCCTCCCACCGAGTAGGTGGCCTCGTCGTAGCTGAGCTTCGCCCCCCTGCCGTAGTCGGCCAGGATCCCTGTCAGGCTCGGGATCAGGGCGGCGTAGCGCTCGTAGTTCTCACGGCTGCCGCGGAAGGGGTTCAGGACCTGCAGGTCGGCGCGGGCCATCACCTCGGCCGTGAGGCGCAGGAAGTCGTCGAAGACTCTGCCCGCCTCGGGGCCGTAGCGCGAAGCGTAGATGTCCGGGTAGCAGTAGCCGGCCCCCGAGACGGCGGCGATGAACTCGTCCCGCGGCGTGGCGGTGGCGTAGTAGTGGGCCAGGACGTCCGGCATCAGGTCCGTCGCGCCGGGCCCCACCGACCAGGCGAGCTCGACGCTCCCGCGACCCCGATTGCCCCACCACCGCGGCCCGAAGAAGCTGCTGTAGATGTACTGCAGATTGTCGCCGTCGGAGAAATCGAGGACCACGTAGACCTTCGAGGGATCGAGCGTGGGGGCCGGCGCGCGCTTCTGACGCAGCTCCTCGGGCGCTACCGGGACACCCGAGTGCACGGAAAGATTGGCGGCCCACTGGCTGACCACGAAGGGCTTGCCCCACTGCGACGTGAGGCCCACCAGCTCGTGTTCGAGGTACGCAAGAGGGGGCTGCTCGCCGTAGCGCCCCCAGCAGCCCATCACTGGGATGTTGGGGGGCGTCTCGCGGAGCATCTGCTCGAACAGGTCCTCTGTGTCGTCGGGGGTGTCGAGGAACACGGCGATGGGGAAGACACGGAAGGCGACCAGGTAGTCGTAGAAGGGGATGTTGCGCGGGTGCTGGAAGGCGAGGACGTGGTGGTTGGCCTGCGGCCACAGCTGTGTCATGGCCCACTCGTGCGCCTCGCGCACCGACGTCCAGGCCTCCCCGGCGTCAAAGGCCACCGGCAGGCCCAGCCGGGCGTTGAGCTCGCGCGTGACGGGCACCAGGTCCCGCACGGCGCACAGCAGGGCCACGACGTTCAGGACCGGCGTGCGGTCCGGGTCGGTCCACAGCTCCGCCGGGTACAGCACGGCCTGGCGGCAGTGGGCCGCGAACTCGGCGGCCAGGGCGGACACATCGGCCACGCGGCGCGTCTGGTACCCGCGGGCCACAAGCTTGTCGAGCCAGAACTCGGTCGCCTGCTCCTCGCCACCGAAGACGCCGGAGAGCAGGTAGACCCTCGGGCGCTCGCGGTTGACCAGCCCCTGCAGGACGGCCGCGAAGAAGCGCTCGTCGTGAGCCAGGGACCGAAAATCGAGGACGCTAAGCGTGCGGTCTGGGGCCGGCGACCGGGGAAAGAAGGTCGGGTAGGGGCTCGGCTCGTCCACTATGCGAGGCGGACGGGCCAGCTCCTCGGGCGGCGAGAGGGCGTCGAGCCGCGCGACCACCGCGTCCCGCGCCTGCGCCGTCAGGCGTCCCGACCGTGCCAGCAGGTAGACGGCTGACTTCACCACCAGGTGGCGCTGCTCCTCGCGAGACAACACCGGCAGCATGTTGGAGCCGCACCACAGGTCGAGAGCGCCGGGGAACTGCGCGCAACCGTGCTCGATCAGCGCCACGGGCCAGCCCAGCTCCTTCCCGTCCTTGCTCACTCCCACCAGCCCCTCGGCCCGGTCTCCCGCCGGCAGCGAGGAAGGGTCGAGGACGCAGTAGGCTCCCGGCAGGCGGCGCTCGGCCCACGGGATGCACCCGAGGCCCAGCCGGTCCTCCGGGTCGAGGTACGCCTGGGCGTCCGTGTCCTCCAGCCAGACGAAGGACCCGGTGCCCATTCCCTCGTGGGTGAAGTCGTCGCGATGGCCCAGGTCTTCCCAGTTGGGCACGTCCGGCAGCTCCTCGAAGCCCGGGTTCGGCTGCAGGTTGGCCGCCGGGTCGCACGCCGGCCCGCGGCTGAACACCACGTCGTCAATCCACACCGTCCCCGACCCGCACCACATCTGGATGCTCAGGTCTATCGTGGCGGCGTTGCCGGGCACCGTGAACGACTCCTCGATCCACGTCCAATCCCTGCCCGGCGGCGGTATCGTCGGCCCTCCCTGACCGCAGAAGTGGCCCGCCCCGTCGAAGGCCCGAATCCACAGTCGCGTCCGATCATCGAAGGCGAGATCGTCTGACGTGCGCACCCACGCCCCTACCGTGAACGCCTGGCCGCCCTCCGCGGGGCGCAGAGCCGTGGCCGGACCGAACCAGTCGCCCTTGCGGCCCACCAGCCGCAGGGATGCCGCGCCGGAGTGGGCGACGCCCGTGTCGCGCGCCAGCAGGCCCGAGGGATTCTCCCCGAAGTCCCATCCCCGGGCGCCGGTCGGGACGCAGGGGTGGCAGAAGGGCGTGCCGCCCACCACCAGCAGGCACCCGCCCCGGGCGTGGAAGGCGCGCAGAGCCTTCAGGGCCGGCTCGGGGTAGGTGTTGCCGTACCCATGAACCAGCAACCCGAACTTGTCCGCGTTGAAGACCTGCGGATCGGCGAGCCGGGCCGCCGTGAGCCGCTGGGCGTCAAGCCCCACCTCGCTCAGCCACTTGCAGACGCGGTTGGGCGAGAGGTGCGTGTCGGTCATGTAGTAGGGGAAGCGCGGTTCGGCGAAGACGGCCACGGCGGACGGGGCGGCCTGGGCCGGGCCGGCACCGGCCACGACCGCCGACAGGGCAAGCAGCATGGGGGTCTTCCTCATGGCTGTGGCACGGCGTCGCCTTGGGCACGACGCCGGTGGTGCCCTCCTCGGGATTGGCGGGCCAGATGGCCCGGGCGAAGCCGCCCCCGCGGGCGACCCGCCTACGCTTGCGGGGTTCAGAAGAAGTCCCAGTCCCCGACCTGCAGGCCTCTGTTCAGTTTGTCGGCGATCAGGGGCGCGTCCACGACTGCGGCGATCCAGACCGGCAGGTAGCCCACACAGCAGGTCACGCCACCCCCAAGGACGGCCAGACAGATCAGCAGCACGCCCTTCATGGTCTGCCCGTTGTAGATCTGGCCGATGCCCGGGAAGACCACGGACAGCAAGCAAGCAAGCCAGGCCAGCTTCGCCTCACGCCTCGGTTCCTGGTCGCCGTCCATGCCCGATCTCTCCCATCCCGGACCCGGCGGCTACTCGCCCCGGATGAAGTCCACCTTGACGTCGGCGTCCGACGTGCCGCCCGTGGGATCCAGGCGAAGGGACGTGATTGTCTGCCCCGGCCACAGCTCGTGCTTGCCCACGTCGAAGTAGTAGTCGTGGAACTCGCCGTCGGCGATGACCGGCATCTCGATCTTCTTGTCCTCGGCCATCTGGGGCGACTCCTGCGTCGCCCAGAAGAGCTGGATGACCGTGCCCGCCGTCGCTGCGGACCGGACGTGGACCCGGCTGACGCTGCTGCCGTCAATCGTGCAGTTGCCCCGGACCATGTACGGGTCCCCGCCGGTGACGCGCACCTTGAGCACGCCCTCCTGGACCGAGAAGGGGCCCAGGTCGTGGCTGGGGCGCCAGCCCTCGTCGTCCCGCTCGAACTCGAAGGCGATCCTGTCGGCGGGCTCAGGCGCCAGCTTGCACACACGGTACTTGGCGGGCGATACCTCGACGGCGAAGTCGCCGGGCTTGCCCGGGCTTATCTCCAGGATGGAAGCGGCGACGTGGTAGGTCCACCCCACCACCTCGCCGCCGGGCAGGCCATCACGCTTCGGCAGCTCGCTGCCGTTGAGCTTCACCGTGGCGGGCTCGTCGAGGGCGACGACCAAGATCCGCGTGGGCAGCGGCGCCGGTGCCTTGACGGTGAACCTCAGGGCCCCATCGGCCACCTCCACCTTGCCCAGCGCGGCGCAAGCCGTTATGTGCGCCGTCCCGCCGTCCAGCTTCGCCTGCACGGTCACGGGCTCGGGCTCGTACCCCAGGATCTTGTAGACATTCTCCAGGATCGCCCGCGGCGCGAAGATCCAGCCGGACTTGCTGGCGTCCAGGGCGTAGATGCTGTCGGGCCAAAGGGCGAGGTCGTACTCCTTCTCGGGGTCGTCGGCCTGCTGGTACATGGCGGACACTGTGACGCCCTCGGCCAGCCGCTCCCAGGGATAGGTCTTGTCGTACGCGGCCAGTCTGAGGGCCGCGAAGGCCCAACGCAGGCCGTTCCACTGGACGGGCCGGCCGAACCAGGACCCCTGGAACCACGTCGCACCGAAGACGGGGATCGAGCCGTACCGCATCCAGGGGTAGTCATCCACATCCCACTGGTACAGGAAGGGAAGACCCGTCTCCTCCCAGTAGACGGCCTTGTCGAGCCACTGGCGGTCGCCGGTGATCTCGTAGGCCTCCAGATAGGCTTCGCAGGCATCGGAGGAGGCGAGGATATCCGGTGTGTGTACGGGCACCTCCCAGACTTGCGCTGCCCGGGGCACGATGAACTTGTCCATGTAGTGCAGGGCCTTCAGTCCCGCGTCCAGGGCCGCCTGGTCGCCCGTCATCCGTGAGTAGCGCAGCAGACTCCAGGCCTTGCGGGCCACCAACCCATTGGCCTCCTGCCCCTCGTAGCCCAGCTCACCGTAATCCCTGCCCTTGAAGACGCCGCCGGTGGCCACATAGGGGTGGAAGCGCCAGCCGCCGTCGGGGTCTTGGGACCTGGCGAGGCCCTGGGCAGTCTCCGACATCCCGGCCAAGGCGCCGACGGGCGAGCCGAAGTTGAGACCCATGTCGTCGGCCTGAGGCGTCGCCCAGGGGTACAGGCTCTTGACCAGCGAGATACGGTCCTCAAGCTCCTTGCGCAGCGCCTCGTCCCTGGTGAGCCGGGCGCCAAGGACACAGTCATACAGGTAGTGGCCGTGGGGCCCCACGCTCTGCATGAGCTGCGGCCCGCCCTTGAAGGCCATCCAGCCCTGCTCTTCCTCATCCCAGAGCGTCTTCAGGTAGGCCTGCATGCTCCAGTCCACCTCGTCCAGCCATGCCTGCCGGCCCGGCTCCACCGGCACCCACGAGCCCTTGCGGTCCGCCCCGAGCGCCCACTGCGGCAGGTCGTCGCCCCGGAAAGCCTGCCGGGCCACGAGCACGTCCTCAGGCGGGCTCGTCTTCGTGTGCGGCAGCCACCTCGGCGACGCGACGCCGTAGATGTCGAACCAGGCCCGCATGGGGTCCATGGCCGAGTCGGACTCGGGATTCACGTAGATGGCGCTGACGAGCTTGATGTCCCGGACCCTCACGCCCGCTGCGGGCCAGGGCTCCTCGGCCTCTCGTTCATTCGCCTCGACGTACTCGGGGACGGTGGGGACGAAGAGCCCCATCGCCTCGCAGCCGTGGCCCGCGGGCTTGTCGGGGCAGGCAAAGATGGCCGAGGGACGGTCAACGTCGGAGGCGTCGGGGTCCAGGTCGAGGCGATTCTCGCCACTGGCCCACCGGGCGCGAGAATGCCAGACCAGGCCCACCGAGGTCTTGCCGCGCCGCACGCCCATGCAGGGAATGGTCACCAAGTGCGGGTGGGCGACATAGCGCAGTCGGTGGGGGTGGTCGGCGACGATGTCCAGCGTCGAGGACGACTCCTCGCCCTTCACCAGCCACTCCAGCCCGGGATACAGGGCTTCGTCCAGCCTGCCTCCGCCGGTGCCCTCTCCCACGCAGACCATCGGGCCCTCCAGGGCCAGCAGCAGCGGGCTCTGCGGAGCGGCGCAGGAGACCTGGTAGGTGATCGTCTTGCCGACCGCGGCCGACCCTTCTACGCCCACGGCGCTCGCCAGGCTGACCGTGATCGGCCCGGGCAGGCCCAGGCGCTCGAGGTCGGCGTCCCTCACCTGGAAGGTGAGACCGACAGGCTTGGCCCGCTCCAGGTCAGCCCTGGTCGCGCCGAGGGGCGTCACGGCGGTCTCCCGTTCGAAGCTCGGGGCATACAGGTTGACGGTCTTGGCGTCGCGGGCCTTGACGACCGCGCGGCCGAGGTAGGGCAGAGCTCCCACCAGCTCCCCGCCGGGCCGCGTGTAGATCCAGCCGATGCCGTAGCCGAAGTCGTTGCGCGGGAAGATGATGTCGAAGGTGGACGAGCAGACCCGGGCGCCATCAGTGGGCGCCGCGTCGTACTTGGGTGGCTTCGCGCCAATGATTATCTCGGAATCCAGCGAGCCCTCGCGGTCCGCGCCGGCTCGCCACGAGCAGGTGACCCAGGCGCCCGGAGTCTGCCTCCGCGCCCGTACGCGGAACTCGAGCCGGTCCCGTCCGCTGGGAGCCACCGACGCCAGAGCCCCCTCGGCCTTGCCCACGACCTCCATCTCGCCGGGCACCTTGACGCTGGCCTGGAGGTCGCGGGCCGCCACGGTGCCGTTGTTCTCGACCACCAGGCTGACCGTGGTCTCCTCGCCCGGCCACAGGATGAACCGCCCCGTCTCCAGCCACGCCTCACCCAGGTCGGCCTTCAGGCTCAGCGAGGCGCTGGCGGGCGCGGCCCCGCCTGTCGCTCGCACGCGGATGACGTCTTCCCTGTCCCGCTGCCCCGTGACTTGCCACTCCAGCTTCACGCTGTCGCCCGGCTTCAGCGGCCCGACCGAGCGGCGAGGGCCGGGTTCGGCGATCTTCAGGTAGTCGGGCAGGACCAGCTCGGCCTCGCCCGAGAGCGCCTCGTCCCCGTTGTTCCCCAGGCTCACGCTCACGGTCGCCTCGCGGCCCTCTCGCCCCTGGACCTCGCGCAGGCCGAGGCCCGAGAGGCTTGGCAGCGGGCCGACGCTCTCGACCCACTCCACGTCGTCAATAATCCACTGGGCCGGCTCCCCGCTCAGAATCCGCGGCGATACGTGCACCCACTTGCACGTGTCGTTGTCCGTGAAGTCATATGCCAGCATGCCCTGGTGCCACTGCCCGTCACCGAAATAGTCCGCCGGCACCTCGTAGAAGGCACGCTGGCTGCCGGTGTTCTCCAATGGATCGGCGCTCATGGGGATCATGTAGAAGCGCAGGTGGGCGTCGGCCGGGGCGTTGAGCACCCTGTACCAGAACTTCACGCCGCCCTTGCGCTCGGACAGCATCGTCCCCTGCTCGCCGGATTCGAGGGTCCAGGCGCGGTTGAGGCCCGTCTCCGTGGGGCGGTCAATGGCTTCCTGCGTCCGGTTCATCAGCACGGCGTTGTCGCCCGAGTGCGCGTCCTTGGTGACGCTCACCTCGATGCCGACGATGGACCAGTCCACCGGCACCCCGTCAGGCCCGACCTGCTCGAACCCCCCGTTCGTGATGGGGTTTCCCGCCTGTGCCAGACAACCAACGGCGGGACCCACCAGTGCCGCGATCACAACTACCCATGCGCTTCTCATTGTCACTCCCCCAACTGCAGTATCCAGCGCTCGCACCCCGCACTCACCACCGCGCCGACACCGACGTGGCGGGATGTCCGCACGCCTATTGCCGACGGACTGCCGCGGTCCTCTTCGTGCCTCGGACCTCTGCTCTGTCGTGGGCTGAACCGCCAGCGTCTCGCCAAGTGAGCGGCGCGTCAGGCCCGCAGAGCTACGCCGCCCCCACAAAGGCCTCAACGCAGCGCTGGCAACCTTTGGGCCAGAGCTGAGCGCGCGAGCAGCACCCATGGCCGCCCCAAGTGCGCAGCAAGACGCTCCCTGTACGACAAGCGCCGGCGGGTGCCTCTATGCCCCCAGCAACAGGCGGCGCACC
This sequence comes from uncultured Armatimonadia bacterium, assembly GCA_964608495.1. Lineage (GTDB taxonomy): Bacteria > Armatimonadota > Zipacnadia > Zipacnadales > FEN-943 > JAKORR01. The sequence continues at coordinate 25,676 of CAZSOQ010000018.1, read as the reverse complement.
TCAAGGCAGGACCCGCACGTAGTCTATCCTGACCAGCGCCCCTTCCTTCGAGCACGGGTCGAAGCGGAACTGTGTGATCAGCCCCCGCCACAGCGGGTTGGCGCTCACCTCGAAGCGATAGGTGTGCATCTCACCGTCCGCGATGACCGGCAGCTTGGCGCTGGCCGGCTCGCCCACCGCCGTCAGGGACGTGGCCCAGAAGAGCTGACACTGGTCCTCCTCGCCGGCGTCCGACAAGGCCATGCGGATCTCGACCGTCCTGAACTGGCTGGCTCGCAGGCGCACGCCACAGCCGAAGGCCGGGTCCCGGGTGGTCACCAGGGCCTCCATCACGCCGTCGGCGACCTTGAGGTCCCCCAGGCCCATGCTGGCGCCCCAGCCCTCAGTGCCGCCCTCGGCGTCGAACTCCCACGCCGACTGGGACTCCTTCGGCGCCTCGAAGTCGTAGGGCCCCAGGCCGACGTCGGCCGGGCCGTAGTCCAGATGGTCCCCCGCGTCGGGGCAGAAGACCCTCCGGATGGCGTCCACATGGCCGAAGCCGTATTCCTTGTGGGGCTGGCAGTAGGACCCCTCGCCCCATTCGTCCCAGGCCTCAGTCAGCACAACCTTGGGCTGGCCCGTGCTCTCGACGAACTTGCGCGCCAGGCTCAGGTGCTCCTCGAAGGCCTCGGGCGTCCGGTCCGTCAGCACGAAGGCCTTCTGCCCGTGCCACGGCCGCGAGTCCCAGCCCGGGCTCGTCGGCACGATCACCGGCACCAGATCGGCCTCGGCCATCGGCTTCCACCACTGCTCATTCTGGTTGCGCGCCACCTCGATGTACGGCACGTAGTTGCGGCCCGCCACGCCGCAGCTCGGCCAGTTGTAGCCGCTCACGGCGTCGAACCCCATGTCCTTCATCCTCTGCAGGCTCCCCGGATTCCCGCAGCCCACCACCAGAATCTCGCCGCAACCCGCCTCGCGCGTCATCTTGTGCCACAGCTCGATGCACTCCCGCGTCCCCTCGACCCCAAGGTCCACCTCCATCGCGTATACCGAGAACATGACCACCATCGGCCGACCGTCCACCTTGAAGTACTCGGGCCGCCGGAAGTAGTTGTCTATCCAGTACTGGCACACCTTGGCGTTGTCCTCGGGCGAGTGCTGGCCCTTGCCCATGTGGTTCGCCCACAGCAGGCAGAACTTCATCAGGTTGCGGTACCGCGCGTTGAAGAAGCCCTCGTGCAGGGCCGCGGTGTGCCCCTGTCGTCCCTGGTTCCAGTACCAGTCATAGCAGAAGTACGTGATGCCATGCTCGACAGCCCACTTGATGTGCCAGTCCGCTACCTCAGGCAGTCCCTCCCGGTACCAGCCCAGCACCGGCTTGCGCTCCGGGAAGGGCATGATCCGCGCCCAGCTACCGTAGCTATCCCAGCCGGGGAAGTAGTACACGCCCACCTCGTAGTCCCCGCGAACCGGCTTGGGCTCGGGCACGTAGTCGGCCTTGGGCAGATTCAGCGACGGCAGGAACCGGTCGGTGGCCTCCGCCTCCGCGATGGCCGGCTCGCCTAGCCGCAGGCCCAGCTTCACCTCGCCCGGCTGCGACGCGACCACCTGCCACGTCACTCGCTGGGGCTCGTAGAAGTCCACCTCCCCGATCGTCTTCACCCGCTCCTCGCCCTCGGCCATGGCCACACCCTCGGGCAGGATCAGTTCGGCCCTCAGGTCCCTGAGCACCTCGCCCCCACGGCTGGCCACCTGGGCCAGCACCTCGCAGGGCCGTCCGGCGCGGGGCAGCGGGTCGCTGAGCAGGAAGCCGCGCATCTCCACCTCGGCCGGTCCGCTCGGCTCAGGCGACGTGCGCAGCCAGTCCAGCCGCGCCTGGCACTGCTCGGCGACGGCCGGCTCGAGGGCCAGGTAGATCACCGGCGCCCGCCACTGGCCCTGCGAGCTCACCGGCACGTTGTACACGTGCGGCTTGCCGTCGGCGATGAGAGGAAAGTCCATGGTCTGCAGGCCGTTGATCTCCTGCATGGCCCACTGCAGCCGTCCCGAGGTCCCCCGGTCTACGCTCAGCACGAAGCTGACGAAGATGTCGTTGTAGGCGTCAATCGCCACGGCTGGCGCGACCAGCCTCGCCCCGGCCTCCAGGCGGGCCACCAGCGCTCCCTCGGCGGCGCTGACCGTGCCCTCGCCCTCCACCTGCCAGCCCTGCGCGTCGCGGTCAAAGGTCCAGTCGGGCTTGACCGGCGGGCCGGCGGCCCCCAGCTCCACGATGCGGATGTAGTCCACCTGGCACACGCGCTCCGGGTCGCTCCCGTCCCTGGCGAGGCCCGGGAAGTCGAGGCGCAGCTTGATGATCTTGCCCTCCGCCTGCCAGAAGGGGCGCACGCGGCACACCTGCCAGCCGGCCTTGACCGCGAAGGGCGTGTTCTTCTCGGGCGAGAAGCCCGCGTACTCCGTCTCCGTTGTGTTGGTCCAGAAGAACTGGGCCCCGCCGTCCACGGGTGAGTTCAGGCGCACCTCGATGACCTGCGTCGGGGAAGTCGCGATGGGCTCCTCGAGGACATCGGTCGTCAGGAAGGGGTCCCAGTCAAAGGCGGTGGCGGTCAGCAGGCCGCCTGCGACCTGGACGCCCCGCATATGGTTGGCGCCCACCCAGCCCTCCTGGTCGCCGTCGGTGTTGAACTCCCACTGGGCGATGACGCGCTCCTGAGCGTGTCCGCAGGCGCCCACGCCCAGCGACGCTAGCCCCAGCGCCAGGACCAGACACAAATGAAAGGTGATCGGGCAAGGCTGTGCAATCATGCCAGAGGCCCTCCTCGGGAACATCGTGCTATGCCTGCGACAACCGAGACCTCACGGCGTGGCTGCGCGCCCCACAACCTCCAGCGACCGCAGCACGTTGCTCGGCCCGGCCTTCACACCGCAGGCGTTGACAAGCTCCACGATCAGCCAGAAGTCCTTCGCCCCCCGCAGCCCTTCAACCTCCGCCAGCGGCAGCGACACCACGCCGGAGAAGCGATGGTACCGCTCGTCCTGGGGCAGCTCGGCCGTGTTGCGCGCGGCCAGTATGGTCTCGCCGTCCCCGGACACACCCATCCTGATCGAGGCGCCGTGGTCGCGCGTCCACGCCAGGGCGTCTACCCGCACCTCCGCCTCCGCCAGCGCCCGCTCGGAGGCGAAGTGCACGCGCACACGGACGCGATTGGCCTGCCCCTGCTTGCCGGTGATGTACCAGTCGCCCGGCCGCCACTGCAGCTCCTCCGGCTGGTCTACCTCGGCGAAGTGGATGAGCTTGGGCGAGGTGAAGTCGTCGCGGTACAGCACGCCCGCCTCCGGGCCAGGCTCGAGCCTGATGATCCTCTCGGCGGGCGGCAGCGTGCGCCCCCGGAGGGCGAGCCGGTCCAGGGCGATGTCTCCCCCGGCCGGCGCCGACAGCTCCAGCATCACCCACCCCTCGCGCCCGCGCCAGTCCTGGGGAGTGCTGGCGGTCAGGTCCAGCGTCTGCGTGCCCGCCTGAGCCTCAAGGGCCGCGGGGTGCCAGTGCAGGATATTCGGCCCCACGGCGATGCTCACCCGGGCGCCCTTGCCCCGCGCCTCGCCCGTCACGCTTGCCGACAGCGCCTCAATCTCGAGCGGCGACCTCAGGTGCCAGAATAGCCGGGCGCTGCGGGCCTCATCGCCTGCCGCGAGCAGCAGCTTCTCCGCCAGGCCGTCCCACCGCAGGTCCAGCAGGCCCTCGGCGCCGGCGTGGTCGAGGAAGCCCACCTCCGAGAAGTCGTATTCGGTCGCGAAGGCATTGTCGGCGCCACCGCAGACCTCGGCCGGTCGCGCGTCCAGGAACCCGGCGCTCATCAGAGGCAGACCGTCCGGCGCCTCGGCGTGGGCGCGGGCGATCCAGTCGAAGACCCACCGACGGCAGGCCGCCGTCTCCGCATCGGTATCGCGCAGCCACGCGTGGACGTTGCCCCAGGTCCGATCCACCGCGTAGAAGAACACCGGCACGTCAGACTCCCGGCAGATCCGCATCTGCGCCTCCGCCGCCGATCCCGGCTCTCCGGGGAGGATGCTCTCGGCCGCGTGCTTGGCGCTCGGCGCCGTTGCGTTCACACAGACCACGACGGGCTTCCCTGTGACCACGAACTTCGCCAGGTGCCGCCGGAAGGTGTCGTAGTCATACCCATAGGCGTCCAGCACCCACCCGTCGGCCTTCAGCTTGCCCACCGGCCCATAGGGCATGGACAGCCACTGATAGCACGGGAGCTTCCACTTGTCGGTGATCCGGTCATACAGCGCGTTCAGGATCTCGAGGCCCTTGCTCCAAGTCACGTTCTCCTCGGTCGGACAGACCGCGTAGACCAGCTCTCGGTCCAGGCCTTCCAGGAGCGCGTCCGTGTTGGCCAGGTACTCCTGGAGGGGCTTCTGGTGGCTGACGCGGTCGAAGGTGTACAGGCCCACGAGGCTGACTTGGCCGCGGTCGCGGGCTTCTCGCAGCAGGGCGTTGTACCCGCTAAGGCGCTCGGCGTGCCCCGGCTCGGTGTAGGTGAACTTCAGGTACCCGAAGTCCGCGAAGTCGAGCTGCACGCCGTAGAAGCCCACGGTGCGGAAGGACAGCCCCCGCGGCGCATCGGCGTACCCCACGCCGCCCAGGGCCACGAGGACCATCGCCCCACTCGCCACAGCCGCCATCCGCCCCATGGCTGGCTCAGGCCTCCGTGGCGATCCGGACGGCCCTGCCGCCCAGCTCCTCGCACCGGGCGAGCAGCTCCGGCTCGTCGGCGACGGCGCCCTTCCTGCCCAGTGCCGCGCTCACGGCCCCGGCGAAGGAGGCCTGCAGGAAGCCCGCCCAGACCTGGACCGGTCGAATCACCCACTGGGCCTCCTCTGGGTCGGGGCTGCCGTGGGCCGTCACGACGGCGAAGACCTTCCCGCGCATGCCTTCCTTGAACCACTCCTGCCCGAAGTAGCAGGACCAGCGGTCCACGAAGCACTTCATCTGAGCCGACACGCCCTGCCAGTAAACCGGCGACGCGAAGAGCACGATGTCGGCGGCCAGGACGCGGTCCAGAAGCTTACGGGCATCGTCGTCCTGGCGCAGGTCCACGCGCATGGGCGGGTCGTCGCAGACCTCAGCGCTGGGCCGCAGGAACAGCTCGTCGAGGTAGACCTTCTCGACCTCGGCGCCGGCGTCCTGAGCGCCACGGGCGAAGGCCTCAGCCATCAGGTCAGTATTGCCGCCCTTGCGGGGCGATCCACACAGCACTATCGCGCGAGGCATCGGATCACCTCCGCCGGCCAATTCCGTGGCACCCGGGCTTACCCTCCTCGCCTGCGCGCCGGTCCCCTCACACCCCGGTCAGTAGGAACAGCTTGCACCGGCGCCACCCGAGCTTGTGCCTCAACGGCGCGGGCGCCCGCCGGAGCCGTCGCAGGAAGCGCCTGGCCGCCCGCCCCTCGTCGCCACCACCCAGGGCATACTGCACGTCCAGCCACAGGCCCGACAGCTCCTCCCTGGAGGAGGGCTTCAGCGGCGCCATGGCCGCCTTCCACACGATGCTCACCAGGAAGGGCAATGCCGCCAGCGCGACCAGCGCCGCCAGGAAGACCACTATGTAGCCGTAGCTGCGCGCCGCGCGGCGGATGCCGGGCCTTCGCTTCAGGTACTCCTTGCCGTGACGCCGCAGCCCCTCCTCGCTCATGCCCAGCCGCCGCAGTGCCGTGGGGTAGCTGTCGAGCACCGCCGTCCGCACGAACTCCCGCAGCTCCTCCTCGCCCCAGTCCTCGGCTAGGTAGTGCAGCGGCGCCGAGTACTCGTAGTAGCTCACCGGCTTCGAGCCGGGCTCCACGAGAAGCTTCTCCGTGAGGTACACGGCCAGGCCCTCATCCAGCCACAGCGGCAGATCGGCCTCGAGCGCATCCTCGCCGCGCTTTTCGGCGGCCTCGGCGAGCAGGGCATGGACGTGAGCGTGCACCAGCTCGTGGACGAGAAGGTCGTGCAGCGCCACGCGCGAGGCGATGGTGCCCTTGCGGCCCACCAGCACCTCGTCGCGGCCCTGCCAGCCCCGCCCGGGCAGGTAGGTCGGGATGATCACGAAGCGGGGCGACAGGGTGAGACCGCTCACGCTCGCGAAGCCGTGATGCTCACCGAAGGCCTCGGCGACGGGCTGCGGCAGTTCGTCCCACCGGTCGAAGAACCGCACGAGCCGCGCGTACTTCGGCGAGGGCAGGTCGAAGCTCGAGCGCAGGAAGTCGGACACCTCGCCCGCCGCGTGCACCGCGAAGTCGGCCACGGCTCCGCTGGTCTGAGGGCCGACGAGCAGCACCGGGGGCCTGAGCACGGCCTCGCCCTCTGCGTAGTACCACGACCCCGTCTGCCGCCACCAGTAGGCCTGCCCGACAGCCCAGGCCCGGCAGTAGGTGGGCACGGACTCGGTGCCCTCCGGCGGCGCGGGCAAGGCAAGGAGCGCACGGCAGGCCGCGATCCCGGCCTCGAGAGCGCCCAGGTCCCGGCTCGTGGCGACACGAGGGTTGCGCAGGTCCACGGCCTCGAGCTGCTCGCGAGGCAGTACCCACCAGGGGGTCTCGCCGGCGCGACAGGCCGGCGGAAGTGTCAGACCCAGCACGAGAGCTGCCGCCAGGCGCATTGCCGATGCCTCTCGGCCGCTGGTCAGGGGGCTATCGGACGTACTGTCCAGCGGGTGAGACCCAGGCCGGCCAGCACCACCAGGGCGCCGGCAACCTGTGCCGGCCGAGGCTGTTCGCCCAGGAAGACGGCCGCGCTCACCAGCGCCACCACGGGCACCAGGTACTGGTACACCGCGGTCGTCGCAGCGGTCGTGCGGCCGATGCTAGTGTACCACACGGTGAAGCCGTACACGCCCGCCAGCAGGCCGATGTAGCCCACCAGCAGCAGCCAGGTGAGCAGGTCTAGTGAGGCCCAGGGCGTACGCAGCAGGTCCGGAGTGGCCAGCGGCAGGATGAGGACCGAGGCGAGGCCGTAGCAGTAGGCCACGGTCCGCAGTCCCCCGTAGCGCTGAACCAGGTCCTTCGCCAGGACCATGAAGTAGCCGTACAGCAGTGCCGAGGCCAGCATCACCAGGTTGCCCCCCAGGTGAAGGCCCTCCTGGGCACCCTCCGCGCGGGTGCCGAGGATCACCATCCCAACCCCCAGGAAGCCCACACCCACGCCGGACCAGTTCAGGCGCGACAGGTGCTCCTGGCCCACGATGACCGCGATGATGGCCGTGAAGATCGGGGCGGAGGTGATGATCAGAGCGCCCTCGGTGGCGCTGGTCATGTCCATGGCCTTGATGAACAGCACCTGCTGGGCGCCCATGATCACCACGCCCGCCCACAACAGGCAGCTCAGGTGCTCGCGCGTCACCGGCGCGCCCCGCCGCAGCAGCCGCGCCAGGAGCAGCAGGACAGGGGCCAGCAGTCCGAAGCGCGTGCCGACGATCGCCATCGCCGGCACGGTCTCCAGCACGACCTTGTAGGCCGCGAAGTTGCCGCCCCAGATGATCGCGACGGAGAGCAGCCAGGGGTCCAGCAGACAGCGTCGCGGGGTGTGCCTGTCCTCTGCCACTCAGGGTCCGCTCCTGCGGGCCGGCCGCGAGGCCCTCGCGGCAAGGACGCCGAAACGCGGGCCGGCGCGCGAGGCTAGAGATCGTGCTGGTAGGTCCGCCACTCCCTCACGATCCTGAAGCCCAGGGCCTCGTACAGCTTGACAGCCGGAACGCGGAAGGGCTGAGTGACCAGCACGAAGGGCTCCGGCCGGTAGGGATAGGCGTAGTTGAGGCAGGCGGCCATCATGGCCCTGCCGAGCCCCAGTCCCCGGTACTGCGGCAGCACGCCCACCCACTCGATGCAGCAGCCCAGCACCTCGTCGCAGTCGAGGTACCGCGTCAGCACGGCGGCGCAGATCCCGACGGGCTTGTCGCCGTCCAGGCAGAAATGCCAGCCCGCGGGGTCGAAGTCCGGCTGGCTGCCGAACCTGCTGCTCCAGTAGCCGATGGGAGTGTGGTCCTCGAAGATGGCGCACTTGAGCTCCGTCCACACCGGTTCGTCGCCGTCCTGCCAGGTGCGCAGACTGAAGCCCTCGGGGAGCACGGGCTCCGTGGGCTGCCACCCGTTGACGTCCACCTTCAGCGTCAGGTTGCACCGCTCGCGGTCCACCCACCTCATCCCGACCTTCTCCAGCAGGCCGAGCGCCGGCTGATAGCGCGAGTCCACGGTGGATCCGGTGACCAGGCACCGGCAGCCGCCCTCCCGGGCCTGCTCGACGGTATAGCGCACGAGCTGCGACCCCAGTCCCCTGCGCCGGTAGTCCGGCCGCACGGCTACCCAGCCCAGCCGCGCGACCTGAGAGCCGGACTTGACCCCCAGGCCCACCAGGCCCACGGGCTCGCCGCCGTCCCACAGCACGCGCGAGGCCTCAGGCTCCAGGTCGCCCCGCTCGGCGGCCTGCCGCAGGCTCTCCGCGGAGACGCGGGGTGGCTCGATCGGGGCGTAGGCGGTCACCCGCTCCAGGGCACGCCAGTCGTCATAGGCCGTGTTGATGAGCTCGGCGAGGACGCCTGCCTGCTCGAGTTCTACGGCCCTGGCCGACAAGCTGGACCCCATGGCTTTCACCTCAGGCTCGTGGTGGGGCGAGGCGCAAGAGAAGGGGGCCGCGCTGGTCGCGCGGCCCCGCGGACCATCTCCGTCAGGTCCTCAGCGGCGCCGGAGGAAGGCCGGCAGGTCTTCCTCGTCGTCGTCGAGGGTGGGCACGGACTCGGGAAAGGCCGGTCGGGACCGCGCCTCCGCGGCGGGCTGGAACTCGGGCTCCTCTTCCTCCTCGATCTCCGGCCTGGCTGGCCGCTCCTCGAAGCCCGTGGCGATGATCGTCACGCGCACCTGCCCCTCCATCTTCTCGTCCAGCACCAGACCCCAGCGCAGGTCGGCGGCTCCCTCGCCCCCCGAGGCGGCCTCCTGCACCAGCCGGGCGGCCTCGTGCGCCTCGCTCAGACCCAGGTCCGGCCCGGCCGTGATGTTCATCAGCACCGCCCTGGCCCCCGCGATGCTCGTCTCTAGCAGCGGGCTGTCAATGGCCGCCTGCGCCGCGTTCGACGACCGGTTCTCGCCGCTGGACTCCCCAATCCCCATCAACGCCGTCCCCGCCTCGTGCATCACCGACCGCACATCCGCGAAGTCGAGGTTGATCAGGCCGGGCACCACGATTACCTCGCTGATGCCCTTGACCCCCTGCTGCAGGATGGTATCGGCGATCGCGAAGGCCTGCTCAATCGTCGGGTTGTCGTTCGTAAGCTGCAGCAGCCGGTCATTGGGGATGACGATGAGGGTGTCAACCACCTGCTTAAGCTCGTCCACGCCCCGCGAGGCGATGTCCATCCGCCGCCGCCCCTCGACGCTGAAGGGCCTCGTGACTACCGCCACCGTCAGGGCGCCCAGCTCCTTCGAGATCGCGGCCACGACCGAGCTCGCGCCCGTGCCCGTGCCACCCCCCATGCCCGCCGTGATGAAGATCATGTCGGCCCCGTCGAGGGCCATCATCAGTTCCTGGCGGCTTTCCTCGGCAGCCTGGCGTCCGACCGCCGGCTCGCCACCCGTGCCCAGCCCGCGCGTCAACTGGTCCCCGATCTGTATCTTCCTGTCGGCGGCGGACAGGTCCAGTACCTGCGCGTCAGTGTTGACCGCAACGTACTCGACCCCGATGAGACCGCTCTGGATCATTCGGTTTACCGCGTTGGTGCCGCCGCCCCCGACGCCGACAACACGTATCTTGGCGTACTCTTCCACTGTCGGCCTCATGCGACAGTCCGCCTCCTTGGCAAGCTCTGGCCCCGGATCGCTTTTGCCCAGGCTGCTTGGCGATTATAGGAACGGCCTTTCCCGAGTGTCAAGAAGCGGCCGCTCACCATCCCCCGCGCGCTATTCGCTTCCACGCCCCTTCCTCCTCCCCTCCCTCCTGCCCCGCGCCCGACGCCCTTCTGGGGATCACTCGAGCAGGTCCTCGTGGTTCTCCACGACCTTCCGCACGGCCTCGCCGTACTGGCGAACCAGCCCTTCGCTGGCGTGAGGGAAGGTCGGCGTCAGGATCACGCGCCCCATTGTGTCCTCGGTCCTCGGCAGTGTCCCTGCACCATACCGCGCCTTGCCATCGGGTCGCCGAGCCACCCGGTAGGTCTCCGAGCGTTCTCGGGCGTCGAAGTCCAGGAAGACCTGCTGGCAGTGCAGGCCGTCGTACCTCTCGGCATGGAAGCCCCGCGCGCCCTCGGCCACCACCGCCTCCAGGAGCCGCTCCCGTGCCAGGCCGCCCAGCTCCTCGGGCTTGTACAGCATGGCGTGCTGGTAGTGCACGGCCCTGCCGCCCGGCGGGCCGCCGACGATCTGGATGCCCGGCAGGTCGCCCACCAGCGACTGGAACAGCTCCACGTTGCGGTTCCGCCGAGCGTTGCGCTCGTGCAGCCGACGCAACTGCACCCGGGCCAGGGCCGCCGCCAGCGGGTTGATCCGGTACTTGAACCCGTAGCAGGTGCGCGAGTAGCGGCGGTAGTCCTCGTTGTGCAGCTCCCCGATCCGCTCGTAGTGCCCCAGCAGCACGGCGCGCTCGTAGTACTCCCGCTCGTTGGTCACCAGCACACCGCCCTCCCCTGCCGGCAGCAGCTTGCTGCTCTGCAGGCTGAAGGCGTTGACGTGCCCGAGGGATCCCAGCGACCGGCCGTGCAGCTTGCCGCCGTGCGCGTGGCTGGCATCCTCGATGACAGCCACGCCGTGTCTGGTCGCGATGTCCATGATCGCGTCCATGTCTGCCGGCACCCCGTGAAGGTGCACCACCACGATCGCCTTCGTGCGCTCCGTGATCCTGCGCTCGACGTCCTCCGGGTCAAGCCCCAGCGACCGCTCCTCCACCTCGGCGAAGACCGGCGTTGCCCCCAGGGCCAGCGCTGGCATGATCGTCGCCCAGTAGGTGTAGGCTTGCGAGATCACCTCGTCCTCCGGCCCAACGCCCACGGCGAACATCGCCGCGTGTAGCGCCGAAGTGCCGTTGTTGTGCGCCAGGGCGTACTCCACCCCCACGTACTCGGCGAACTCCCGCTCGAACTGCCTGGTGACCGGTGGCAGCGACCAGTCCCTGCCCCGCAGCACCTCCAGCAAGGCCGCCTCTTCCTCCTCCGTGCACACAGGCCAGGCCATGGCCTCCGGCTCCTCGAGGGTCACGGCCATCGGCCCACCGAGCAGGGCCAGCGAAGACATCGGTCTCACTCCTCCTGGGGGTTGCCGAGCCGGTCAGCCGTCGGCCGGCCCGCCGACGGGTGCCTCCTGTCGCGGCGCTCGCGCCCAGGACTGCGCTGCCGAATCCGAACAGTGGGGGCCAGGTTCACGGTTGAGTGGTCTCCCACCTGCGACCGCGTGGTGGCTTTCGCCGGAGTCCGGCCATGTCCTCCCGGCCCCCTCGGCTCCCACGAGGGCGCCTCTCTCGCCTCGACGGCCGGCCTGCGACCAACGGCCCTTTGGGTCAAGGCCTGCGAGGCGCCGGGGCGGCTGCGGCCTCGCCTGCATCAAGGAAGCCGTCCCTGTTGGCATCCAGCCGATCGAAGACCTCCGCGGGGGCCGGGAACTCGGCCCGCGACACCTTGCTGTCGCCGTCGCGGTCGAAGTCGGCGATCAGGTCGCCTTTCCTCGGCCTGGCCGACGCGGGCAGCTCGCGAGGGTAGACGGCGTCTATCGCCCGCTGCACCTCATCCATCCCGGCGTACCGCTCCTCGGGCCAGTAGATGGCTCCCGCCGGCGGGATCGGTAGCTCGTGGGCGAGGGCCCCCTGGCGCTCACCGGTCGCGGGGTCAATGACGGCCCACCCTCGCGTGCCCAGGAAAGCCACATCGGCCGTCTGCTCCTCCTCGCCCGTCGTGAAGGCCACCAGCACATCGAAGGGCCCACCCAGGGCCGGCGGCGCGATCAGGCGGTGAATCTGCGCACCCTCGGGCGCCCCAAGCGCCGTCACGTACCGGGCGTCCCACAGGTAGGTCGCCATCGCCGGCAGGTACGGGTACTTCCCCCAGTCGCGCACCACCTCGCCGTAGCTGTCCCGCGGGGCCTCGGGGTAGCGCTTCTCCCACCGCTCGTAGGCCCGCACCTCGTCCACGTAGGACGCGTACCGGGCGATGCGCTCCCCGCCGATCCTCTTGCCCACGAAGCACTGATCCAGCCACCCCAGCATCGGCTCCACCCACGGCCGGCTTACCCCGCGCTCGGGGACGATGTCGCTGCCGTGTACCGCCCATCCGAGGCACCACACCCGGTCCGGCGCGCCCGTCCGCGCCGCGCGCAGCCAGTTGAGCACTTCCATCAAGAACAGGGCCTTGACGCGCGGCAGGGACATGTCCTGCGGCACGCCTTTGTGCACCGCCGTCGCCCCGAGGACCGGCCCGGCCATGGTCAGCACGGCGGGGCTGTCCTCGTCGTGGGCCAGCGCATTGTCCGCCGCAGGCCGATGCGGGTGGAACATGTAGTGCCCAAACAGCCCCGCGAAGTCCTCGCCGGGCCCCGCCTGGATCCCCGCGAAGCCGTACTCTCCCAGCATCTTGAGGTAGTCGCCCAGGTCGCTGGGCGTGTGGGTGCCCCGGAGGCAGTTGATCTTCCGCACCTCGGCCGGGTCAGTGACGCCCAGGGCGCGGCGAAGGGCCTCGTCCACCAACCCCACCGCGTCGTCCCACACGCGCCGCACGGTGGCCTCGTCCTGGTCGTTGCCCGCCTCACGCCACCGGTGGGGGCCCACGCGGTACTCACGATGCGTGTGCGTACTCACCGACCCCCCGCTCTCATACATCCGGCGCAGCAGAGGGAAGGCGTAGTCGGGTTCCTCCAGGCAGAACTCCATGAACTCGCCCACCGACAGGAAGGTGATCTTGGCCCCGTGCCGATCGGCGACGTCCAGCAGCCAGTTGCCCGCGTCCACCCACTCGCGGAAGATCCGCCGCCGCAGGTTCAGGTCGCGGAAGGAGTGTAGGGGATCCATGTGGCAGTCGAAGGTGATGAGGATGGGCGATTGCCTCGGCGCGTCGTCCGCGAGACAGGCACCGGCCACGAGGAGCGCGATCAGGACCCCCTCCGTTGCCAGCAGCCACCTTCGCATGTCGCTGCACCTCCCTTCGGTCTGCGCCGGCCTGCCCCGTGCTTCCCGACGACCGACCGCCGTTCCACGTTCAGCCGGCCATCCCGCGCGCCGGCTAGTGCTCGCCCGCCGCCTCCTGCGCCATATAGGCTAGCGAGGGCGCCATGGGCGGCGCCTTCCCCTGCGCCAGGAAGACGCTCACCGCAAGGTCGTAGGCACGCTCGTCGAACTGCCCGAGCTGCACCCACTCCCACCACGCCAGCTTGTCGCCTGCCTTGTCCCCCACCCGGGCCCCAAAGAGCGGTTTCCCCGAGTCGCCGTTCCACATGACGTCAACCCAGGTCCTCGCGAAACGCCTCATGTCCTCCTCGTCGAACACGGTCCCGCGCCGCTGGGCCTCGACCGCGAAGGAGATGTCTATGGTCGCGTGGCTGTAGTCCTCGACGTTGACGCTCACGCCGTCCTCCCCTGGCAGCGGGTCCCAGTAGTTCCATACGTAGGCCCCATCCTGCAGCCGCAGGTGGCGCTTGAAGTAGCGCGCCATGCGCGTGGCCCGTTCCCTATACAGCTCCCGGTCCTCGGCCTCGGGCTGAGCCTGCAGCACCAGCCAGGTACGGGCCAGCGCCAGGTACTGGTTGTGCGGCAGGCTGTACCCCGGGAAGCGCTGGGTGGGATTGCCGCTGAAGCGGTACAGGCCCTCCTCGCCCACGTCGTTCCACGTGGCCTCCCACTTCAGCAGGAAGTGGTCGTGGATCAACCGCGCGTACTCATCGGCCTTGGCCTTGAACTGACCATGCAGCTCCGGGTCGCGCCACACCGTCTCGATGAACAGGGCGATGGGATAGGTCACCATGCCGTCGTGAACCTGGTACTCGCATTCCTCGGGTGCCCGCGCCTCGACGGTCGCTCCCTCGCCGGCCCGCGGCTCGCCCTCGAGCGTCAGCTTCGCCCCGGGGATCTGGTCCACCACCAGCCCGTCGCGATAGGGCAGCTCGGCCAGGACGGCGCCCTCGGTGGTGTCCAGAACCCGCAGGGCCTCGGCCTTCGCGAACTCCAGCCGGTAGGTGTGACCCGTCACCAACTCGCCGCCCCTGCCTCGCCAGACCCGACTCTCAGCCGGGCTGACCGTGAACCCCTGCTCCGCGCCATCGGGATGCACCGTGACCACGCCCACCGAGTAGGCCACGTCGCGCCAGGCCAGGAAGCCGTCGCCGTCCGGGGCGCTGAGGACGCCGACCATGCGGTCGAAGTGGTCTACCACCTTGGCGAGCCAGTAGGGATCGCGCGAGACCGCATGGCACATCATGTAGTCGCGCAGGAAGGTTGCCTCGCCCCAAGCGAAGGCGCCCGACGTGCGCCCATCCGAGCGCCCCCTGCCGCCGTTGTGGCTCGCGTCCCAGGCCCTGTAGGCCTCGATCAGGCTGGGGGTCTCAGCCGGCAGGTCAAGCTGCCCCCAGGACCCGGAGAGCGAGAGGATCGCCAGGGGAAGCATCGGGCTCATCAGCCTGCCTCCTTGCCGGCCGCCGCCCGGGCCGGGCGTGGGTTGCCGTCCCGCCGGGGCTCAGTCCGGCTCCTGGGCCAGAAGCACGCTCCGGGCCTCCAGATGCATGATACCGGAATAGTGGTACACCCGCGCTACCTCCTGGCCGCCCGCGAGGATCGGTGTGGGCTGCTCGACCACGAAATCCGCCCAATCGAAGGTGTTGAAGGCCACGAAGGCCAGCCTCAGCGTCGCGGACCACTGCTCGGGCGGCGCGGCGAGGTCAGGCAGCACCACCGGCCCGGTGTCCACCTGCCACAGACCGTCCTCGGCCCGCAAGTTCAGGGTCTTCACGGGGTACTCCAGCACCGCGCGCGTGCCGGTGGTCTCGTCGCGGATCTCCGTCTGGCCGATGAGCGGCAGGCCCGCGGTCGCGGCCCCGGTCATCTCCTCGGCGGTCGCCAGCGGGCGAGCGGCCACCTCGCGCAGCCGCGGCACCATCCCTCCCCACGCGCGGTGGCCCTCCATGGCCTGCACCTGACGGTATTGGAAGCGCGGGTCGGCGGCGCCCTCCTCGGCCCAGGCGCCCTCGCCCGTGGCGTGCTCGCGGCAGCCCTCGCCGCACCAGGCGTGCCGGCGGAAGACGATCAGCTCGTCCTCAGTGAAGACCGGCAGGAAGTCGTAGTTCGGGTCCAGGAACAGGTCGCTGGCCGCGAAGGTGTCCTCGCCCTTGCACGACCCACACTGGTAGTACTCGCGCACCCTTCCGTTGCCCTCGCATGCGATTCGGCACCGGGATTCCACCCAGAATCGCGGGTAGTTGAGGGGCCCGAGGGTGCAGATGAAAGACCGTCCGTAGTCCAGGCACGGGCTCAGGAGTGGCTCGGGCTTGGTGCTCGCGCTCATGTTGGCCTCCCTCCCTGGGCGACTTCAGCGATGCCCGCGCGGCTCTGGGCCCCGGCCGGCGCGGGCGCGAGGTGCGCCCTTGCCCCCAGCACCGCGGTCCCGGCTCACGAGGGCATGGCAGGGGTTCGCTGACCTCGGCCCCGATCCTCCACCGCGGAGGGCCCGGCGACAGCAGGGAGCCCCGCTTCCATACCCGCCGGGGCGCGTCAGCACCACGGAGCAGCCGTCGGGTTGACATGCGCGGTGGGGGAGGGGACAATGGAACGCTGGCCCACGCGGCCCGGGTAACCGCAGATGATGGCCATTATGGGTACCTGAGGAGGCGGTTGGCGTGAGCGGACGTAAATTTGCCGCCATTGTTGTCATACTAGTCTTGGCCTCCATCGCCTGGTTCTCCCTCGCTGCTGCCACAAGCCTGCGCACTGGAGACGCCAAGTCTGACCTCACCCGAGAGGTAGCCGCGCTCTGGGGCTCCCCCCAGCGGCAGGTCCAGCCCCACTTCGAGGCCGAGCTTGGCTGGAAGGAGCAGGTCTGGGACAAGACCGCCAAGGCCCGGGTGGACGTCGAGCGCGTCGAGAAGCAGTCACTGCTCCCGCTGTCGAGTCGCATCGCCGTTGATCTGAGCATGGACTACCGCCGCAAGGGCCTGCTGTGGTATCGCACCTACGAGGTGTCCTTCAAGGCCGCGTACCTCTGCCGCCACGCCCTGCGCGCGCCGGCCAGGTTGAGGGTCGTCTTCCGGTTCCCGGCCAGAGACGCCGTATACGACGACTTCCGCTTCACGGTCGGCGGCAAGGAGATCCAGCCCGAGCCGTCCGAGACCGGCGACCTCGTGGGCACCGTCGAGGCCGAGCCGGGGCAAGAGGTGCCCGTCGAGGTGGCCTACCGCTCGCGCGGCATGGACACCTGGCTCTACGTGCTGGGGGAGAACATCAGCTCGGTCCGCGACTTCCAGATGGTCGTCAACACGGGCTTCGCCAAGGTGGACTTCCCCTCGGGCAGCCTCTCGCCGACCCAGAAGGCCCCGGCGGGCAAGGGCTGGAAGCTCGAGTGGAAGTTCAGCAACCTCATCAGCGGGTTCCCGATGGGCGTGGAGGTGCCCGGCAAGCTTAACCCGGGGCCTTGGATCAGCCGCGTGTCGGCCTTCGCCCCCGTGGGCCTCCTCATGCTCCTCGCCGTTCTGCTCATCGTGGGACTGGTCACCGGCCACAACATGCACCCGATGCACTACGCCTTCGCCTGCGCTTCCTACTTCTCTTTCCACCTGCTCATGGCCTATCTCGTGGACCACATGCAGGTAGAGCCGGCCTTCCTCATCTCCGCCGCCGTCTCCGTGCTGCTGGCCATCAGCTACCTCGGCCGCGTCGTCGGCTGGCGCTACGCCCTCGGCGTCTGTGCTACCGCCCAGCTCTTCTTCCTCGTCCTCTTTAGCTACGCCTTCTTCTTCGTGGGCTACACGGGCCTGACCATCACCATCGGCTGCATCGTCACCCTCGCCGTGCTGATGCATGTCACGGCCGGCGTGAAGTGGGACGAGGTACTCAGCGCTCCGGTCGAGCACCGGCCCAGCAGCCCGTCGGGGGACTGACTGGCCGCGCCGCCGGTCGCCTTGATTAAGCTCCGCCGAAGCCTTAGCATGTCTGCCGTGGCGAGAACCCGTCGCCTGTCACGTCGGCGACGCCCGCTGGACCGCCCGGCCGACGACGCGGAGGGCGGGCGGCGCCCACCGACGAGGTGATCAGCAGTGGACCTGCACAAGTTGCTCGAGTACGCTTCCGACATCCCACCCCTGGTCGAGGGCATGCCGCCCTGGCGCGTGGACCCCGCCATCGAGCACGTCTTCGCTGCCGAGGAGTGGGAGTTGATAAGCGTGCTGCTGCTGAGCGTCGCCGAACCGACGGCGCGGCAGATGGTAGACCGCCTGCTCACCCTCAAGGTCTACGGTCCCCTCGTCGTCGCTGCCTGCCTGCGCCGGCACATCCGCACCCAGCCCTACGTCGTGCAGTCGGGTGGCGGCATCTCCTCCAAGGTTTTCCGGGACCTTGACGCCGTCGGCGAGGAGGAGACGCGCGGTGTGCCCGAGCACATCATGGAAGAGATCCGCGACATGGCCCAGACCTCCGAGCGCGCCCGCGAGGCCCAGATGCTCCGCAGCGAGAGCATTGACCGCGGCCCCATGCGCGAGTTCATCATCAACCGCCTCGCCGACCGCCTGCACACCGAGGCCGAGGCGCTCGAGGCCCTGCTAGTGATAGTGCGCGTGGCCGCCTGGGAGGAGACGCGGCGCACAGCCGCCATGAAGATCGCCAACCACGCCCGATCAGTGAAGGCTCTGGCCGCCGCTCTGCGCACGGCGGACCTCCTGGCGGTCGCCAGGTCCAGCGAGCTGGGCGCTGTCGCCAAGAACATGGCCGTGGCCATGGCTGAGCACCTGGACGCCCTGAGGGCCAGGGGCGACGCTCGCGCCCTCGCCTTCATTGCCGAGAACCACGGCGACGAGGCCGTTCAGCAGGCTGCCCGCGAAGCCCTGGCAGACGTCGAGTCCGCCGGTCAGGCCCAGCAGGACCAGCAGGAGTAGGCGCGCGGCCCTCAGCGCCGCGTCATCGGAAGCCACACCCGCATCGGGCCCGGTTCGCGGTTGGCCCAGGCGTAGCAGGGGATGGCCGTGAACCGCACGGGCCGGCTCGCGGCCCGGGTCCGGCTGTAGGGCAGGTACAGACTGCCCGCCCAGGGGCGGCTCACGGGCGCCACGCCCGTTGCCTCCACCACCGCTATCCCGCCCATCAGGTCCTCGCGCCACCGCCCTTCGAGCCGCAGGGGGCGTTCCACCACAAGATCCCACACGTCGCAGTCCGGGCTGTCGGCCTGCTCCACGCAGTAGATGAAGGGCCCCCGCCGGATCGCGGTACGCCCCCACAGACCCTCGACCCACGGATGCCCGGCCATCACCTCGGGCCCCGCCCCCAGCGTCACCTGCACCCGATCACCGTCGCGCCACTCCCGCCGCACCCCGGCGTACGTCCCGGGCACCGCCTCCACCCCGACGTTCTCCTCGTTGACCGTGATCGAGCACCTGTCCGCCCAGCCGGGGACGCGCAGGAACAGCGTGAAGGTCCGCGCCTCCTCCAGCGACACCTCGACCTCGACGTCCGGTTCGGCCCGCTGCCTCAGCCCCACCCTGAATCCGTCTATCTCGACGGCCGCCGTGCCCGCGGCATACAGATGCACCCACACGCCCTCGTCGCTGGTACTGGGTGGGCAGGGTCACCTCGCGCACCATCTTCAGCCTGGGCGCCCAGAAGCCGTCCTCCAGCCGCACGGCACTCAGCGCCACGGGACGCAGCCTCGCTGACGGGCTGCGGCTCGTGTCCACAATAACGGACGGGTGGGTGGCCACGCCTATCACCTTCCAGTCAGGCTGAGGTGGGTCAGGGGCTCACAGCCGCCCGGCTGCCTTCACGGCCAGGTACTGATTCACCGTCTGGGTCGTCAGCTCGTGGGGCGCCACGTCGAGCACCAGCGCACCGCGCTCGCGCAGCGCCGCCAGGGCCAGCGCCCGGCGCTCCAGCAGCCGCGTGGCCACCGCCGCCGTGTAGACATCGTCCTCGCGCGCCGGCGTCAGGCGCGACAGCTCCTCGAGTTCGGCGTCCCGGATGGCCAGCAGCAGCGGCAGATGCTGGGGGAACAGCGCCGCCGTGTGCGTCACCAGACGCTCGCTCGCCTCCAGGTCCACGATGTCCGTGAAGATAACCACTAGCGCCCGCTTCCGCACGCGCTCCTTCAGCGGCGCGAGGGCCGTGACGTAGTCCGGCTCGACCAGCTCCACCTGCAGCTCGTACAGCTCGTCGGCCAGGTGCGCCACCTGCTCGGTGGACTTGCGGGGCATCCGCAGCCGCAGGATCCGGTCCGAGAAGGCCAGCCAGCCCACCGCGTCGTCCATCTGCACCGCCACGTGCGCCAGCATCAACGCCGCGTTCACCGCGTGGTCCAGCTTCGTCATCCCCTCCGTCTCCGCCGCCATCATCCGCCCGCAGTCGAGCAGCAGCATCAGGTTCTGGCTGCGCTCCACCTCGTACTGGCGCGTGATCGGATGGCCCCGCCGCGCTGTGGCCTTCCAGTCTATGTCGCGGAAATCGTCGTCCGGCACATACTCGCGCAGCGACTCGAACTCCCGCCCGCCGCCCAGCCGCCGCAGCGTCCGGTACCCCGCCTCCTCCAGACGCCGCGCCCGCGCCAGGTAGTCGTAGCGACGCAGATCCGCCAGGCTCGGGTACACCCGCGCCTCGCCGCCTACCCGGAGACGCCGCTGCCAGCGCGAGAGCCTGAACAGCGCCAGGCCCCGCACGTACACATCCCGCAGCTCCACGCGCCCCCGCCTCCTCGGCCGCACGTGGTAATGGACCTCGGCCCGCTCGAAGGACGGCAAGCGCACGGGCTGCAGGTTCCCCTCGGGGCCCAGCTCCTCGGGCACGTCGTCATACACGATCAGGTCCTGCGGCAGACGGGAGCGACTGCGCAGTTCCAGGCGGACCAGGTTGCGGGCGTTGAGCGAGAGAGGGTCGTCGAAGATGCGCTGCACCTCTATCCGCGACAGGCTCCGGCTCAGCAGCGCGTCCACCACGGCCAGCAGCGTCACGGCCACCACCCACCAGGCGCCCAGACCGACCATCTCCGTCCGCCACAGCCCACCTAGGGCCAGCGCGGGCCCCACCAGCAGCGCCATCGCTCCCAGCCGAGTCAGCACCATGGGCTTTGCCCCCTGCCGGCGGCGTGGGACCACCGGGCACACCAGGACTCCTGGCGAGTAGCCCCGCGACCGCTAGGGGTCCCCGTCCGCGCCTCGCTGATCCTCGTGGCCTGCCTCACGGCGCGGGCTCCCGCAACAGCACGAGCACCTCGTGCGGGTGGATCGTGCCTGCTATCACGTCCTCCGGCCCGTCGGACCTGGCGGACAAGTCCCGCCCGTCCCACAGCTCGCGATACCTCGCGCCCTCGACGTGACGGACCCGCAGCAGGTCCCCCGTCAGGCTGCGCGGCCCGGTCCAGTACACCGTCCATAGGCACTTCCCGCCATCCGACGACGGGAAACGGTTGGCGTACAGGCCTTCCCACTCGGTGGGCACGAGGGCCTCCGGCTGCAGGCTCGTGAAGCAGTCCGCCTGACTGCTCATCACCGCGTGCATGCGCCTGATGAAGTCCAGCGAGCGCTCGTCGAACCACATCTCCGGTATGCCCTCGAGCCAGATCGCCTCGCCGTTGAACAGGATCCGCTTCAGCGCCTCCAGGTTGTCGCCCAGGGGCTTGTCGCAGGTGATGATCTCGATGGTCTTGAAGTCCGGCACTGCGAACCGCTGCAGGTTCAGCCGGTGCGGCGACAGCTCGTCGCTCACCGACGAGATCGCGTAGGTGAAGGACCCGTCCTGCCACTGCATCGTCACATCACAGGGCGTCTCCTCGGTGTAGATGGCGCACTCGGGCCCCAGGGCTTCGCGCACCTTCCGCGTCATCTGCAGCTCGCCGCCGGCCGCGTAGACCGGCGCCGGGTGGCCGTGCTCGGCTGACCAGCAGCCGTGCCCGTCGTGGGCGAACCCGTACTCGTCAATGTAGTACCCCAGGGCCCCCGTCTGCCGCCGCGCCCGGGCATACACCGCCGGCAGGTACTCTTGCCATTCCCTCACCCACGGGCACATGTCCACATCCGGCGCGAAGGCCTCCAGCGGCTCGCCGTTGGGCTTGATCACCTGCCAGGCCTGGGCCCGCTCGAACAGCCTCGACTTCGGCGATACCAGGTAGCCCTCGATGTACAGGCCCACGCGCACGCCCGTGTGCTGTACCTCTTCGACTGCGCGGTGGAAGCTCTCCGCCGCGCCAAGGTAGTCCCACGGCTCGTAGTCGCCGCAGCGCCCCGTCTCGGGGGCCCACCCCCAGTCGAAGATGTGCAGGTAGTCCACGCCCCCGAAGGCCGCCCTGTCGTGCGCCAGCATGTCCATCAGGTGAAGACTCTTGGTCTCGGGGTCGAACATGCCGCTCTTGGCCGGCAGCGCGAAGTGCAGGAACTGCTGGCGGAAGTTGAACACTCGCCGGAACCACTCCTTCCTCGGCGCCGCGGGGGTGAACCAGCTCCGCCTCCACTCGTCGTACGCCCGCAACTGCTCGTGCCAGTCGCCAGGATTGGTCCCGATAACGGCGTTCAGCTTCTCGCCTCGCCACCAGGGGTACTGCACCCCCAGGTCCACGCCTTCGCCCATCCGCCGCACGTGGTAGCGCCGGTCCACCGGCTGCTCGTACTCGGTGCGCAGGTAGACCCCGCCGCCGGCCGGGTTGTAGAAGCCCATGACCTGCAGCGGGAACATGCCCCCGTAGGGCACGTCGGCGCCCATGGGACGGTTGCTGATGACCGTGCCGCGCCGCGGGAAAAAGACCCAGGTACCGCCCAGGTCTGTGCTGGCCCTGCCGCCTCGCAGCATGGGCATCTCGACCACCGGCTCCGCCGCCGGCGCCTGCCCCATGGGCTCCAGGGCCACGTCCAGCCGCATCTCATCCGGCCGCGGCGCGGAGACCTCCACCCGGGCCGTAAGCGCCAGGCCCGGCCGGAAGTCCAGGCTCACCGCCGCGGTCCGCTCTCCCGCCTGCTCGACGCCTGTCACCCGGGCCTGCGCGGCGTCCATCTCCCGGTCGCCCACCTTCACCGACAGCACGCTCGACCCCCCGAGCGCGCTCCCGCCGCCCGCAGGTGCGGCACCTGCGAGGTACTCGCTGGTCAGCCTGCGCAGCGCCAGGCCGTCCCGCACGCCGAACTCGGCCCGCAGCGCGCCGCTCTCGACCAGCAGCGTCCCATCGCCGGCCCTCGCCACACGGCACTCTCGGCTCGTGGCCTGCCTCGGCTGCAGCTTCACCGCGGGCCTGGGGCGCGTCGCCTCGCTCGCCGGGCCGTCCTGGCTGGACCCCGTGACCCCCGCCAGCACGAAGGCCCCGCGCCGGTGCCCATCGTGCAGCCGCAGGGCCTTCATCTCCCGCGTCCCGTCCGCAACCAGGGCGTAGGCACCCATTCCCCTCGCCACCTCGGGCCTGCCCGTGGACACCCGCGTGGGCATCTGCAGCTCCCGCCCCCCGTCGGCGTATACCAGCTCCGCCACGAAGCGGTGCGGATACACGGTCACGCCCCCGGGCGTCCCGCTGTACGGCGGATCCTCCTGCGCGGGCGTCCGCGAGCCCAGGAGCAGATACACCTGCCGGTATCTGCCGGTCAGAGGAAAGTCCGTGGGCCCGATGACCTCGCCCGGGCTGAGCAGTGCCTGGCCCGAGCTGAGGTCGAAGGGAACCCCCTGGACCGTCACCTTGGGCGCCTCGAACCACCCGCTCAGCCTCAGCGCGCGGGCCGCGCGTTCCCCCGGAACGCCCTCGGGCAGGACCACGGGCCGGTAGGGACCCAGGTCGTCGCCCCAGTCCGCCTGGTAGGGGCACACTTCGCTCAGCGTCACATCCGGCCGCCGGCCCCAGACCTCCACGCTGGCGATCTCGAGCCAGGCCTCGGGCTCGCGCGCCTGCACCTGCACCGCCAGCGTCTTCACGAGCTCGGCCTCGTAGAAGGCCGTGACCACGTGCCAGTCGCCGTCGGACTGCAGGTCGCTGAGCAGGAACACATACTGCTCCCGCTCCGAGCGCCCGCCGCCACTCACCGCCGCGTAGAGCGCGTAGTCGTTGTATCCCTCCAGCCCCCTGGCCCTGTACCGCATCTTGAGGTAGCCGCCCGGCAGCTCCTCCGCCAGGTCGCAGGACCACTTCATCCCCCGCGCTACCTCGGCCACCTCGAACCGCAGCCCCTCCTCGGTGCGCGACAGCGACGCCCTGTCCGTCGGGTTGGCCAGCCAGCTCGGCTGGGCCCGCCACGCTGCCCGGTCGTCGAAGCCGTAGGTCGCCACGATCCCCGCGCCGCTCACCGCCGGGTACCGCTCCGCGTCCTCGGGCGCATCCTCCGCCAGCTCCAGGGCCCCGATGGTCAGGTGCGCGTCGCCCGCGCCGGTTGAGAAGCACTGCAGGGCGAGCTGCTGGAAGGTATCCACCCCGAAGGCCAGCAGGTCGAGGGCCGCCGTGTGCCACTGCCCGTCGGCGCGGATCTCGTCCCCGGCGAGGATCTGCAGCCCGCCCCGGTGGGCCTGCGACCCAACCCACAGCAGGTAGTCCCGCCCCGTGTCGTAGTCGCGGCACCGGTACCGAAGCACCAGGTAGGGCGTGTCGTCCACATCCACGGGCCGGGCCAGCCCCGCCGACCACTTCATCCCCCGCCCGGCCTCGGGTACGGCGAAGTCCAGGCCCTCCTCGGTCGCCTGCACGCTGCGGCCCTCCGAGACCGCGCTCAGCCAGTCCGTCCTGGCCTCCCACGACGCCGGCAGGCCCAGCTCCTCGGGCGTGAAGCGTCCGGCACCCAGAGCGGCCGACCCGCCCGCCAGGGCCACCAGAGCCAGCCCCACGGTCAGCAGGCTCCTCTCCATCATCCCAGGCTCACCTCCCGGCCGAGCAGCTCAGTCACCCGCGCCGCCAGCCGTCGTCCCGCCAGCGACGGCTCCTCGGCCTCGGCCAGCGCCCCGATCACAGCGATCAGGTCCGGCCGAGCGTCGGCCACCTGCCCCAGTGTGTCCACCGTGATCCCGCCGATGGCACAGATGGGCAGGTTACAGGCTTCGCGCACGCTGGCGATCCGCCCCGGCCCCACCGGCGTCTTCTCCGGCGCGCTTGCGGTGGCGAACATGGGCCCCACCGACACGTAGGTCGCGCCCCCCTGCGCCGCCTGCCCTGCCAGCTCGGGCGTCGGCGTGGTGGCGCCGACGATCGCGTGGGGCCCCATCAGCCGCCGCGCGTAGGCCACCGGCATATCGCTCGCGCCCACGTGCACGCCCTCCGCGCCCACGGCCAGCGCCACATCCACCCGGTCGTTCACCAGCAGAGGCACTCGCGCAGGCCGTGTCGCCCGCAGGATGCCCAGGCAGTCCTCGATCATCCGGCGCGTGCTCAGCCCCTTCGCGCGGTACTGGATGACGCCGACGCCGCCCGCCACCAGCCCCTCGGCGAACGCCGCCAGCCCTTCGCCACCGGCGAGCGACAGCGGCGTTATCGCGTACAGTCGCGAGCGCAGCGGCCGAGACTGCATTCCCTATCACCCCTTACCTCTTCCCGGTGCATCTCACGGCACCTGCCCCCGGGCGTGCGGGCAAGCGGCAGGCCAGGGGCCGGCGATGGGCGAGGAACGCGGCCCAGAACGGGCATCGGCGCGCGGCGGCACCTGGGAAGAGCGCAGGTCTTGGCGGCAAGACTCCGTACGACAAAGCGTTGTGTCGCGGGCCCCACAAGGTTCTTGCCCAGACCTCTAGCGATCGCCCGCGAGCTGGGGCATCAGCGGGGCGAGGCGGCGACGCTGCACTGCATGGCGATCGTTCGCTACCGCGAGGGCCTGAGGGAAGAAGCGCTGAGCCTGTTCGAGGAGAGCACCGGCATCGAGGCCGAGATCGGAGAGCTATCAGGCCTCGCCGCGAGTCTCCCCTGGCTCGCCGTACTCAACGCCGAGGAGGGCGAGTGGGACGCGGCGATGGAAGCGCTCCGGGAGGCGGTGCGGCTCATCCCCGGGCTCGGTCGGCCCGACCTGGTCGTCCGCCTGGCCGCCTCACCTGTCCGCCCCTCGCGGCACCCGACGCCCTACCTTCCTGCCCCTTCGGCCAGCTCCGCCAGCGACTGCGCGAAGTTGTCCTCTTCCACGGCCAGGCGGTCGGCGGCAGACGCCGCGGCCTGGTAGTCGCGCTCGGGCGCACCGCCGCTCTCGGCGGCACGAAGGGCGTCGCGCAGCGAGCCCACCACATCGGCGATATGCCGAGCCGCCTGAGCCCGCTCGGGGTCCAGGGGCTGCAGCGCGTCGGCCAGAACCCGCCTCACCTCGGCCCACCGCCGCAGCCGCGTGTCCACCCACTCCGCCGGCAGCGGCTTCTTGCCGCTGGCCCGCGACAGCAGCAGCGCCGCCTCGCGGGCGATGTCCACCGGCCGCGATAGGCCCAGCTCCTGCCCGCCGTCCGCGAGATCGCCCAGGGCCTTCACCGCCCCCTGCCGGAGGGCCGCCTCGTCCACGGCCTTGCGCCTGCCCGACACGGTGAGCACGTAGTAGGCGCCCCCGGGGAAGGCGATGAAGGGAGCGGCCTTCGAGGCCGTGCC
>CAZSOQ010000017.1:0-36466 GCA_964608495.1 uncultured Armatimonadia bacterium | reverse complement strand
CAACCACAGGAGATTCCCCGCGCCTTTGCTCTTTCCCCCCCAAACCCTATCCTGCCGGAACTGAACACTCCCGAGAGACGGTGCGCGGTTCCCATCGGGGGCGCAAAGCGGGTAAAATGGCACGGCTTGCCGCCGCCCCGCCGACCGCGCGTCGGCGCGCTCGGTGAGGTGACCCATGTACGCGAGACCCTGGAATGGCCGACGAGACGTCCGCCCCATTCGCCACCGGCGCCGGGACCGACGAGGCTAGGCCGCGCTCGGGCCTGACCTGGCGCAGCCTCGTCGTGGCCCTCGTCCTCATCCCACCGAACGTGTACTGGGTCGAGCAGATGGAGATGTTCCGCTACTCGGCTCACCCCACCACCGTCTCGCTCTTCTTCAACGCCGTGTTCATCCTCCTGGTGCTGGTCGCGGTCAACCAGCTCCTGCGCCGCACCCTCCCGCGGCTCGCCCTCACCCAGGCCGAGCTGCTGATGACCTACTCCATGATCTGCATCTCCTCCTGCGTCTGCGGCCACGACGGCATCCAGGTGCTCATGCCCATCTTCTCCTGGTCCTTCTGGATGGCCACGCCGGAGAATAAGTGGGAGGCGCTGTTCAACCCCGCGGTGCCTAAGTGGCTGACCGTGCAGGACATGTCGGTGCTCAAGGGCTTCTACGAGGGCGGCGAGACGCTCTACCGTCCCCACATCCTCAGCGCCTGGGCCGTGCCCCTGGCCATGTGGGGGCTGTTCATCCTGGCCCTGCTGACGGTGATGCTGGGTATGAACGTCCTGGTCCGCCGGCAGTGGCTCGAGGGCGAGCACATGGCCTGCCCCCTCGTCACCCTGCCCGTCGAGATCTCCCAGCCGCGCCCGAGGCTCTTCAGAATCCCCTACTTCTGGATCGGATTCGCCCTCGCCGCCAGCATAGACATCTACAACAGCTTCGCCTTCCTCTACCCGATCATCCCGAAGGTCCCCATAGACTGGGTGGACATGGCCACCGCCGTAAAGGGCCGGCCCTGGAACGCCATCGGGTGGACGCCGCGGTCCTTCTATCCCTTTATGATCGGCATGGGCTACCTAATGCCCAGCGACTTCCTATTCTCCTGCTGGTTCTTCTACCTGTTCTGGAAGGCCGAGCTGGTGAGCAGCGCCGCGCTGGGGCTGGATCAGATCAAGGAGTTCCCCTTCACCAACTACCAGGCCTTCGGGGCCTACGCCCTCTTCGCCGTGAACGCCCTCCTGATCGGGCGCAGGTTCCTGCAGGAGGTGTGGGACCGTATCTGGGGCCTGCCGGGCGCGCGGCCCGAACGCAACGAGACTATGAGCTACCGCGCCGCGGCTCTGTGCATCCTGGGCGGCTTCGCCTTCCTCGTGGCCTTCAGCGCCGCGACCGGGCTGCGCGTGTGGCTGGGCGTGCTGTTCTTCCTCATCTACTTCGGCCTCGCCATCGCCGTGACGCGGATGCGCGCGCAGTTCGGCGCGCCTGTCCATGACCTGCACTTCACCGGGCCGGACCAGATCCTTACCTCGGCGATCGGCCCGCGCGCCTTCCCTAAGCAGGAGCTCATCACCTTCGCCCTGTACTGGTGGTTCAACCGCGCCTACCGTAACCATCCCATGCCTCACCAGATGGAAGCCATGCGGATGCAGGACTGCGCCGGGTCTAGCAACCGTGGGGTCTGGCAGGCGATGACCCTGGCGACCGTCGTGGCTATGGCCGCAGCCTTCTGGACATCACTGCATATGTACTACAACCTGGGCGCAAGGGCGAAGGGACGCATGTTCGGCGGCGAATCCTTCCCCAAGCTCGCCTCCTGGCTGCTCGCACCCCAGGGCACCAACTGGTACGCCATCTCCGCCATCGGCGTCGGCTTCCTCTTCGGCTGGTTCCTCCAGACCATGCGCATGCGGTTCATGTGGTGGCCCTTCCATCCACTCGGGTTCGCCATCTCCGGCAACTGGGAAATGAACCTCGTCTGGATGCCCCTGCTTATCGCCTCCATCATCAAAGCCGTCACCGTCAACTACGGCGGCCATAAGACCTACCAGAAAGCAGTGCCCCTCTTCCTGGGCCTCATCCTCGGCCAGTTCGTCGTCGGTAGCATCCTCAATATCGTCAGCATCGCCCTCCATATACCAAGCTACATGTTCTGGCAGTAAACCTACCATGCGGCGGGCCGAGGAAAGCCAGGGGAACGGTGAGGGGAGCAAAGGCAGGAAACACCGCGGGGTGGGGAAAGGCAGGAAACACCGCGGGGC
Organism: uncultured Armatimonadia bacterium; assembly: GCA_964608495.1. GTDB lineage: Bacteria > Armatimonadota > Zipacnadia > Zipacnadales > FEN-943 > JAKORR01. Next base: position 34,220 of record CAZSOQ010000017.1, on the reverse strand, counting down.
AGAGCCCCACGGTTTTCGTGGCTTGCCTCACGGTTTTCGGCCCTGCCGGTGCCGCTGCGGTGTCGGGTGAGGGTGATGGGGGGGCTAGAGCCGCCGGGCGACCGTGTGGTGGTGGGCGACGACGGTGACGGCCCACAGGAGGGCGGCGAAGGACGTGAGAGTGGCGAGGGAGAGGACGGATGGGAAGAAGGCCTGCTGTCCGAAGGCGGCGCGGATCAGCTCCGTGGTGTAGGTGAGGGGGGAGATGGCGGAGAGGGCTCGGGCCCAGGGGGCCATGTTCGCGACGGGCACGAAGACGCCGCTGAGGAAGATGGTGGGCAGGCGGACGAGGTTGGAGAGGGTCATGATGCTGGTGGTGTTATCGGCGGGCGGCGCGGAGAAGAGGGAGCCGAGGATGGCGTAGCAGAGGGCCGAGAGGATGACGGTGACTGCCAGCAGTGCGGGGCTGACGAGGGACTCGCCCGCCACGACGAGGGCCACGGCGATGGGCACGGCTGACACCAGCAGGCCGAAGAGGAAGGCGGCGAAGGCATCGCCGGCGAGGATCATGCTGAGGGTAAGGGGTGAAGCCAGGAGGCGCTCGAGGGTGCTGCCCCGGGTCTGGATGGGCAGCACGGCGGGGGTGACCGCCGACCCGGCGAAGAACAGGGACATGCCTATCAGGCCTGGCACCAGGCTCTCGGGTGGCAGGCCCCTGCCTATGGCGAAGGCGAAGAAGAGGCAGATGGGGAAGAGGACGCCGAAGATGAGCACCGGGCCGCGGAAGTAGTAGACGAGCATGTCCTTCTTGGCCACGACCCAGCAGCGGCGGAGGGTACTCATCGCCCGCCACTGTCCGAGCTTCCCTCGATCAGGCGCACGGAGACTTCCTCGAGGCTGGGGCCGAGGGTGTTGAGGCTGACGATGCTGAGGCCCCGGGCGCAGGCGAAGGCCGCCAGGTGCTCGATGAGCGCGCCGGGCTCGTCGGTATACAGGCGCAGCTTGTCGCCTTCCTTCTCGCCGTGGGTCCCGCCGGGCATGCCGAAGAGGTCCTCGGGCCTGACGGGCTCGGCGAAGGTCACCTGGACCGACTGGCTGCGGGCGAAGGCGCTCTTCAGGTTCTCCGGCGTGTCCACCGCCACCAGCCGGCCCTCCCGGATGATGGCCACCCGGTCGCACAGCAGGTTGGCTTCCTCGATGTTGTGGGTCGTGTAGAACACCGTCACGCCGTGCTCGGCCAGGCTGCGGACCCTGGCGTGGATGAGACGGCGGCTGGCCACATCCAGCCCCGCGGTGGGCTCATCGAGGAACAGCACGCGGGGCTCGTGGATCAGAGCCATGGCGAGCATCAGCCGCTGGCGCAGGCCCTTGGAGTAGGCTTTCGTGACCTCGCGGCGCCGCTCCCAGAGGTCGAACTCGCGCAGGAGCTCCTCGGCGCGCTCGGCCCGGCGGCGGCGGCTCAGTCCGTACAGCTCGCTGAAAAGCATGAGGTTGCCCCAGGCACTGAGCTCGAGGTACGGGTTCGCCACCTCCGGGACGACGCCCACGTTCTCCTTGGCGGCAAGAGGGTTGCGGGCCATGTCCTCGTCCAGGACGAAGGCTTGGCCGGCGGAAGGGGGCAGGACACCCGTGAGGAGGCGCTGGGTAGTGGTCTTGCCCGCGCCATTGGGGCCCAGGAAGCCGAAGAGCTCGCCGGCGCGGACCTCGAAGGACAGGTTGTCCACGGCCGTGCGCTCGCCGAACCGGCGGGTGAGGTTGACTGCGCGGATCACGGTCTGTATGACGGTGGCGGCTCCCGGTGCGAAGGATACCTTACTGGCGAGGCTGACGGAAGCCCGGTTTCCATGGACAGCGGCCCGCGCCACCGGAGGCACGACACGGAGGTCACGGGCCCGGACGCCCGGGCACGTTGTATAATGCCCACTGTGAGGCGTCTTGGCGCAGCCTGGGCCGGTTGCTCCTGGCACAGTCACGCCCGGCCACACAAGGGAGGCGTGCCGCAGATGATGAGGACGCGAGCGAGAGGTCTGTGTGTTGTCTTGGTCGGGCTGTTGGCGGTTGGGGCGTGCCGTCCGACGAAGGGCCAGCAGGGCGGCACGGATCAGCCGCAGAGGCCCGCAAGACCGCAGGGAGGGGAGGCCGTGAAGCTGGGAGCGATCACCGCGCCGGCGCTGCAGCCGGCCTCGGGCGAGTGCGTGGGACCGGATGTCGGAGCGCCGCCGGCGCCCAAGCTCAAGCCCTACACCATCGGCGGAGACCTGGCGGAGCTGACGAACGCCCGGGCTGTGGACCTGTTCTCGGCCCTGCGGGGCACGGGCCGCCAGAGGCTGGCCCGGAACCTGTTTGTGGTCGCGCCCTATGAGGCGGAACAGCTCTTCTACATCTACCAGACCCTCGACGATGCCTTCGAGGACGGGATCCAGACCGTCCCGCTGATCACGGTGGACGGGTTCCTGCACCTGTATCACTACGTCTTCGACTACTCCCTGCGGGCGCTGGAGAGGGAGCGCCTGATCGCCGCCGCGGAGGGCCTGACGCGGCAGATGGCTGGGGCGGCCGAGGAAGCTCACCGGGCGGCGCCGGAGGGGCTGGCGCGCGAGGCCGCCACCCGGGCGTGGGCGTACTTCCTCGTGGGGCGGGCTCTTATCTCCGACGCGCAGCCCCCCCAGACTCCGGCGACCAAGCTGGCAACCCAGGAGCTCGACCTGGTCAAGGGACACGCAGGCATCGAGCCCTCCCCGCTGCTGGGCTGGGACCTGGACTACAGCCAGTTCATCCCCCGCGGGCACTACACGCGCGGCGAGGACCTGAAGCGCTACTTCCTGGGGATGATGTGGTACGGCCAGGCGAGCTGGCAGTTCCCGCGCGACCTAGAGAAGCTGTCGGACAAGCAGCGCGAGGACCTGGCGCTCTCGGCCGCGACGTCGGCGCTGGTGACCAAGCTTCTCCTCGGGCAAAGGAGCGCCAGCGGCGACCTGTGGCGCGGGATCTATGAGCCGATCCGCTGGTTCGTCGGCGGCGCGACGGATGCCACGCCCCTGGACCTGTGGCCGCTGGTCAAGGAGGCCTACGGGGGCGAGCCGACACTCGAGCAGCTCGGCGACAAGGCCGCGGCCCTGAAGTTCGCCGCTCTGGTCGCCGAGCGTATCGAGCCCCCGCCGCTGCAGTCGGCCAGCAACAAGCCCTTCGAGCACACCCCGGCGATCATGCGCTTCATGCCCCAGCGCTTCATCCCGGACAGCTACGCCATGCAGCTTCTGATGTTCGACCGCGTCGGGGTGTGGCCCAAGGGACGGTTCCTGCCCAAGGGCCTGGACGTGATGTCCGCCCTGGGGAGCAAGCGGGCCTACGAGATCCTTACCGAGGTCTATGACGAGGATCGGTTCGAGAACTACACCACGCAGATGGAAGCGGCGCGCAAGTGGATGCGCGAGCGGCCCGCCGAGCAGTGGGTGAGCAACATGTACTGGGGCTGGCTGTGGGTCCTCGCGGCGGCCGTGGAGCCGAAGGGCGAGGGCTGGCCGTCCTTCATGGCCCACGAGCCCTGGACCGACAAGCAGCTCTGGACCGCGCTGGGCAGTTGGGCCGAGCTACGCCACGACACGATCCTGTATGGCCAGCAGCCTTACGGCGTCGCCGGCGCGGCGGGGCCCGGCGAGACGGAGCAGAAGCCCCGGCCCCTGGCCTACGTCGAGCCGGACGTGGAAGCCTGGCGGCGTCTGCTCGTCCTCGCCGACATGACGCGGCAGATGCTCGAGGCCCAGGGCCTGCTGGGCGAGGAGCTACGGGGGGCCGTGGACGGGACGATGGAGAACGTGCGGATGCTGATCGAGGCATCGGAGAAGCAGCTCGCCGGCGAACCGCTCGGGGAGGAAGTCTACAAGAAGCTCATGGCCCTGGGGTACCGGCTGGCGGCCCTGCAGCTAGCGTGCGTCCGGGCCGCTGGCGACAGCCAGGCCCGCAGTTGGGACGAGATCCCCGAGAGAGTGGAGCGCAACATGGCGGTGGTGGCCGACGTCGCGACCGACCCGAATGCGGCCAAAGTGCTCGAGGAGGCGGTGGGCCCGGCCTACGTGCTCTGCGCCGTGGTGCCGCTGGAGGGCAAGCTGTACCTGGCCCACGGGCCGGTTTTCTCCTACTGGGAGTTCGCGTGGCCGATGAGCGACCGCCTGACCGACGAGAAGTGGCAGCAGATGCTGGAGGAAGGCAAGGCCCCGCCCCATCCCGAGTGGGCTGCGGGCTTCCTCGCCGCACCGCCGCAGTGACGCCAAGGGGAGGCAGGCGACGATGAGGCAGCTTGTGTGGGCCATGGCCGCGCTCGTCGCCTGTGCCTGTTGCCTGCTGGCCCAGGCGCCCGAGGGCGTGCCCAGAGTCGCGCTGATCTACTCGGACTACGGCGACTTCCGTCACCGTGACGACTACGATGCGCGGATGGCTAGCCTCGGCTGGCCGATGGACAAGTACGAGAACACGCAGTTCGCCGACCTGGCCGGCAAGCTGGATCAGTACGACCTGGTGATCGGCAGCGCGCTGTACGACTACTCCAACGTGCAGGACTTCTCCCAGTACCGCGGCGAGATGATCGCCTTCATGGAACGTGGCGGGGCCTTCGTGTTCACCGACGTCAACTACGGGGTCCACGTCGGCTGGCTCAAGGGCTTCGGCGAGGGCTATGGGGTCGCGATCGAGAAGTGCGAGCACGCAGGCGCGCCGGCGGAGCCTGCCGAGCCCGATCACCCGCTCATGAGCCTGCCCCGGCAGTGGAGTCCGAGCTCTAGCTGGACGCACATGACCGTCGGGCCCGAGTGGCGCGTCCTGGCCCGCTGTCCGCACGGTTCCGACGTATGGGCCCTTGCCGACTTTGGCAAGGGCTTCCTGTGGCTGTCAAGCTTCTGGCCGCTGTCGGAGACGCAGCTTGGCGACCTGTGGGAGTACGCGCGCATGAGGCGCGCGGGGGTCGAGATCACCGCCGCGAAGGGACTCGAGGACCTGCACCCCGGCGTATGCACGGCCGAGGTGAGCTTCCGGGAGCTGTCCGAGCAGGCAGGCGCTCCCGTCGTGAGCTGGTGCGTGCTGCAGCCGGACGGCGAAGTCGCGCAGGCAACCGCGGCAGCGGCCGTGGGTGACGCCGGCCTGGTCGCCCGGTGCGAGCTCAAGCTCGACCAGCGGGGCAAGTATGCCTCCTGGCTGCGGATCGCGCGGGGTGGGCAAACGCTTTACGAGTCCACGCCGGTGGAGGTGAGGGTGCCGGACCTTATCGAGGCCGAGCTGTTGCGTCCTGCGTACCGGGAGGCGCTGTACCTCTCGACTGCGCCGCGCGAGCTGCGCGTGCGTGTGACGCCTTACCCCTACGGCGAGGACCTGCGCGACACCGAGCTCAGCATCTCGGGGAGGCAGGGAACGAAGACCGTGGCGCACGTGAGGTGGCGCCTCTCGAGGGACCCCGGGGCGCCGCAGGACGTATGGTGTGGGATGAGCGGGGTGGAGCCAGGGACGCTTGAGGTGCGGGCGGCCGTGACGAAAAACGAGCGGGTCATCTGGCGCAAGCGCTGGCGCGTGGACGTCGTTGGGGCGAGGGAGCCGCAGGTGGCCCTCGGCGACGACCTCGAGACCTACGTGGACGGCGAGCCCTTCTTCCCGATCGGCATGTACCACATCGGCGAGGCGTCCTACGACCAGGCCCGCGAGATGGGGATCAACTGCATCCAGGTCTGGGGCGGGAGTGTCGAGCAGGCGCTCGGGAACCTCGACGCCGCCGCCGAGCACGGCCTCAAGGTAGTCCTGGAGATGTCGTCGCTGCTGCGTGGGGGGTACAAGCCCGACCAGTTCCGCGAAGTGGTCCGGGCCTGCCGCGACCATCCCGCGCTCCTGGCCTGGTACCCGGTGGACGAGCCGTCGGGCGGTCAGTACGAGTGGTGCCTGGACGCCTACCGCATCTGCCGCGAGGAGGACCCGCACCATCCCGTGTATCTGGTCATGTGCAGCCCGGGCGAGTTCGGGCGCTTCGCGGCGACCACGGACGTCCTGGCGATAGACCCCTATCCGATACCGGGGGCGCCTCTGAAGACGGTGGCCTCCTGGAGCCGGACGGCTGCGGATGCGCTCCGGGACCGCCAGGCCTTCTGGCTCATACCCCAGCTCCACAACCCGGCGGCGTATGGGGGCGACCCGTCCAAGGGCCGTGGCCCGACACCTCAGGAGGAGTGGTGCATGGTGGCCCAAGGCCTGATCTATGGCGCCAAGGGCATCGTGTACTACCCCTGGGACGACACCAAGTGCGGGCTGGTGCACGAGCCCGCGCTGATGGAGGAGCTACCGCGCATCAACAGGTTCCTGGCGGAATGGGGCAACACGCTGGCAGCCAGCCAGCGGAGCCTGCTCGCCGGGCTGGGACGGGAGCGTGACCCCGAGGCGAGCGACGGGGTCCATGCGGCGGTGTTCGAGGGCGACAGGGCGCTGCTGATCGCGACGAACGTCGGGCCCGAGGCGGTCGAGACGGAGATCAGCTTCAACACCCGTTACACTCGCGCGCGCAGCCTGCTGGATGAGCGCGGGTGGCAACTGAAGGACTGGGCGATCAGGTTGCGGCTGGAGCCGGACGAGGTCGTGGCCGCAGAGCTGACCCAGGACTGACCACGACGCCTCTTGCCTCGCCGGGCCACTCCCGCCGGCCCGGAGGCGACGGAGGGACCGCGATAGGCGTACAGCTCTTCTACTTCATGGTCTTCCTGGTGGACGGGCTGATCATCATGCAGCTCATCGGGGCTGCCATAGACCGCGAGATCAGCGCGGGCGCGGTATTCTTGTTCGCCGCCTTCCTGGTGGCCCTCAACGGCCTGATGATCGTGCACGCCTACGACGCCGTGGGCCCGTCCATCGCCCTCATCATCATCGCCTTCGCCGCCAGCCACCGACTCCTGCGCAACCTGGCCAACCAGCGCGCCCTCCTCGTCATCCAGTTGCAGGACGTGCGGGAGTACCAGCGGATGATCGCCCGGAATCCCAAGCTGCCCTACCCCTACAAAGCCATCGGCGACTTCTTCTTCGAGCGGGGGATGTGGGAGGAAGCGATCCGGTACTATGAGCACGCCCTGAGCCTGCACGACGACCCCGAGATAAGCTGGCAGGTCAGGCATGCCCGGGACGAGCTGCGACGGCGGCAGAAGGGGTTGAAGGTCTGCCCGCGGTGCCTGAATGACATCCCGCGGACGGCTCGGGAATGTCCCCTGTGCCATCACTTCCTGGGGGGCGTGGACTTCCGGGACCTGCTGGGGCGATGGTGGAAGGTGGAGGTGGCGATAGTGGGCTTCGTGGCGCTAGCCGTGGCGGTATGGGGAGCGGTGCGGCTGGCCCACGCCAACCCACTCATGCTCCTCAGCCTGGTGCCGCTGCTGGCCCTGGCGGCCTTCTACGGCCGCTGGTACCTGGCCGCGCTGTTCCTGCGCCGCCGGATCCACTGACCCTCCCGGCCCCGCTCGCCGACCGTCCGCGCGCCTCCGCCCGTCGGCGTACTCAGCCCGAGGAGCGCCGGGCTGTGCTCAGCGCCTCGTGCGCCTGTGCGTGCCGCTCGCGGATGGGGATCCGGTAGGGGCACTTCTTCTCGCACGCGCCGCAGTCGAGACACTCGTCGGCCCGATGTTCGAGAAGGGCGTACTGCTCGCGCGCGTAGGTCCCCAGGTCGTAGGCGAGCAGGTACTGGTAGAGCCGGAAGATGTCCGCGTTGCGAAGGCCCACGGGGCAGACGTCGTGGCAGTAGCCGCAGTGTCGGCAGGGCCGGGGGCCCAGGGCCTCGGCCACGCAGGCGACCACGTCCTCCTCGGCCGGCGTGAGCGGCGCCACCTCGTCGCCCGCGATCACGCTCAGGTTCTCCTGCACCTCGGCCAGGCTGTCCATGCCCGGGCAGGCCAGCGTCACATGTGGGTTGGAGAGCACGAAGCGCAGCGCCATCGTCGAGAGGTGCTGCTCGGGCGGCAGCAGGTGCTTGATGTCGTGCCCGGTGGCAAGGATTCCCCCGGCCACAGGCTTCATGATCACGGTCGCCACGCCAAGCTCGGCGCACAGGGGAAGCAGGTCGGGCTCGTTGGCCCGGTTGATGGGGCTGTAGGGGAACAGGGCGAGCACGAATTCGCCGGTCTTGACAGCCTCGATCAGGGGCGCGGGCTCGTGGCCGGTGACGCCGAGGAAGCGGATTTTGCCCTGCTCCTGCGCCCGCCTCATCACCTCGATGACCCCGCCGTCGCGGTAGGCCCACTCGCCGTTGCGGTCAATGTAGTGGATCTGGTAGCAGTCAATGCAGTCCACGTCCAGGCGGGCCAGGCTGCTGTCCACGTCGGCGGCGAACTGGGCCGGAGGGTCGTCCACGTTCTTGATGTAGGTCTTGGTGGCGACGAAGACGCGGTCGCGGTACCCGCCCTTGAGGGCCCTGCCGATGCGCACCTCCGAGTCGCCGTAGGAGATGGCCGTGTCCACGTAGTTGATGCCCAGGTCGAAGGCCTGCCTGAGCAACCGGATGGCCTCGGCCTCCGAGAGCGTGCCCATGGGACTGCCGTCGAAGATCGGTATGCCTCCGAAGCCGAGACGACACACAGAGAATCCGGTCCTGCCAAGGGGGAGGTACTGCATTGGCTCTGCCTCCGAGCGGCTCTCCGGCTCACCGGGCCGAGGAGAGAAAGGTCTGATACTTGTGGCTTAACAGCCCGACGTTGATGGTCTCCAGAGGGGACAGCGTTGTCTTCTGGCTCTTGAGCACCTCGATGCGGTCGCGTCCCGGCTTGGGCAGTAGGACAAACCGGCCCTGGTTGCGCACCTGGTCCTTGATCGTGTCGGGGACGTCCCTGGGCGTCCAGCACCCAAAGAGCACGTTGTACTCGGCGTACCTGGGCAGGCCCGTGGCCTCCTGCCCGAGCTCCACGGTGACATTGGCCAGGCCGACGTTCCTCAGGTTCGTCTGGAGTGTCTGCTGGTCGTTGGGCGAGCCGACGAGGCAGTAGACCCTGGCCCCCATCATGGCGCAGAGCGCCGCCCGGTAGCCCTGGCCGGGCTCGAGGTCCAGTACCCGCTGTTCGCCGCCCACGCGAGCTGCCTGCACCATCGCCACCTGCACCAGGGGCGAGGGTTCGAAGCTGCCCAGTTCCAGGGCCAGGGGCACATCGAGATAGGCCTGGTCGGCGAAGCCCTCGGGCAGGAGCACCTCCCGAGGCACCTTGCGGGCCGCAGCGGCCACCCTGGAGTCCGACAGCGCCCCCGACCGCTCCATGGCGTCCACCATCTGCATCCGGCGCTGCTCCATCTCGGAAAGCTGCTGTCTGCTGCAGCCGGCCAGCAAGGCACCGCCGACGCACACTACTACGACGGCCAGCCGCGTGGTCCGCCAGACCCGGCGAGTCCCTCGTATCATGGTCGCCTTCGGCCTCCTGACTGTGCTCCCCGAAGCGCCCTACTTGCGCTCGGCCTCCCCCGTCATCGGCACGAACAGCACGGGCAAGACGGCCCGTTTCACTACTTCCTGGCCCTCCTTGACCAGCAGGTACAGCTCCTGAACGCCCGCCTCACCCACCGGAATCACCATGCGCCCGCCGTCGCGAAGCTGCTCGACGAGGGGACGAGGGATGTCGGTGGGAGCGCAGGTGACGATGATGCTGTCGAAGGGTGCGTGCTCGGGCCACCCCCGGTAGCCATCACCGCACCTTACGCTCACTTTGTCGTACCCCAGCTCCGCCAGGCGCACCTTCGCAGTCTCGGCCAGCTCCGGCACGATCTCGACGCTGTAGACGTGCTTCACGAGCTTGGCCAGAACCGCGGCCTGGTAGCCCGAGCCCGTGCCCACCTCGAAGACCACGTGCTCGGGCTTGGGTTTGAGCAGCTCGGTCATAACGGCCACGATGGACGGGGCGGAGATGGTCTGGCCGTGACCGATGGGCAGGGGAGTGTCCCGATAGGCGTGTTCGGCCTGGTCGGCAGGGACGAAGAGGTGACGGGGAACCGAGCGCATCGCCTCGGCCACGCGCTTGTCCTGGAGCCAGCCTTCCCGCAGCAGGCGGTCCACCATGTCCTCTCGGAGGCGCGTGTAGAGGGTCTCATCGCCCGCCCGTTGGCCCGCCTCCTCCGCGCCCAGTAGGCCGCAACTGGCGATAGCTATCAGGGCCGCCGCCGACACGGCAGCGACCAGCACTGTCCGCATCCCTCCAGGCCTCCTCAGCAAGCTATGCCCAAGCCATTCTACACCTTTTCGGCCAGCGCACCAGGGCTTCCGGTACTCGCTTCGACGCCGGTGCCTTCAGGGGAAAGGACTCACCGCAGGAGCAGGGAGTTCTCCGCCCTCCTTGCGCGCGGCGCACGACCGTTCGGGCGGCCCCGTTCACCGGTCGGCGAAGGGGGACCCGCCCTCACACCACTCGCCGTTGGGAGCTGCCAGCAGCACGGGGTGCTCCCGGCTGGCGCCTCCGGCCGTGGACAGGACCGTCACATAGGACGGCTGAAGCTCGCGAAGGACCGAGGGAAGGCGGTCTCGGTCCTCGGGCAGATGGGCGGCGGAGAGGGCCAGCAGCGGGGCGTGCCGGCGCAGCGTCTCCGCGCCGCCGCGCAGCGCGGCCTCCTCCATGCCCTCTAGGTTCATCTTGATGAAATCCACCTTCGGCAGCCCCAGGTCCGTGACCAGCGCGTCCAGGGTCGTCGCCCTGACCTGGTAGGCGCGCACCGTCTCGCCATGAGGAGCCACGCCGTCACAGGCCGACGCGCCGGAGTAGGCCCCGGACGCCATGTGGATCGTGATGCTCCCCTCCTGCGCCGCCAGGGCATCCGGCACGACGGTGACGTTGTCCAGGCCGTTGGCCTTCACGGTCCGCTCGAGGGCCGCGAGGCTGTCGGGCACGGGCTCCACCGCCACCACCCGCCCCGAGGGCCCCACGAGCCTGCTGGCCAGCAGCGTGAAGGTGCCGAAGCCGGCGCCGGCGTCTATCACCACGTTGCCGGGGGTGATGGCGTTGCGCGCCTCGAAGAGGTCAATGTAGTAGGCGAACTCGTGCTGCGAGAAGGCCGCCAGCACCGGGTCGGGACAGCCCGGCGGCGTCGCCAGGACCTCGCCACTGCTCAAGCGAACCAGCACCAGCCCGTCCTCTTGCCACGACCTGACGAGACGAGGGCCCAGCAGGCGCCGCACCCAGGACGGCACCACGTAGGGCAGGGCCGATCGCCACGTGAACCACGGCATCCGCCTGCTGCGTCTCAGGACACGCAGGCGGCGGAAGGCTTTCCCGGCCATAGGTGACTGTCCTCCGCTTCAGGGGGCCCGGGTGTTCGCACACATCCTATCCCGTATAGATCGCCATTATGCCCAACATCGAGCGTCAGAGCGTCAGGCGGCCCATATTCCCGTCGCCCCGCGGGCGCACCAAAGTGCCCAGGCGGCGAAGGTTCGATGACCACGCTTGGCTGGATTGTCCTGGCTCTTGTCCTGGCCGCCGGTCCGGCGGGCGGCGTCGTGGGCACGGTCGCTTCGTACCGGGCAGCGGCAGGCCAGCGAGAGCGCTCTGCCGTGATCACGGCCGTGACCGTAATGACTGGCGCCTTTGCCGTCTACCCGGGCCTCACCCTGGTAGCGCCTCAGCCCATCCGCGGGTGGCTGATGGCCGGGTGGGGCCTGGTCGTGCCGGTGATGATCCTCTGGGCGACCCGGACGGTCAACGGCACCTGGAAGCTCGGTCAGGACGAACCGGCCGAGGCGGCTGACGCCAGCCGGGGCTGAGGCTAGCGTCCAGGCGCCCCCCGCAGGCCGGGATCGCCCCGGCGCGGTCAGCTTCCCTCCTTGGATCTCCCCTCGGCCCGCGGCCCCACTTCCTCACACCTGTGGGCCTACTGGGCGCTGACCATCACGCCGCGCAGACGCACGGCCGGCATGATGCGGCCCGGCTCCTGCTCGTAGTCCGAGGAGACGGCGTCCACGCTGGCGAGGAACTCGAAGATGTCGCCGGCCAGCATGGCGCCCTTCACGGGGTGGAGGATCTCGCCGTTCCTGATCACGAACCCGCCGTCCACGGTGCTGGACACCTGCCCGGTGGTCCGGTCCGGCATGGGCGAGCCGGACACGATGAAGATGCCGTCCTCGACGTCGCGTATGAGGTCGGCCAGGGGCTTGTGGCCGGGCTCGACCAGCAGGTTGCTCATCCCCAGGCCCACGTGGGCGCTGTAGCCGCCGCGGGAGGCGTGACCAGTGTAGGGCACGCCGGCCTTGTTGGCCGTGTAAGAGTTGTGCAGGTAAGTGGTGAGGAGGCCGGCGTCGAGGAGCTTGCGCCGCTGCCTGGGCACGCCCTCGCCGTCGTAGGCTGACGAGGCCTGGCCGCCCACGATGAAGGGGTCCTCGACGATCGTCAGGACGGAGGCGGCGATCTGCTCGCCCTCCTTGCCCATCATGAAGGACCTCTTGCGCTGGACGCTCTCGGCGTCGGCGCAGCCGAGCACCGACCGCAGCCACTGGTAGGCGGGCTTGTAGTCCAGCACGACGTCACGCCGGCCCGTCTCGACGTGGTCATCGTGGATGAGGCTGGCAGCCCGGGCGACGACGCGCTCGGGCAGGTCATCCCAGCGCAGGTCCGAGAGCCGACTGGCGCCGGTGCCGTCGCCGAAGCCGGCGGCCTGCTCGCCGTCCCAGACGTTGGCGTAGGCGTAGATGCCCACGCCCGTGAGGCGCTCGGAGGCCAGGATCCCGGTGCTGGTGGCGATGGCGGAGACGCCGGACCCGACGTGCGCGCCGCCGCCGACGAAGGCCTGGTCGGCGCGGTCCCGACCTCGCTCGATGATCTGGACGCACCACTCGACGAGCCGCTCGGCGGGAAGGCCGGCCACCTCGTCGTCGAAGACCGCCGTGCTGGGAGGGATGGGCGTGGGTTCGGGGAGGCATCGGAAGTCGGGGTCAGGGCTGGCGGAACGGGCGAGCTCGGCGGCCTGGCGGCCCACACGCGCGGCGGCCTCGGGGTCCAGGCTGGCGGTCCGGGCCAGGCCCATGCCGCCACGCACGTAGGCGCGCACACCCACGCCGCGGTAGTAGGTGACCTCGGACTCGCGGATGGTGTTGCGCTCGGCCGACACCGACAGGGAACGGCTGGTGACCCCCACGGCGTCGGCCCACTCGGCTCCCGCGGACTGGGCGGCCTTCACTGCGGCTTGAGCTGCATCAAGGACCGTCTGTTCATCGGTCATTCCCGGCCCTCCTAGTCGGTGCGCGACCCGCCCAGCGTGACCTGCTGGACCAGCGCGTAGGGACCGCCGATGGAGGTCCGCACCATCTGCCCCCTCTTGCCGCACATCCCTCGGTCCAGAAGCTTGAACTGCCGCGACAGGCCCAGCACGCCCGCCAGCGTCTCGAGGGTGTAGCCGGTCAGCGTGCAGTTGCGGAACTGGCGGCCGAGCTTGCCCTTCTCGACCTGGTAGCCCGTCTCCACGGAGAAGCTAAAGTGGCCGCGGGTCGTGTCCACGTAGCCGCCGTGGGACCTGCTGACGAGCACGCCCTTGTCCACCTGCGCCACCAGGTCCTCGAGGTCGGTGTCGCCCGCCTCGATGAAGGTGTTGGACATGCGCGGCACGGGCAGGTCGTCGTAGCTGGCCGCGCGGGCCGCCCCGTTGGGCTGGGACGAGAAGTGGGCCGCGGTCTCGAGGGAATGCAGGTACTGGGTCAGGACGCCCCGACTGAGCAGCTCCCGCCTGGTGGCGGGGACGCCCTCGTCGTCGTAGTCATAGCTGCCGTTGTGGTTGGCCAGCGTGGGGTCGTCCACCACCGTCACGATTTCGGCGGCGAGGCGTTGGCCTTCCTTCCCTGCCACGATGGACTCGCCCGCCCAGACCAGGTCCGCCTCGCAGTTGTGCCCGAAGGCCTCATGGGTGATGAGGCCGGTGATGTCCGGGTCGAGGATCACCATCATGGTCCCGGCCCGAGGCTCCTCGGCGGAGAGCAGGTCCACGGCGCGCTGGGCGGTGCCTCCGGCCACCTCATCCAGGTCGAGGTCGTCCACCACCTCCCAGCCGGCGGGCAGAGCGTGCCCGTCGTAGGACATCTGGCGGGTGCTGTCGTCGGCCGCCGTGGCCATGAGCATGATCCCGCAGTTGAGGTTGTCCCACTTCACGTAGCTGCCGTAGCTGTTGACCAGCTCCACTGTCCCCGAGGCGTCGTAGTAGCTCACGCGGGTGTTGACGATCGTGGCGTGATGCTTGCGCATCCTCTCCTCAAAGTCCGCGACTTTCCTGACGCGCTCGGAGAGAGACACGGAGGCGGGATCCACGCGGAAGGGGAGGCGACTGGTGGCCTCGACGGGCTCGACCTCGGCGACCTTCGCCGGCTCGGCGATCCTGGCCGAGGCCGACTCGGCCATGGCCAGGGCGTCGTCCAGGCACCGGCGCAGCTCCGCCGGATCGTGGGAGCCGGCGCAGGCGAAACCCCACGCGCCCCTGACGAGCACGCGTATCCCGGCGCCCCTGTGCTCACTGGCTGACAGGTCGCGGATGCGCCCGTCCTCCGCGGTCACCGAGGTGCTGGCGGACTGGCCGGCTCGTACGTCGGCGAAGCTGGCTCCGCGTTGCCCGGCCCGCCGGACGAGCTCCTCAAGCAGCGTTCGCATTGAGTCACCCCCGACAGCCGCGCGGCAGGAACCGGGCTCGTGACAGGGACCCGTCAGTCGGACTCCCTGGCGGCGGCTGCAGGCCTATCCTGTATTCCGAAGAGGGCTGTCAGCACCTTCCGCGCGATGGGCACGGCGGTGGTGCTGCCGTGTCCACCGCTGTCCACGAATACGGCGACGGCGTACCTGGGCTTCTCGTAGGGGGCGAAGCACACGAACCAGGCGTGGGTCGGCCGGTCCGGACGGTGCTGAGCCGACCCGGTTTTCCCGGCGCAGGAAAGGGGCAGGCTGGCCAGGCTGTGAGCCGTGCCCTTTGGGGAGGTCACGGCAAGTCTCATGCCCCGGCGTACCTTCTCGATGTTCTCCGTCTGGGCGCCGACGTTCCGCACGAGCTGGGGCTCGACAGTCCGCGGCGGTCGGCCCATCCACTGGGGCCAGTGGATCTTGCGGACGAGGAGCGGGCGGTAGACCTGGCCCCCGTTGGCCACCGCGGCGGTGGCGACGGCCATCTGGAGGGGCGTGGCCGTGAGATAGCCTTGCCCGATGACCATGTTGAGCGTGTCGCCGAGCCGCCATCGCTCGTGGAGCAGCGTGAGCTTCCAGTCGGGCGTCGCCACCATTCCCTCGGCCTCGCCGGCCAGGCCGGACTCGGTGGTGCGGCCCAGGCCGAACTGACGCGCCCAGTAGGCCAGGGCCTCGGGCGAGAGCCTGGCCTTGCGGACCAGCTCGTAGAAGTAGACGTCACAGGACTCGGCCACGCCGCGCCAGAAGCCCACGTAGCCGTGCCCCGAGGGCAGCCAGCAGCGGTAGATGGTAGGGGGCCGGCCCACGCTTATGCGCCCACCGCAGGCGAAGTGAACGTCGGTGTTGAGCTGGACGCTCTCGAGCGCAGCCAGCGCCGAGATCATCTTGAAGATCGAGCCCGGGGGATATGCTCCCGCCACGGCGGTGTTGAGCAGCGGCGTGCGCGGGTCCGTTTCCAGCGCCGTCCACTCCTCGGGCTTGAAGCCCGACACCCACTTGTTGGGGTCGAAGCTCGGGCGGCTGCACATCGCCACGACCTCTCCCGTGTTCACATCCAGCACCACCACCGCCCCCGACCGCCCCCTCTCCTTGAGCACGTTGGCCAGCGCCGTCTCGGCCGCCTGCTGGACCCGGGCGTCCAGCGTGAGGTAGACGGAAGCCCCGGGTATGGACTGGCGGAAGGAGACGACGCGCACGGGCTGGACGTGCACGTCCACCTCGACGACCGTGCGGCCCGGCACGCCCGTCAGGATGGGGGTGGGTGGGGCGGTGGAGCGGTCCATCTCGCAGAGCAACTCCACGCCGGCCTGGCCGGTCACGGAGCAGCGCGAGTAGAGGGCATCGGCCGCCCCCAGCGCTTCCTCAGCCCCGGTGGCGCGTGTGGGGACGGTCAGGTCGCGCAGGTCCTTGTACTGCTCGGCGGTGATGGACCGCGCGTAGCCGAGCAAGTGGGCGGCGAGCTTGCCCTGGGGGTAGAACCGCCTCCTGGTCTGCAGGACGACGATCCCGGGCAGGTCGGGCTGCTGCTCCTCAACCCGGGCCACGACGGGAAGCTGGAGCTCCTGCGCCTCTTTGAGGTCCGCGAGAGGCACGGGCTGGGCGGCCGAGGCCGCGAGCGCTTCCGACACGGCCTGGCGGACGTCGGGGACATTCACGCCCAGGATGCTGGCAAGCCTGAGCAGGCAGCGATCGGCCTCGTAGTCATCCTTGGGAAAGGCGGCGGGGTCAACGCCTATCTGCCAGCTCGCGCGATTCTCGGCCAGAACCACGCCGTTGCGGTCGAAGATGGGGCCCCGGGCCGGCTCGGTGCGGATGACCTGGGTGCGGTTGCCGGCGGCCTCACGCGCGTAGACGGACCACTTGGTGAGCTGTAGCTCCCACAACCGGCCGACGAACACGGCGAGTGACAGCGCCAGAGCGGCCTGGACGATGCGGATGCGTCGGCTACCATCAGTCATGGCCTGTGTCAGCGGGCGGCGGCTCGGGAGCCACGTCGGGCTCTGGCGGCGGTGGCGTGGCGGGAGTGGGTGTGCCCGCACCCGAGCCAGGCTTGGGTGCGGAGCCCGTGGGCGGCTTGGCGGCCCCCCCGTGGGAGTCCTCCGACGGCCGGCTACCACCTCCGGAGGGCTTGGGGCCCGCGCCGTGGATGGGGCAGCTTCCGGACGGGCCTCCGCCGGGCCCAAAGGTCCTCTCGACCGTGTTGGGGCAGTAGGGCGTGGCAAGCTGTCCGCTGTCCACGCAGACCGTGACTCTGCGAGTACCGCCGCCGCCCTCGCTGCCCTCGCCGGCGCCCGGCTCCTGGGTGCCGGGTCCCGCCTCGCCGGAGGCTCGGCTGTGAAGCGTGCACTTGCCGGGCAGGGACTCGTCCGGGCCGAAGGCCTTCTCGTAGGTGTCCGGGCAGAAGGGGGTCGCGAGCTTATTGCTGGCCCGGCAGAGCGTTACGACCTTCGTCTTCTCGCTGGTCCTGATGGACTTGACCCGACCCTTCACGCCCTCGCCGGTGGGGAACTCGCCCCGGATGGGGTAGAGCTCGATGGCTCGCCTCATGAACTTGCCCCAGACGGGAGCGCAGAGCGTGCCGCCGTAGGCGCCGCCATGGATCGGGCGGTGGTCGTCATTGCCGATCCAGATGGCCGCGCACAGCGTCGGAGTGTAGCCCACAAACCACACGTCCCGCGCGTCCTGGGCCGTGCCTGTCTTGCCCGCGCAGGGCCCGGGTATCCTGGCCCGCGTGCCCGTGCCGCTGCTGATGACGCGCTTCATCATGTCCACCATGGACTTGGCTACGTCGGCCGAGATCACGCGCGTGCGCTGCACGGGCATGTCCAGCAGTACCCGGCCCTCGTAGTCGGAGATTCCGCGCACGAATCGCGGGGTCACGCGGTAGCCGCCGTTGGCGAAGCAGGCAAAGCCCGTGGCCATCTCGAGGGGCGAGACCTCGGAGGTACCCAGCGCCAGGGACGGCACGGCGCGCAGGCGATTGCTGGGCACGCCCATCATGACGGCAGCCTTCTGCGCGACCGTCTCCGCTCCCACGGCCAGCAGCAGCCGCACGGACACGCGGTTGATCGAGTTCTGCAGACCCGAGGCCAGGCTGTAGTGCCCGCTGCCGCCCCGAGGCGTCCAGTAGCGGCCCCCGCCCGTAGGGATGGCGATGGGCTCGCCGCTCACCACCGAGCTGGGCCCGTAGCCGTGCTCGAGGGCCGCCGTCCACACGTAGGGCTTGAAGGCCGAGCCGGCCTGCCGACCGTAGTAGGGAGGACCCGGCTCACAGCGATTGTACTGGACCTTCTCGAAGGGCCCCACGCCTCCCACCATCGCCACGATGTCTCCCTCTCTCGCGGAGAGGCAGCACAGCGCTCCCTGCCCGTTCAGGCTGTTGGACAGGGCGCCTCGCTTGCGCAGGCTCTCGATGTGCTTGGTCATCTCCTCCTCGGCTGCCTTCTGCACGCGCATGTCCAGGGTCGTGTAGATCCTGAGGCCGCCCTCGTAGATGGGCGCCACACCGTAGCGCTCGCAGAGCAGCCGCACCGCCATGTGGGTGAAGTGGGGGGCCCGGAAGGCCATCAAGCCTACCTCGCGGGGCTTGCGGCCCTCGGGGATCAGGGGCTGTTCCGCCGCCTCGGCGGCCTCGGCCGGCTTGGCGTACCCCAACTCGACCATCGCGTGGAGGACCTGGGCCCGGCGCTGCTTGCCCCGGTCCGGGTACTGGAAGGGGGAGTAGCCCACTGGCCACCGCGGGATCCCGGCCAGCAGCGCGCACTCCGCCAGGTCCAGCTCGCGCAGCTCCTTGCCGAAGTACAGCTCCCCGGCGGCCTTCGCTCCGTAGGCCCCGTGGCCGTAGCACACCTCGTTGAGGTACATCTCGAGGATCTCGTCCTTCGTGAAGTTCCTCTCGACCTGGAGGGAGAGCAGGATTTCCTTGACCTTCCGCGTTATCGTCCGCTCGGGCGACAGCCACACGGCGCGGACGAGCTGCTGGGTGATCGTGCTGCCGCCCTGGCGGATCTCCCCCGCGCGCAGGTTGGCCAGCGCCGCCCGCACGATGCCCTTGGGGTCCACACCCCGATGGCGGAAGAAGGGACGGTCCTCGATGGCGACGGTCGAGTGGATGAGGGCCAGGGGCATCTCGTCCAGCGAGGCCCATTCCCGGTTTTCGCGGTACAGCTGCGCCAGCAGCGTGTGCTTCATGCTGCCGTCGGACTGCAGCTCGGTGGAGTACAGCTCCGTGGTGAGCCGCGGCCTGTAGTCCGCCAACTCCTTGGCGCTGGGCAGGTTGGCCTGCAGCCGCGACAGAGCTCCCAGTACGAATCCTCCGGCGCCGCAGGCGAACACAAGCGCGGCCGCGTTCAGGCCCCAGACCGCCCAACGGACGCGCACCGCCCACCGCGACGGACTGCTCTTCTGGCTTCGCCTCATGTGAATGCACGGACTCCCGGCACGAATCGGCCCCTGTTCGTCAACCTTGAGGTTAGACCCCCGTCGGGCCGGCTCAGGTTGCGTGCCGGCCGCGCGATATTATACGCCCTGGCGGGTGCCCTGCCCAGCCAGGCCAGCCCCGCCGGGGCTCGCGCATCCGCCCCGGCCGCGAAAGGTGCCCTTGCAGCGCCCCGGCCCACGGGCTAACCTGCGGAACCGAGGGCCGGGCGGCAGGCCCTGTCCGAAGGCGTGGCGCGCCCTTCGTCGGGGCGTGATTCGGCCTGGACGACTGCCGGGACGGGAGTGACGAGCATGGCCGAGGGACTGGTCGTGCGGAGAGCCAGGAGCGACGAGTACCTGGCTTTCCACGACCTGTGCGATAACGACGCGCCCCATCCTGTCCGCAAGAGGCTTCGCGCGACGGCGTCGGGCGAAGCCAGCCATGGGCCCGAGCCC
This sequence comes from uncultured Armatimonadia bacterium, assembly GCA_964608495.1. GTDB lineage: Bacteria > Armatimonadota > Zipacnadia > Zipacnadales > FEN-943 > JAKORR01. The sequence goes on along the minus strand of CAZSOQ010000017.1, from coordinate 14,736 downwards.
GAGGGTGGTACGTGATGGCAGCCCCCAACGCGGACAGCGGCGACAAGCTTCCCGACAACCATGTCTCCCTCGCGCGGGTCTACTTCGGCGGCGACGCCAGCCGCTTCTGGTGGATCACGGTGCACTTCTCGGACGCGACCGAGATTGACCGCCTCATCGCGGCGCTGACCCAGCTCCGGGACGATCCGCAGGCGCTGCGGGGGCACTGCCACCTGCAGGACCACGGCCTGCAGCGGGGCGATCCGCCCTCGGCGGGCGAGGTGCTCTTTGTGGCCCCGGTCGCCGGTACGGAGTGGCTGGTGGACGAGGACCTGCGGCGTGACGGGGAGGCCGTGATGGGGCGGCTGCGCCACGAGGGCTACGCGAGGGCCTGGGCCGTGGCGTGGGTGCGGGGGATCCGGGCCGCCCTGGCCCACGAGGACCCGGTGTCACCCGACCCAGGGGATTCCACGGCGGGCGACCCCGAGGAGTAGCCGGCTTCGCGACGGCGAATCCGCCACGCAGACGAGGGGCCTGCCGTGCCATGCCCTGCACCCCCGGGAGGTAGCCGAATGCGCAAACTGAGCCTCAACGGCGACTGGGAGCTGGCCCACTGCCCGGACGGGCAGGCCACCCCGGACGCTCTCGACGGTCTGGAGTGGATACCGGCCCGGGTGCCCGGCGAGGCGCACTGGGACCTGCTTGAGGCCGGGAAGATTCCCGACCCCTTCTTCGACCTGAACCACCTGGAGATGCGCGAGCTGGAGGGCCACGAGTTCTGGTACCGCCGGAGCTTCGCGGTACCGGCGGAGATGGCCGGGGAGCGACTGGAGCTGACCTTCGAGGGCCTGGACTGCTTTGCCACGGTCTGGGTGAACGGCCGCCGGATCGGGGCTTCGGCAAATGCCCTGGTGCCGCGAGTGTTCGACGTCACCGAGGCCATCCTGCCCGGCGCGGAGAACGAGGTCGTCGTGCGCCTGGCCTCGCCCGTCAGCTCGGTGGAGGGCAGGAACACCGAGGGCTGCGGGGCCGCCTTCGACACCACCGAGCGGCTGTGGGCCCGCAAGTCCGACCAGTGCTACGGCTGGGACATCGCCCTGCGCCTGGTCACCGTGGGCGTCTGGCGTCCCGTCACCCTGGCTACCTATAGCCGCGCCATCCTGCGCGACTTCTCCTTCCGCACCGAGCGCTTGGAGAGCGACGGCGAGGCCGCTCACATCGTCCTGGAGGTCGAGGTGGAACCGCTCACGGCCGGCGAGCGCAGTCTGAGCGTCGAGGCGGTGGGCCAGTGCGGCGACAGCAGGTTCGAGCTTGCCGGCGCGGTCGAGGGCGGCAAGGCCGTGCTGCGCGGCGTGGTCGAGGCCCCGAGGCTGTGGTGGACCTGGGATCTGGGCCGGCCCGACCTGTACGACCTCACGGTGACCCTCCGCGAGGGCCCGCACGAGCTGGGCAAGGTCCATCGCCGCGTGGGCGTGCGAACCATCCGCCTGGCCCAGGAGCCCGAGGGCGCCCGCGAGCGCACCTTCGTCTTCGAGCTCAACGGCGAGAGGTTCTTTGCCCGCGGCCTGAACTGGACCCCCTGCGACTCGATCTACCCGCGCGGCGAACCGTGGAAGCAGCAGCGCCTGGTGCGCTTCGCCCGCGAGCTCAACTGCAACATGCTGCGGATCTGGGGCGGGGGGATCTACGAGCCCGACGAGTTCTACCAGGAGTGCGACCGGCAAGGGCTCATGGTCTTCCACGACTTCCTGTACGCCTGCGCCCTGTACCCGCAGGCGCCCGAGTTCCTCGACATCGCCCGCGAGGAGGCCGAGACGGCGATGCGGCGCCTGCGCAACTACCCCTGCATCGCCCTGTGGTCGGGCGACAACGAGAACGACTGCGCCTACTGGGGCTGGTTCGGCGGACATCGCGACCCGTGGCAGGAGAACAAGATCACGCGCGAGGTGCTGCCGGAGGTCTGCGCGCGGCTGGACGGCACGCGGCCCTACATACCCTCTAGCCCCTACAGCCCGGACCTCAGCCTCGACCCCCAGGACCCGCTGCAGGGCGATCAGCACATCTGGCACCATGGCACGCCCTTCACGGCCGAGGTGTACCTCAAGGGCCAGGCGCGCTTCCCGTCGGAGATCGGTCATCTGTCGTGCCCGGACCTGCAGACCGTGGTGGACATGCTGGCCGAGGAGCACCGCTGGCCGCCCGACAACCGGGCCTGGGACGAGCACTTCGGGAGCCTCTACGACTGGAACTTCCGCCCCGAGCGCCGGGAGAAGCTGGACCAGGCCCTGGAGGCCTGGCTGGGCGCGGTGCCCGAGGACCTGCCCACCTACGTCGTGGCGTCCCAGCTCCTGCAGGGCGAGGCCTACAAGGCCTGGGCCGAGTACTGGCGGCTGCGCAAGCACGACTGGAAGTCCGGTGGCATCCTGCTGTGGAACCTGGCGGACTGCTGGCCGCAATTCTCGGACGCGATCGTGGACTACTGGCTGCGGCCGAAGCTGGCCTGCAACTACGTCTGGGCGGCTTACCGCCCCGTGCATATCTGCTTCAGCCCGGCCACCGCCGAGAGCGTGGCGGTGTATGGGGTGAACGACACGCTGGCGGAGCAGGACGTGGAGTACGTGGTGACGGCGGCGTCGCGCGGGGGCGAGGAGCTGGGGCAGGTGCGGGGTCGGGCCAAGCTGCCGGCGAACGACGTGGTGGAGCTGGCCGACGTGGGCGAGCTGTATGCGCGCGCCGAAGAGGGCCGAGGCAAGCTGGTGGCCCTGCTGTACGTGGAGGGGGAGCTAGTGTCGAGGAACCTGAGGCGCGCCTACCAGCCGACGCTGGCGGACGTGCCGCTGATGGTGGCGGAGGTGCCGCCGCTGCCGGCCGCACCGTGACCGGGCCGAGGGGCGTGCCCGGAGCGCGAGGTGAGGAATCTTGGGGAAGGTCATCTGCGCCATACTCGGGGGCGGACGCGGCAGCCGCCTGTTCCCCCTGACCAAGGAGCGCTGCAAGCCGGCCGTGGGGCTCGGCGGCAAGTATCGCCTCATAGACATACCCGTCAGCAACTGCCTCAACTCCGGCTATGGCAGCATCTTCGTCATCACTCAGTTCAACACCGAGAGCCTGCACCGCCATATCTCGCGGACCTACTCCTTCGACGCCCTGGGAGGGCGCTTCGTGGAGGTCCTGTCCGCCGAGCAAACCACGGAGGTCAGCGACTGGTACCAGGGCACGGCCGATGCCGTGCGCCGCAATCTGCGCCACCTGCGCCTCCACCAGGCCAGCCACGTGCTGATCCTCTCCGGCGACCACCTGTACCGCATGGACTACCGCCGGCTCGTCGCCTTCCACGACGAATCCGAGGCCGACATCACGCTGGTGGCGCAGCCGGTCACGGCGGCTCAGGCCACTTCGTTCGGGGTGCTGAAGACCTCGCCCGAAGGGCGGGTCGTGGCCTTCGCCGAGAAACCCAGGGAAGAGGCCGTCCTGCGTGACCTCGCGCTCGCCGACCCGGTGGGCGAGGACCCGGTGTCGGGCGAGCCCCTGGGCCACTTGGCCTCGCTGGGGATCTACGTGTTCCGTCCGAGCCTGCTGCGCGACCTGCTCGCCGCGTCCGACGAGGAAGACTTCGGCCGCGAGGTGATCCCCGGCGCCATCTCGCGCCACAAGGTTGTGGCCTTCCCCTTCCGCGGCTACTGGGAGGACATCGGGACGATCTCCTCCTTCTACCGGGCCAACCTGGGCCTGACCGACCCGGCGCCCCGCTTTGACCTCTTCGACCCCGACTGGCCGATCTACACGCGCGCCCGTTACCTGCCGCCGGCGAGAGTGAACGGCTCCACGGTCCGCTCGTCGCTGGTGGCGGAGGGCTCGATAGTGGAGGCGAGCGAGATCGAGGGCTCCATCGTGGGCGTGCGCAGCGTCATCGGGCGCGACTGCGTCATCCGCGACAGCATCCTGATGGGCAACGACAACTACCGGGCCTCCGCAGTGCCTCAGGCTGGGCGGGCCGGCCCCTCCATTCCGGACGAGCTGGGAGTCCGGGCCTCGTGCCGGATCGAGGGGGCGATCATTGACAAAAACTGCCGCGTCGGCGAAAGTGTGCTCATACGGGGCCGCCCCGGCAGCGGGGTCAATGCCGACGAGGACGCCTACCATGTCCGCGACGGCATCGTTATTGTGCCTCGCTCTCAGGTGCTGCCCCCAGGTACCCGAATCGTCGTCTAGCCACCCCCGCAGGTCGGCGGGCACCCTTTGGTGCCTGACCCACGCCTCGCGGTGGTTGCTGTCGGGCTGTCACCCCCCAGGAGGTGAGGCTGTTGGGCCTTCTGCAGAGGCTTCGCAGGATCATCGGGGCTAATGTCAACGCCGCCGTCGAGCGGGCCGAGAACCCCGAGCGCATGTTGGACCAACTGATCCTCGAGATGGAAGAGGCCGTTCGCGAGACCCAGGACAAGACTGCCAAGTCCATCGCCGCCCTGGAGCAACTGCGGCGCAAGCTGGAAGAGCAGCGCGCGCAGGCCGCCCAGTGGGAGCAGCGCGCGGAAGCGGCGCTGCGCGAGGGCAAGGAGGACGGCGCCCGCGAGGCCCTGCGCCGCAAGCGGGCCCGCGATCAGGCCGTCGCCCAGCTCGAGGCCCAAGTCGAGCGCCAGCAGGAAGCGGTGGACGCCCTCAAGGAGTCCCTGAACGCCCTGCGGGATAAGCTCGAGGAGGCGCGGTCGCGGCGCGAGGTGCTGAAGTCGCAGATCGCCAGCGCCGAAGCGCAGAAGTCGGCGGCCGAGGCCACGGGCGTCACCACGGACACGAGCTCCTTCGACGAGTTCGAGCGCATGGCCGAGCGCCTGGAGTCGCGCGCGGACCAGCTCGAGGCCGCCGCTGAGCTTGACGTGGACGCCGTGGCGGCCCAGTTTGAGGATGCCGAGGAGGACGAGGCGGTCGAGGAAGACCTCCAGCGCCTCCGCGACAAGCTGCAAGGCCAGTAGCGCGCCGCGCAGGGGTCCCGGATCTTGGCCCGAGCCCGTCGTCTGACGGGCCGAGGGTGAGTGCGAGCGCATCGCGGGCCCGGGAGGACGGCGATTCGGGGCTGCGGAGGCGCGCGCGGGGGGTCGCAGCCACAGGGAGGAAGAGCGCCTTGAAGATCCTCGTCACGGGAGCCGCGGGGTTCATCGGCTCGCACGTTGCTGATGCCTACGTAGCCGCCGGCCACGACGTCGTCGCCGTGGACAACCTGGTCACGGGCCTGCGCGAGAACGTCAACCCCGAGGCCCGCTTCCATGAGGCCGACATCCGGGACCTGGACACCCTCACGGACATCTTCGCGCGCGAGCAGCCCGAGATCGTCAACCACCACGCGGCGCAGGTGAACATAAGAGTCTCGGTGGAGAGACCCGTCTACGACACCGAGGTGAACGTGGCGGGCACGGTCAGCGTTCTCGAGGCGGCAGCCCGCTGCGGCGCCCGCAAGGTCATCTTCATCTCCTCGGGCGGCGCGGTGTATGGCGACGCCGATACTCGTCCCACGCCCGAGGACGCACTTGCCAGACCAATCTCCCAGTACGGGGCCGCCAAGCTGGCCGGCGAAACCTACTGCCACGTCTACCGCGTCACCCGGGAGCTGACCTTCACTGTATTGCGGTACGCCAACGTCTACGGGCCGCGCCAGAACCCGGAGGGCGAGGCGGGCGTGACCGCCATCTTCGCGCGGATGATGCTGCAGGGACGCCAGCCGACGATCTTCGGCGATGGCACGAAGACCCGCGATTATGTCAACGTTGCCGACGTAGCCGCCGTGAACGTGGCTGTCCTCGAAGCCGGCGACCTTGGCGTCTTTAACGTCGGTACGGGGGTCGGCATCAGTGACCGCCAGGTTTTCGATGCCCTGGCACGCGCGGCCGGCTACGAGGGGGAGCCACGGCTGAGCGACTTCCGGCCGGGAGAGGTGATGCACTCCACGCTCGACTGCTCCCGGGCTCGCGAGGTCCTCGGCTGGCGGCCGGTGGTGGCCATCGAAGAGGGCGTGGGCGAGGTGGTGGAGTACCAGCGTCAACAGCTAGCCAAGGGTCGCTGAGGGTTGAGTCGGGGGCCGGCGAGAATGGTGGAACCTTCGCACGGGGCGAGGGGTTGTCTATAATACAGCAGCTCGATCAAGAGCTCGAGCCCTGGGGGTATCGGCCGGTCTAGGGCCGGCCCAACCGGGTGCGGGCGCCGTTGGCAAGCTGGGCGGTACCGGGAACAGCGCCTGGCGAGTCGACGGAGAGCAATCGTGCCCCACGCGCGCTTGGGCGCATGCGTGGGGCATTTCCTTTGGGGTGGCGACACGCCTGCGGTATGCAGCTCAGTGCAGCCGCGCCAACCAGCGGGCCAGGTCCGCCGGCCCGAGCGGCCGCTCCTCCAGGTGAATCCCCTTCCATGCCATTCCGGTGTACGGCTCGGCGTCCGCCACGCCCCCTATCAGGCCCGGCCTCGGGGCCAGGCAGGCCAGCACCTCGGGCAGATCGCCCACAGTGAGCAAGTTGGGCAATACGCGCCAGGCGTGCCGGGCCAGCTCCTGGGGTCGGCTGGCCCTGCGGGGGGCTCCCTGCGGGTCCTGAGTGGGCGCGCTCGGGTCACAGCACCGGTAGGTCGGCCCGAGGGCATCGCAGGCGAAGGCTGCGATGGCCTCGCCGCCGTCGAGGGCCGCCGCAAGGAGGCCCGCCGTCGCGGTGCCGTCCAGGGCCACGAGGGCCACCGAGCCGCCGGCCACCTCGGGCATTGAGGCCAGCGCCCGCGCCGCGGCGCGCAGGTCGCGGGCCGCCATGGCCGCCACGGGCCGCCCCCAGAGGATACCGTGTACCAGCCACACCGCGCTCTCGGCCGCGAGCTCTCCCGTCACGCGATGGTCGGGGCACAGAACGGCTCGCCCCGTCGCGACCAGCCCCTCGACCAGTTCGCGGTGCTCGTCCAGAGCCTGGGCCTTGCCTCCCGGCAGGGCCAGGACGACCCCCGCCAGGGGACCCGGTGCCACCGCCGGTTCCGCCACCAACGCGGGCACGACGACCCCGGGCTCCGACTCGAAGGTCGCCCGCAGCCACCGCACGTCACCGTCCCTGTCCTCGCCCCGGACCTGCAGCGCCACGGGCAGCTCACCCGCAGCGGGAGCCGCCCGGTCGGAGGCGGGGCCCGCCCGGTCAGCCAGCGGCTCACCCACCAGTTCGGCCAGGGCCGGCCTGACGCGCGCGGCGACGGCCTCGGGCTGCTGGCGCGCCCAGTCCGTGGGCGCGGCGGCTCGCCGGGCCAGGAACTCGGCGCTGATGGCGGGCAGGTCGCGCTCCGTCGGGCTGGACGGACCCATCTGCGCCAGCTCCTCGGGCGCCACCGTACTCAGCTCCCCCTCCTCCTGCGGCCCGGGGTCCCGGCCCCTCAGCCAGCGGTCGAAGAAGCGGTACATCGTCTCGCGCATCGCCTTCGTGTAGTCGTGTCCCACGTCCCACTGGTGGCACTCCACCCGGTCCCGGGCGCCGTACAGCTCGTAGATGCCCCTGATCTCTGGGAAGCCCTCGTGGGGAAACCAGCGCGTCCAGTCCTGGGTGTCGCACATATACAGCGCGGGCCGGGGGGCGAAGGCCGCGCACATCTCCGGCTCGTCGGCCCAGCGGGCTATCGCGGGCACGTGGTTGCAGTAGCAATGGGCGGCCTTGAGGTCCAGGATGCGGTCGAAGTAGCTCATCATCACCGTCGGCGCCGCCGCGGCCAGGCGTGGCTCGACCGCCATCAGGTACATGGTCTGCTGGCCGCCCCCCGACGCCCCGGTGCAGCCGATCCGTGCGGGGTCCACGTCCTCGCGGCTGACCAGCAGGTCCAAGCCGCGCAGGTTGTGCCAGGTCATCAGCCCCACGGGACTCACGCCTGTCCTGTAGTCGTCCAGGTGAACTGAATCCACGGCCAGGACCACGTATCCCCGCTGCGCCAGGCCGATACAGCGCGACTGGACCGTGCGATGGCGGGCGCCTGTGTCCCAGTGGCCGTGGGGGCACAGCACGGCGGGCGCGCGTCCCTCGATCGCACCCGGCAGGTAGAGCCATCCGCTGGCCTCGACGTCCGGGAACACCTGCCAATACAGCCGCTGGAGTGTGTATCCGTCGCCGGCCCGCTCCGTCGCCACCCGGACGCGCAGGGGAAGGCGCTCGGGCAGCGGCCAGAGGCCCAGGCAGTCGAGCACCTGGCGGCGCAGTTCCTCCCGACGCCGGTCCCACTCCTCGGGCGAGGCGGCCCTGGGCGGACGGCGGGTCGTGTAGAGGTGGAAGGCGGCCCGGAGGGAGTCCACTCTCTCGTGTGGGCTGAGCACTTCCCGTCCGGGGAGATCGGCGGCCCGGGAAGACGCGTTCATGATCATCACCACCGACAGCAGGGGTATCACGGGCTGACGGTTCCCGCGCGCGCGGGCCTCTCCTGCCCGGGTCGCGTGCGCACCGGCTCCCGCGGTCTTGGCTTGCGGCCCCCGCCTTGGCTATAATCGGTCTGTCTTCCTGGGACTGCCTGGAGGTAGGACGCGATGGCCGGTCATTCGAAGTGGGCGAACAGGCTCCACCGCAAGTCGCGGCAGGACGCCAGGCGCAGCAAGCTGTTCGGCAAGCTCTCACGGCAGATCATCATCGCCGCGCGCCTGGGTGGGGCTGATCCGGATCAGAACATCCGGCTGCGCCTGGCGATAGACGCCGCGCGAGCGGCCAGCATGCCGGCGGAGAACATCGAGCACGCGATCAAGCGCGGCGCGGGGCAGCTCGACGACGTGGCTTACGAGGAGGGGACGCTGGAGGGCTACGGCCCCGGGGGCGCGGCTTTGATGATTGACGTGCTGACGGACAACCGCCAGCGCACCCTCGCCGAGATACGCCGCATCCTGCGCTCCTGTGATGCCAGCCTGGGCGAGGCGGGCTGCGTCACGTGGCTTTTCGAGCAGAAGGGGATTCTGGCTATCGCCAAAGCCACGGCGGATGTGGATGCCGCGTTCCTGGCGGCTGCGGATGCCGGCGCCGAGGATATCATCGAGGATGAGGAGTACCTTGAGATCCGCGTGGCGCCGCAGGACTTCCAGGCTGTTCTCGACGCCGTGCGGGAGGCCGGCATCGAGCCCGAGCGCGCGGAAGTGACCATGGTGCCCACGACAACGACGCAAGTGCCGGACGACCAGGCCCCCAAGCTCCTGCGGCTCCTGGACGCGCTCGAGGAGCACGACGACGTCCAGCACGTGTACAGCAACTTCGAGATCTCTGACGAGATCCTGGATCGGGTCGAGGGCGACGACTAGCGCCGCGCCCCACAAGCTCCGGCGACCGCCGGCTGTCCGCAGGCCCAGGCGCCGGGGAGGGGCAAGGACTGACAGGAGCAGCTTCTCCCATGTCCCCTGTTGACCTGTCCACCAACTACTGCGGCCTGCAACTGCCGAATCCCGTCATCATCGCCCCAGCGGCGGTCACGGAGACGGCGGAGCACATCAAGAAGTGCGAGGACGCCGGCGCGGCCGCCGCCGTCATGAAGAGCTACTTCGAATTCGAGCCCGCCCGGCGCCACGCCACGCCCCGCTTCCGTGTGATTCGCTCCGCCGGCAGCATGGCCACCGGCGTTCTGTACTCCTTCGAGCAGGCAAGCGTCTTCGACCTGGACCGCTACTGCGAGGAGATCCGGCGCGCCCGCCAGTGCTGCTCCCTGGCCGTCCTCGCCAGCCTGAACTGCCACACCGACGACCACTGGCGCGAGGCCAGCGCGGCGGTCGAGCAGGCCGGCGCGCAGGGGATCGAGCTGAACTGCTCCTGCCCCCACGGCACCCACATCATGCAGGGCCAGGACATCGTGGACGCCATGGTTGGCGCGCTCACCATCGCGCGCGAGGCCACGAGCCTGCCGCTGATCCCCAAGATCACGCCGCAGTTGGCGCGGCCGGACCAGGCGGCGATCCGGCTGCAGGAAGCGGGGGCCGACGCGGTCGTTATGTTCAACCGCTTCACCGGCCTGGACCTCGACCTTCAGACCCAGCGCCCCCTTCTGCACGGGGGCTACGCCGGCCACGGCGGCCCCTGGGCCATCCACTACGTCCTGCGGTGGATCACGGCGACGTACCCCCACCTGGCCATCCCCATCGCCGCCAGCGGCGGGGCCTTCGACGCCGCGGGTGTGGCGAAGATGCTCCTGGCCGGCGCCACGGCCGTCCAGGTCTGCTCGGCTGTGGTCGTCGAGGGCTACGGTGCCATCACCCATATCCTCGGCGGGCTGCGGGAGTACCTGGAAGGCCACGGCCACGCTGGGGTGGACGAGATCCGCGGCCTCGTCTGTGACCGGATCCTGTCGTTAGATGCGATAGACCGGCGCAACCGCCATTTCGCCCTCGTGGACGAGGAGAGGTGCACCGGGTGCGGTTTGTGTGGGCGAGTATGCATCTACGGGGCTGTGGGCGAGGGGGCGGGCGTGGCGCGGATTGACGCCGCGGTGTGCGACGGTTGCGGACTGTGCGCGGAGCTGTGTCCCGCTGATGCGATCACGATGGAGGAGCGACCCACTCCCCTTGAGCGCCGATAGGCGCCCTTAGGCTTGAGCGCGTCGGCCAGACCAGGCTTGGCAGTGGGAGAGGCTCGGGTATGCAGATCAAGACACGCTCCTTTCAGACGGGGGAAGGAGGCTACATCCAGCAGTGGCTGACGGCGGGTCTCTTCGCCGACCTGCTGGTGCCCGCCTCGCCTCCGCGCGAGGGCGAGGAGACGGCGGGCGAGCGCTGGACGTTCGCCTTCAGCCGTCACCGGGCTGTGGTCGTGCCCGGCTACCGGAGCAGGCGAGGGATGTGGTGGCTTGCGGCCTGCTGTCTCCAGGCCTCGGAGGAACGCCGCCCCCGGCTGGTCCTGGGGGCCCCGGCGGGCTCCTACCTGGGCACCGAGGGCCGAGGCTTCCAGCCGCTGGAGAGCGGCCCCTTCGAGCTGCACCTCACCCCCCGGCCGTCGCTGATCGTCGTCGCTGTGCCGGCGGGCGAGCTGCCCGACAGCTTCTCCGCCCGGCTCGAGGGCGTGCCCGAGGATGCCGCCGAGGTGGTCCACCTCCTCGATACGGCACAGCCGGTCCGTCTGGGGCGCGTTGCGGCCCGTGATGTCTGGGTGGACTACCGGGGCGAGCCGCGCCCCACGGTCTGGATCGAGGCCCTCAACATCACGGGTCGGCCCGTCAGGCTTCGCCTGCACCTGGAGACCGACGACGGGGAAGAGACCCTCCCTCTGGATCAGTCGCTGCCTCCCCTCCAGGCCGAGCTGCTCGAGGTGCCCTACTCGCCCGACCTGCCCGCGGGCCGAGCGCGGCTGAGCGTCCATGCCCACAAGGCCAGGACGGAGCGGGAAGTGACCCTGGCCCACACCAGCCACGACTGGGAAGTCCACGTGGTGCCCCACTTCCATTTCGATCCGGTGGGCTGCGGGACGCAGGTCGTCCAGCTCGAGCGAGCCGCGCGGGCCGCCTTCCCGCTCGTCCACCGCTACCTGGACGCGGCCGCCGACCCGAGCTTCACCTTCGCTCTGGGTGAGGTGCCCTACACCAAGCCCTACTGGGACACCTTCCCGTCGCGGCGCGAGCACCTGGTGGAGCTGGCTCGCACCCGGCGCCTGGCCCTCACGGGGGCGCTGTACAACGAGCCCCAGACGACTCTCATCGGCCCCGAGGCGACGGCCCGCAACATCTGCTACGGCACCTTCTTCCATCGGCGGCTGCTCGGCGTGGCGTCGCTGGACGGATGGCTGCTGGATGTCTCCGGGCACGACCCCAACTTCCCCAGCCTGTTCGCCCACGCGGGACAGACGAGCATCGCCTACGCCCGCGGTCCCTACAAGCGTTGCTGGGGCATACCCGCCAACCGCCTCAGCTTCCCCGTGGACTACTGGTGGGTCGCGCCGGATGGCAGCCGGCTGCTCGCCAGGCTTCTCGAGCCCGGCTCCTACTCCCTGGGCCACGGTCTCGAGCGCTATGACGGCCCTGAGGAGGCCTGGTGGGAAGTGGCCGAGCTCTTCGAGGCCGCCGGCGACTACCCCGCGGCCCATCTCGAGATGTGGACACTGGGCGGCGACCTGGCCCCGCCCGTCTCGTGGCTCGGCGAGCTTAGCCGGCTCTGGAACGCCCGCCACCTTTCGCCCAAGCTATTCCTGTCCAGGCCCGGGCGCTTCTTTGCGGCGCTGGCTGACCAGGCGGCGTCGGGGAGGGCCCTGCTCCCGGCCATGACCCGCGACCTGAACCCCGTGAACAACGGCTCCGCCGTGTCCTGCGTGGACGGCAAGCTGGCCAACAGGCTGTGCGAGCGCCTGATCGCCGAGGGGGAAGCCGTCGCCGCGGTGGCCTCGACCCTTGTGGGGGCGCCCTATCCCGAGGGCGTCCTGGACTACGCTTGGCGCCAACTGCTCTTCAATGCCCATCACGACGCCATCTCGGGGTGTGGCTCCGACCAGGTTTACGTGGACATCACCGGCGGCTGGCGGGAGGCCTATGAGGCCGCCCGCGACGCCCTGGCCGGCGCTCTCGCCCGTCTCGTCTCGCCCGCCCGGGGAAGGCTCACCGTCTTCAATCCCCTGCCCTGGCGCCGCGATGACGTTGTCGAGGTGGAGCTGGTGGAAGGGTGGGCTTGGGACGCGCGGGTCCTCGACGGCGATCGGGAGGTGCCGGCGGAGGTCGTGGCCCAGGGCGCCCGCAAGCTCCTGCGCTTCGTGGCCCGCGACGTGCCCGGTCTGGGCGCCAGGGCCTTCCGGGTGGAGCCGGGCAGGACGAGCGCGGCGCCGGACCTGATGGGCGACGTGCTCACCATCGAGAACGAGTTCTTCCGCGTGGAGATGGACCCCCTGCGCGGCGGCGGCATCGTCGGCCTCACCGACAAGCGGACGGGGCGCGAGCTCGTCCAGGCCGACCGCGTCGCCAACGACCTGGTGGCCCACAGGGAGTCCCCGGAGCTCCCGGGCCACGGCGAGGGCCCCCGCCACATCTGCACCACTGGGGAGAAGCACTACGCTTCGGCCGAGTTCCCCGCCGAGGTAAGCCTGCAGCGCACGCCGGTGCGACTGACCCTTGCCGCCCGCTCGGACCACGTGGGCTGCCGGCGCGACATGCGCGTCACGCTCTGGGCGGGCCTGCCGCGGGTGGACTTCGAGACGCGGCTGCTGGACTACGGCGGCGCGGACTGGCTGTTCAAGGTGCACTTCCCTCTGGCCATCGAGGGTGGGCGCCCGGTCTACGAGGTGGGCGGCCCGGTCGTCAGCCGCACCTACTGCCCTGGCGACCAGGACACGCGGGAGATGCCGTGGACCCAGGACAGCGCCGCCAACCACTACGTGGATCTTGCCGTGCCCCTGCGGCTGGCGGGGACCGTGGGCATCGGGGGCGAGGTTCTGGGCGCCCAGAGCCTGGGCATGGCCGAGATCGTCTGCCCCTCCGACCGCTCGATGGCCCCGGAGGGACCGATCGGGCAGCTCCTGCTGGCGCTGTCCTCCCACGGCGTCTCGGCCACCGTCACCTGGCCGGAGTTCCGTCGCTTCGGCGACCTGGCCTGGGACAGCAACGTCCCCGACTTCCGGCTCGTGATCGGGCAGCCATCGGAGAACGCCTTCACGCGCCACCTGGTAAGCCAGGCAGGAGGCGTCACGGAAGCGGAACTGCGCGAGTGGACCGCGAACCACGGCTGGGCCGTGGCGCTGTTCCCCAGCCTGAAGCTGGGCCTGCCCGCCGAGGTGCCCGTGGTCATCGTCTGGGCCGAGGACCCGGACACCGAGGCCGAGGCCGTCGAGCACATCGCCGCGCAGATCCGCGAGCTGGGCCAGATCGTCGGACTGGTGCCTTCTGCTCTGCGCTCGACGGTGCCCGACGGCCGTCCGTCGGATGGGGGAGTGGCCCTGCTCAACCGGGGCACCGTGTCCTACTGCTGCTACCCAGACCAGACTCTCACCCTGGCCCTGATGCGCTCGTGCACGGGCTGGCCCAGCGGGCATTGGGTGGACGAGCCCGCCCGCTCCTGCCCCGATGGCAGCTCCTTCCAGCTTGAGCACTGGGCGCACCGCTTCGAGTACTCCCTGGTCAGCCACGACGGCCACTGGCGCGATAGCGGCCTCGCGCGCCGGGGCTATGAGTACAACCGTCCGCTCCTGGCCGTGTGGGGCGAGCCGCGCGCGGACGGCGTGGAGGGGGACCTGCTGCTCCTCGAGCCGGACAGCGTCGTGATGACCGCCCTGAAGCCGGCGGGGGCGAACGTGGGCCACCCGCTGGACGCCCAGCCGACCGGCAGGGGGCTCATCGTGCGTGTGCAGGAGACCGGTGGCCGCCCGGCCGAGGCCCGCCTGAGGACCCGTTTGCCTGTGCGCGCCGCCTGGAAGTGCAACCTGCTCGAGGAGCCGGACAGTCAGCTCGAGGTGGACGACGGCCAGGTCCTTCTTCCCCTGGGGCAGTTCGAGACGGCCACGGTGCTGCTCGAGACCGCTGCGGCGGGCCCGGCGTTCCATCGCGCGGACGTGCCCACGGAGCCGCCCGCCTATGCCCGCTGGTGGCGGTACAATCCCGGCGCGGCACCCCCGGGCTTCCTCCCCGCCACCGTGCTGTTCGACGTGGACGAGCCGCTACGGTCCGCGCCGGGCGGCGAGGTGTCGGTGGGGCTCACCATCGCGGCCGGGTACCTGTTCGACGAGGCGCTCGTGTGCTTGGCCATCGAGGGCCCGCCCGGCTGGGGTGTGGACGACGACGGTTACGAGACGCGGCTGTCCTTCGGCGGCTATGAGGTTCGCAACGTCCGCC
>CAZSOQ010000016.1:0-37139 GCA_964608495.1 uncultured Armatimonadia bacterium | reverse complement strand
CCCACCATGCCGATCACACGAGCCCCCGCCTGGCCGAGCAGCATCAGTGCCCGACGCGTGCTGTCGCGGCGGGTGCGCCCGGGCACCATGACGAGCACCGTGCCGTCCGAGCTCACGGCCAGCACCTGGGCGTCGCCGAAGCGGCTCGCCTCGGGCCCGTCGAGGATCACCATGCTGTAGCGGCTGCGCAACTCCTCGATGATGCTCACGAGCTTCTTGTCGCGCATCTGCAGGCCGATGATGCCCGCGGCGGAGGTCGCCCGGCCCTGGGTATGGTCGGAACCGATGGGCATCACGGCGATCTGGTCGTGGGAGTAGGGATGGTGCAGGGCTTCCTCGAGGGCCACGTCGCCCCTGAGGACATCGCTCAGGCCCGGCTGTCCCGCCAGGCCGAAGAGCTCGTGCACGCGCGGCGCCTGGGTGTTGCAGTCCACGACCACGGCCGTGCCGCCCGCATGGACCTCAGCCAGCGCCAGGTTGCAGGCCAGCATCGTCTTCCCCTCGGCCCGCCCGGGACTGGTGATGCAGATAGCGCGGCTGGCCGCCCCGGGCAGAGCGAAGGAGATGTTGACGTGTGCCCCGAGCACCTCCTCCGCCAACCACTCCGGCGCATCCTCGGCGCACAGGAGGGTCACGCGGTGCCCCCGCACCAGGGAGATGCTTCCCAGCAAGGGCACGCCAATGGCCGCCTCGGCCACCGCCAGGCTCGGGTACACGTCCTGGAAGTACTCGACACCCAGGGCCAGCAGCAGGCCGACCGTGAAGCCGCCCAGGACGCCCAGGGCCAGGCTCATGACCCGCCGCGGCCGCACGCACTGAGCTGGCTGCCACGGCGGCACGCGCGCCGGTGCGAGAACGCGCGCCTTGCTGATCTCACTCTCCTGCAGCATCGCGTACTCCGTCTCTTCCTGCCTAAGCTTCAAGTACCGAGCCTGCGCATCCTGCGCGTCTCTTTCGAGCCGCGCGAGCTGCAGAGCAAGGGTCGGCATCCTTCGCATCTGCTCGTGCGCCTGCCCCAGGACCCTCTCTACCGCCGGGAGCTTGGCCCGCATCCCCACCACCTTTGCCTGCTGCTGCAGCCACTGCTCCACCATCGTCCCGTAGGGCGCCCCCTCCGTCTCCGTCAGGGGCGCCAGGACCTGTCGCGGCGCCTCCTCCAGTTGCTCCTTCACCGACGCTATCTGGACATCCACCGCCTGGACCTTCGTGCTCCCCTCGGTGTACTCGAGCAGCAGGTTCATGCGCTGCGTGTAGAGGATGTTCAGCTTGGACTCGAGCTCGGCCACGAGAGGGTTCAGCTTGGGGACGCGAGCGCGAGCGAACCCGGCGTCCTGGCCCTCTATCGTCTTCGTGAGCTGCCTCAGAAGGGCCTCCTCGGACGGCAGCGAGGCTCGCAGGGTCGCGGCGTCGGCCTCCATCGTGCCCGCCACGCCGACCAGTTGCCTGGCCTGCTCGGGCGCGTCCACTAGATTGTGCCGTTCCCGGAACTCCTTGACCCCCACTTCCGCGGTGTTCATGCGCTCCTCGGCCTTCGTCAACTGCTGGCGGATGTTCTCCAGGCCTATCTCCGTCCACGTCCGCGAGTCCTCGACGCGCCTGAGCAGGTACGCCGCCGTCACCGCGTTGAGAAGGTCACATCCGTCCTCGACGCGCTCGGTGACGACCTTCAGCTTGATGGCCGGCCCGGTGTTGGAAGTCGCCACCTCCATCGTCCTCAGCATCTGCAGCTCCTTCAGAGGAGGGTGCTCGACCTGAGGCGCCGTGCGGTAGGTGGCCCGGGCTTCCTTCGGCAGGTCCCGGACGGTGCCGAGCACGTGCTTGCCCAGCGTGTACTCCCGCCACAAGTCCGGGTGGCCCATCAGCAGAGCCACGGCCCGCTCCTGCAGCAACCAGCTCTTGAGCACATCTAGGTCGTCGCCGCCCTCGACCAATGCCGGGTTGCCGATGACACTGGTGATCAGGCCCAGCGTGGTGCTCGTGCTCGCCGGGGCCGCCGGGCCCTTCAGCGTGGCGGTCACCACGTACAGGGGGGTCACCACCGTGGAGTACAGTAGCGCCACCGCCACTCCCACGAGCACGGGGCCCAGCAACCACCATCGCCGACGCACCAGTACGTCCAGGTGGGTCCGCAGGTCCGGCTCGGACGGCAGCATCTTGCCGGGGCCCCCCAGCCCGCTTGCAGGTATCCCCCCGCTGATGTCGAGACTCATCTATTTCCCTCCGAGCAGGTCCCGCGGTGTCCGCTGTCGCTTGCCTCGCTCGTGGCGATGACCTGGTAGGGTGCCTCAGAACCTCGAGATGAGCGCCGCCAGCCCCAGCAGCCGGGCGACGTCCTGCATCGCGCCGCCCTGCTTCTCGACCACGCCGGGCACATACACCACATCGCCGTTGCCGATCGCTACGTTCTGCTCCAGGTCCTGCCCCTGCAACACCTTGGTCAGATCACACTGCACCACTTCCGCCTGGGTGGGCGTCGGGCCCGGCCTGATCACCATCGTCTCATGCGGCTTGGCTTGGCCGGGGACCCATCCGCCGGCCCTCGAGACCACATCCGCGACGCGCTCGCCCGGCTCGAACTCGACCTTGCCAGGCCGCTGGACGAAACCGAGGACGGTGGCGACGAGCAAGGGCTTGCGGTGGACCGTCACCGTCTCGCCACCTACCAACCTTGCTGACTCCTGATTCGTCACTGTGAGGTCGCCGGTTGCGTCGGCCAGCTTGACGATCCGCGACTTGCCGTCCCGGTCGGTCACCTCGATGCGCTGCAGGTCCGCGCGCTCGGTCGGCCCGCCCACGGCCGCCAGAGCGTCGGCCACCGTCATCCTCTGCAGCAGGTCCACGCGCCCGGGCTGCATCACCTCCCCCAGCACGATCACGTCCCGCCGACCACGCATCACCACGATCGTGTCTCCGCCCCTGAGGGCCGGCAGGTCTCCGACCCTGAGGCCGCCCTCCGCCAGCCCGGACAGGTCCACCTCGATCTGGGTCCCGTCCGCGTGGACGAGGAGAGTGCGGGTGAGGTCCGCGGCCTGCGCAGGGCCGCCGCGCTCCGCCAGGGCATCCAACATCGTCATCTGCGCCGTGAGGGGGACCGGCCCGGGGCTAGTCACCTCGCCCAGGACGACCACGTCGTTGCGTGCTGCCAGGAACACCACGCTGTCACCGTTCTCGAGGGCCGGGACTTTGGAGGCGTCTACCCTGCCCGCCAGCAGCCCCGCGATGTCCAGTTCCTCCTGGCGACCGTCGGCATGCATCAGCAGCGCCTTCTGCCGATCCGCCGTGGGCTTGAGGTCCCCCGCCTGACCTATCACGGAGAGCAGGTTGTCGTCGCGCGCCATCGTGTACCGGCCGGGCCTGTTTACCTCGCCCAGCACCGTCACCACGGTCGTCATCCGAGGCACGACGAGAGTGTCGCCGGGGTGCAGCATCAGCGTGTCCTCCTGGGTGCCGTCCAGGGCGACCTCCTGCGGCTGCTGACCCTTCCGCGCGATGGACACGTAGGCCCGGTCCGCGGACTCCGTGTAGCCGCCGGCCATGCCGATTGCCGCAGCCACGCTGATCTCGTCAACCCCCAGGGGCGTCAGGTCGTAGGTGCCGGCGACGCGTACCTCGCCCAGGATGGAGACACTCAGCGGTGTGTGCGCCGTCACGTTCACCGTGAGCGCCGGATAGCGCAACTCCTTGCGCAGCAGGGCCAGCACCTCTTCGGTCACTTCCTGAACCGTCTTCCCCGAGAGCCTGATCTTCTCTCCCAACGGGTGCGTCACCAGGCCATCCGGCGGCACGACGACGCTGGGCAGGCTGTATTCGGGGTGATTCTGGACGACGAGGCTCACCGTGTCGCCCACGCGTATCCGGTAGTCGGACGGCAAGGCCCCGGCGCCCGTTGGGTTCGGTGTCTGGCCTAGGGCTGCCGCCGCCGCAGCCACGAAGACCACTGCTTGCACTATCCGTGTCCCTTTGACCATCAGAGTCCTCCTAGCTGTGCCCTGCTAACAGACTGACTCCCCTGGGTCCTCCTAGGTTTCGCCCTGCACGCGCCACAAGGGGACCAATTCTGCCGGGCGCGGCACTGGGGCGGGGCTGATGGCAATCAACAACTCCCGGGCGGGCCGTGCCCGCTCGGTAGGCCGGCAACATCGGTACTTCCAGCTCCCTTCTGCGGCCGTGTCACAACTCCCACGCCCGCCACCGCGGCGGTCTGCTTCGTACTGCGCCCACCCCTTCCGGCGCGGGCCGTACCCAGCGCACCTCGGGGCCTGGGCCTGCCGAGGGCCGATTATATCCCCCCCGGCCCTGCGCCTCCACACCCATTATCAGGACCCTGTGCGCGCCCCGTCAAGCCGCGCTGCTGGTCGCCCTCCCGACAGCTTGTTCGATGGACCCCTATCCGTTATCATCTCCCCTGGCGCCAACTGGTCCTCCGGCCCGCCGCCAAGGGTGGTGAGATCCCCAGGAACCATACCGCGAGGCCGGGCTCGGGGGTCTGAGGCGTTGCCAGGCCCCGGGCGGGCCGCCCTGTCGGCGCTTCGTCCAGGTCCCAGGTTGCCGATCCAGGGGTTCCCAGGCCAAGATGCCCGAGCCGACACCCGCAATCTTCCTCGACCGTGACGGCGTCATAGATGTGGACCGGGACGACTATGTCAAGTCCTGGGAGGAGTTCCGGTTCGCCGACTTGGCCCTCGAGGGCCTGAGGCTCCTCGCCGAGCTTCCTTTGCCCATTGTCGTCGTCACCAACCAGTCCCCGGTCGGTCGCGGGATCATCACGCGTGCCCGGCTCGACGACATCCACGAGCGCATGCTCGGGGTCATCCGCGCCCACGGGGGGCGTGTGGACCGCGTTTATGTCTGTCCCCACACGCCCTGGTCCGGCTGCTCCTGCCGCAAACCCGGCCCGGGACTGCTGCTTCAGGCCCAGGCCGAACTGGGTCTGGATCTGCCCCGGAGCTGGCTCATCGGCGATCGTGCCTCCGACATCCAGGCCGGCAAGGCCGCGGGCGTCCACACCCTTCTCCTCGCCGCCTCGGGGCTTGACCACTACGGGACATCCCCGGAGCACGTGGCCCGCGACCTGGCGGAGGCCGCGCGGTGGCTTCGCCGCCGACTGGTGCCGCTCGGGGGCCCGGAATCCTGACCGCCCCTTCGCCGGCGGAAGGTGTGAGACCATGAGATGCTTTGTCACAGGTGGTGCAGGCTTCGTCGGCAGCGCCCTCGTCCGGGCGCTGCTGGACGACGGGCAGGCCGTGGTCGTCTACGACAACCTCACCTCCGGCCGCCGGGAGTTCCTCGCGCCCTTTGAGGGCCGATCGGACTTCCGCTTCGTCCGGGGCGATCTGCTGGAGCTCGATGCCCTGTCCTCCGCCATCCAGGGCTGCGACATAGCCTGGCACCTCGCCGCTAACCCCGACATCCGCTACGGCGCGGAGAAGACCGATCTCGACCTTCAGCAGGGGACGATCGCTACGTACAACGTTCTTGAGGCCGCCCGCCGCGCCGCCGTGGCGAAGGTCGTCTTCTCGTCCTCGTCGGCGGTGTATGGGCGGCCAGCGCGCATCCCCACGCCCGAGGACTATGGCCCCCTCCTGCCGCACTCTCTGTATGGGGCCAGCAAGCTCGCCTGCGAGGGGCTGGTGTCCGCCTTCTGCCATTCGCTCGGCTTCCAGGCCTGGGTCTTCCGCTTCGCCAACGTGGTCGGCCCCAACGCGACCCACGGCATCATCCCGGACCTCATCGCCAAGCTTGACCGTGACCCCACCAGGCTGGAGGTGCTGGGCGACGGGCGCCAGTGCAAGAGCTACATCCACGCCACGGACTGCGTGGCCGGGATGATTCACGGCTGGCGACATGGCACCGACCGGATCAACGTCTTCAACCTGGGCACGGATGACGATATACTCATCACCCGCATAGCCGAGCTCGTGCTCGAGGAGCGCGGGCTGCCCGACTCGCCCATTGTCTACACCGGCGGCGAGGTGGGCTGGCCGGGCGACGTGCCACGGATGAAGCTCGACTGCAGCCGAATCCGGTCCCTGGGATGGCAGCCGCGCTTCACCTCGGAAGCCGCCGTCCGCGAGGCCATAAGGTCCTTCCTATGCAAGCAGTGATTCTCGCCGGCGGGCTGGGTACCCGCCTTCGGCCGCTAACCTACGAGGTGCCGAAGGTTCTCGCGCCCGTGGCGGGCCGTCCCTTCCTGGACTGGCTCATCGCTGCCCTTCCGCCGGGCCTGTTCGGCGAGCTGCTCCTCCTGATCGGCCACCTGGGCGAGCAGGTCCGCGATCACTGCGGCGACGGTTCCCGCTACGGCCTGCCCATCCGCTACTCGCGGGAGCCCGCGCCGCTGGGCACGGCGGGGGCTGTGCGCTTCGCCGCGCCGCTGCTCGCGGACCAGTTCGTCCTCATCAACGGCGACACGTACGTCGAGGTCCACTACGCGGCTCTCGAGACCGCCCACAGGGCGTCGGCGCGTGTCGGTACGATGGTGGTGGGCCGATCCTTCGACCCGGCCGTGCGACCGAACCTCCGCGTGGAGGCCGACGGGCGCATCTCCCGCTACGCCAAGAGACAGCCGAGCCACGAGCTGAACGCGGTGGACGCCGGCGTCACGCTCTTCGAGCGGTCGGTGCTCGATCACATCCCGGACACCTGTCCCGTGGGCCTGGAGCAGGGGGTGTACCAGGAGCTGAGCGGGCAGGGCCTCCTCTACGGCTTCCGGGCGCCGGACCCTTTCTACGACATGGGCACGCCGGCCCTGCTCGAGGCTCTGGCGAGGCACCTGGAGGCCTAGGGCGTCCGGGCAGCCGGCGCCCAGGGGCGGACCGTCTCGGCGGGCGACCGCTCCGACCGGCCCTGACTGACCCGCCGCGGGACGGTGCCCGCGGCATCGCCGAGCCAAGACGCGAGGACTCGCTCGGCCCGCATGGCAGAGTCGTGAAGGCAAGAGAATGAGCCAAGAGGGCCCTGATTCCAGCCAGGCCGATGCCATCGGCTCACCCACCGCCCCTGCCTTGGAGGAGGGCAGCTTCACCTCGAAGGTGGCCTACCGCTTCGCCAGCCAGGTCGTCGCGGCGCTGTCGAATCTGGGCGTGGGGATCCTGGTCGCCCGGTACCTGGGGGCCGAGGGGAAGGGGGGCTTCACCCTCATCCGGTCGGCCGGCAACATGGCTCTGCAGGTCTGCACCCTGGGCCTGCCCTTCGCGGCCATGTACTTCGTGGGCCGCAAGTCCTGCTCCCTCTGGCTCACGTCGAGGCTCTCGTCGCTGGTCTCCCTGATCATCGGCCTGCTCATCGTCCTAGTCCTCGTCCTCATGCCCTCGTCGTGGCTCGCCTCGATTGGCTTCAAGGACCCCGAGGTCCTTGCGGGCCTCTTCTTGATCCTTACGCTCTCGGCCCCCACCAGGGCCATCGCCCAGAACATGGCGGGCGCCCTGCGCGGCCGCGAGTACGTCACGGTGCCGGCCATCATCCAGATGGTCACGCTCGGCTTCATGCAGTTCGGCGTCGCGGCCGTGCTGCTCGTGTGCTTCTCCATGGGCCTCATGGGCGTCCTGTACGGAGACGTCGCCCGCAGTTGCTTCTCCGCGCTGGCCACCGGGTACCTCGTGGGGGTGGTCAGCGTCCGCGTTGACCGGGGCCTGCCCGGCCCGCCCCTTCGCCAGTTCCTGGGCTATGGCGTCTTCCTCAACTTCGTCCAGCTCCTCCAGACCCTGTTCGCCCGCCTGGACGTCTTCATCCTCGTTCGCTTCGCCGGCCAGGCCGCCGTCGGCGTCTACTCGGTGGCCATGTCGGGCAGCGAGCTGCTCCCGGCCTTTGCCCAGGCCGTGGGCTACGTCCTCGCGCCGCGCGTGGCTCTCATCGGCGACAAGAAGGGGGCCCACACGACTCTCCAGGTCCATCGCCTCCTCTTCTGGAGCACTGCCATCGCCACTGTCCTGCTGGCCGGCGTTGCGCCCATCCTCCCCTACGTCTACGGGCCCGAGTTCCGCAGCTCCGTGATCCCGATGCTCATCTGCCTGCCCGGTCTCTCCCTCTACGGCATCGCCGTCCACGTCTGGAACCAATTCTTCCTGGGCTCCGGCAAGCTTCTCAACATGTCTCTCGTATTCCTAACCTCGCTGGTCGCCATGGTCGCTCTCGACCTGCTCCTCATCCCCACCCTCGGCGTCGCCGGCGCGGCCCTCGCCTACAGCGTCGGCGCCCTCGTCGGCTACGTCGTCGGTCTTCATCTCTTTCGACAGGGCACCGGGGCGACGTTCCGACAGGCCTTCGTGCTGACCGCCGAGGACCTGCGGGTGATCAGAGGCCTGGTGCGCCGCGCCGTGTCCAGGTCGTGAGGACTTGTCAGTACGTGTGGAGGGCTACCGCGACGAGGCAGTCAGAGGCGGTCGGCGAGCTGCACGGGCCCCTGCCGGTGGGGGGGATGCCAGTTGGGCGGAGGGAAGCCTAGGCGTGAGCGCAGGGTCGGGAAGGGACCAGGAGCGGCCATGCGGCTGCTGATCGCCTTTGGGCGCGCAGGGGGTTTCCGCACAGGGGGCCCTGACGGATGAGCCAGTTCCGTTACTCTGAGGAGTTCGAGCAGCTCATTGTCCGCCTTCACCGTGGCAAGGAGCACCTGCCACAGTATGCGGGCTACGTCGAGAGTGATCTGGGCGGCCCCAGAAGCCGGCTGGTCAGATTCACCAGGGAGCTGGTGCCCGAGGTCGAGTACCGTTGCGGTGGCTTGCAGGGCAAGAGGATCCTGGACTTCGGGTGCGGAACCGGTGCGGCAACCATTCCGCTTGCGCAGCGCGCGGACGACGTATCAGCCTTCGATGTAGAGGACGAGAGCATCGGCATCCTCCGCCAGCGGCTGCGCGAGCACGGGATGGAGGGCGCGGTAAGGGTCTTCTGCGCCGCAGACATTGAGGACGTGCGAGAGTCCCTGGGCACCTTCGATATTGTGATCCTCAACGCCGTCCTCGAGCACATCCCGCTGTCGGTAAGCGGCCTGAGGCGGCACGTGGTGCGGTCGGCGTTCTCACTGCTGAGGGAGGGCGGGTACCTGTTCATCCACGACACGCCCAACCGCCTCTGGCCGGTGGACTTCCACACGACCCAGCTAGCGTGGATACCCTGGATGAGACCGGGGTCCGCGCGCGCGTACCGCAAGGCCCTCCGCAGCGGCAGGTACGCGGACACGCCGAGGGTGTGCGAGGGGCCCCGCGGGCTTGAGGAACGAGGAGCCTGGGGAGTCACGTACTGGGAGATCCTCGGCTACCTCGACCGGGGCACCTACCTCTGCCTCAACACGCAACGGGGTCAGGACCGACAGCTGTACTACACGCAGCCGGGGAGTCGGCGGCGTGCCCTTGTGGAGCGCCTTCTCTACTACACGGTGGTCAAGGTGGCTCGCGTGCCGACCACTGCCGTGTGGCCGATGATCACCAGCCTGGTGATACAGCGGCGGGGCTCCTCACCGGGGGACGCCTGCCAGGACACAGGGGAATGACGGCACAGGCTCAGGGCCCCAGATCAGTGCGCCGGACAGGAGGCGGATCGCGCGTGCCCGCTGGGGCTGAGGGAGAGCGTCCGCTGGCCGACGCCCGGCCGGGGTTCATGCTGGCGCGTTCGTGGGCTATAATCGGATCACTCGACAACAGGATCCTGGCGGGCGAGGACGTGCTGCACCAGAGCCCTGGAGCGGGGCGTCCCCGCGGCGCCTCCCCGGAAAGTGCTCACGGCGCGCACCTGAGGCAGAGCGCGCCGACTGGGCACGGGCGTGGTCCCAGCGCTGTCTCCCTTCCTGTCCCGGCCGGCGTGCCGGCTCCTTGGTGTGGGTGCTCGCCTGGCCCTGCTCGGCCCGGCGAGGGTCCGGGCTTTCTGAGTCTGACAGATAGGAGAGGCAATGGGTTCGACCAAGCTAAAGCTGGTCCTATACGGCATTGACGCGGCCGACTGGCAGGTCATGCAGCCCTTCCTGGACGCGGGCGCCTTGCCGAACCTGCAGGGCCTCCTGGCGGGAGCCGGACGGGCCGAGCTGGAGTCCACTATTCCTGCCAGCACCGCCGTGGCCTGGCCCACGGCGATGACCGGGTGCAACGCCGGCAAGCACGGCCTGTTCCACTTCATGCACCTGCGCGACCACCGGATGAGGCCTGTCTCCAGCGCCGACCGGCGTGCCCCCGCCGTCTGGGAGATTCTCTCGGCGGCGGGCTTCCGCGTCGGCTGCATCGGTGTGCCCATGACCTATCCCGCCGATCCCATCAACGGATGGATGGTCTGTGGACGAGGCGGTACTCACCACTGGGACGAGCGGTCCGTCTGGCCTGCTACCGTCTACGACGAGGTCAGGCCCCTTCTGCGGCACTATCCGGACTACAATCTACTCCGGCGCACTGACGTCCCCGGCAGGGCCAGGCAGTTGACGGACTACTGGCGGGACCGCACCGCTCTCAATCCCAAGCTCTTATCCCATCTGCTGAGCAACCACCCCGTGGACGTCCTCATCGTGGGTGAGAACATCACGGACAGCGTTCAGCACAAGCTGCTCGTCTCCCGGCGCATGGGCGACGTGGAGGACATGGTCCTCTGGGCCTATCAGCAGGCGGACGCTCTTCTCGGCGTGGTCCTGCCGCACACCGACGAGCGCACGAGCTTCCTCGTCATCTCCGACCACGGCGCCCAGCCCCTGCGTGGCTACTTCGACCTGTCCGCCTGGCTCGTCGAGGCCAGGTACCTGCGCTATCGCGTGTCATCGGCCAGTGGGCCGGTCCCCCGCGCGCTCCTGAGCGCGGCCAGCAAGGCCTACCGCAAGCTGCTCCGCAGCCTCTGGAGCCGCCGCCAGGTCCGCTCCTTCGCCGGCGTGGCCAGCATCCTGAAGTTCTCTACCCTCATAGACTGGCCCCATACCACGGCCTTCCCCTGGCTCACGGGCGGCATAATGCTCAACACGGAGGGCCGCAGCCCCCTCGCCGCAGTCTCCGCCGACGCCGCCGAGGCCCTCGCCGTCGAGATCAGGGACCGGGTCCAGCAGATCACCAATCCCTTCACCGGCGAGCAGGACATCGTCGCCCATCTGCGTGAGGAGCTCTACCACGGCCCCGCCATCGGCCTCGCGCCCGACGTCACCGTCGTGCCCCAGGGGCTGGCGCTTGCCGTCAACAGCTCACCTCCCTATGGCCGCGGCCAGGTGTTCTGGACCGAGGAGGACCTTCGCCGCGCGGGCCTGGGGCATGTCATCGTGACCGAGGGAGCGCACCGGAGCCGTGGCATCCTCGCCCTGTACCCCTCGCCGGCGGACCTGCCCGAGGTGGCGGACATCACCTGCGTGGCTCCTACGGCCCTCGGCCTGCTGGGCGTGCCCGTCCCGGCCCACATGGACGGCCAGTCCCTGGTCGGCGCCGAGAGAGCGGAGGGTGAGCCGGTGCCCACTCGTCAGGCCACTGCTTCCGCGGATTACACCGAGGAGGAGCAGGAGGAGATCGCCCGCCGCCTCGCCGACCTGGGCTACCTGTGAGGACCTCGCGAGGGCGGCTGCCGGCAGGCCAGGCCGTACTCCGTCACATAAGGCTACTTCGAGGCGTCGTCCAGGGCTCCCCGCAGCACGTCCCCATAGAGCCGCGCGTTCTCAGGGCTGTAGGGCAGCGTCTTTGCCGCGCTGGAGGCGTAGATCCAGACCCAGTCGTAGGCGTCGAAGAGAGTCTTGAACATGGGCCGGAAGTCCTCGATGGTCCTCAGCTCAGGGTCGTCGCCGGCCTGGTTCCCGATCCAGCTCGTGAGGATGGTGTAGTCGTGGTAGGGCGAGATGGTGCCGGCGAGGAAGAAATGGTCGGGGAAGGCCTGCAGCGGGGCGGCGTAGGCCGCGTCGCGGGCGCGGATGCGGGCTTTGAGGGCCTCGACCGTGGCGTTGTAGTAGCCCACCTCAAGCTCGCCTCCGCAGAGATACCTGGCGGGCACGGCGTGGTCCCTGCAGTACCGGAGGAAGCCGAGGCTGATGTGGCCCGGCGTCTGGTAGAGGGGGCCGTCGTAGTCGGGGGCGGTGAGCCCCGTCGGCCTGAGACGGCTGAAGAGGCTCCAGACGATGCACTCGGGGTACTCCTCCTGGACGAGTCGGGCCAGGTCGGCGCCGACAGCCTCGCAGGCGCGGGCGACTTGGCCGATGGTGTCACCCCTCCTCTCGGCCACGTAGGCCAGGTCGTAGGCGCGGTAGTTGTTGTAGGCCTCGAGGTCAAGGACGATGCCGGGAGCACGCAGGTCGCGGGCGAGGCGGACGGCGTTGCGCCAAAGCTTGAGCATGTCCGAGCGAGCGCCGGCCGCGTCGTCCAGGTCCAGGCACTTGATGCGGCGGAAGTACTCGGGGCCCTGGCCGCCGACGCTGGGATGGGTCGAGCCGTCCTCGGCCCGCCCGATGAAGCGATTGGAGAATACCCAGGGCCAGACGTGGTAGCGGCAGGTCCTCTTCAGCATCGCGACCTGGGCGGCGTAGGTGGCGTAGTCGGGCACGGGGT
This sequence comes from uncultured Armatimonadia bacterium, assembly GCA_964608495.1. Lineage (GTDB taxonomy): Bacteria > Armatimonadota > Zipacnadia > Zipacnadales > FEN-943 > JAKORR01. The sequence continues at coordinate 24,657 of CAZSOQ010000016.1, read as the reverse complement.
CGGTGTCATAGCCGCCGACCACGCCCATCGCGACGCCGTCGTAGGGCGTGTCGTTGATCACGGCCATCTGCTCGGCCGTGGCCGCGAGCAGATGGGGCGTGTAGAAGGTGATGAGGTTGAGGTAGGTGCGCCTGCCGGGCTCGGGCACGCGCAGGTACTGGGTGGTGCTGTCCCGGACCTCGCCGTCGCGGCCGAGCAGGTCCAGGTCCACCAGGTGGCCGCCGCCCGAGACGCCTACCAGGGAGAGCCCGGCTGCGCCCCGCTTGGCTGCCAGGGGCGTCTGGGTGGTGGCCTCGACCTCGTCTCCCTTGCGGAACCGGGTGCGCAGGCGAAGGCCCTCGACGGGGCCCTCCACGGCGACGTGGGCATCGGCCGCCTGGCCGCGGGGGTTCGTGCGGGCCGTGATGCTGCAGTCGAGGAAGTGCGGTGACAGGCGGCGGGCCAGCCGCAGGTCGTCCAGGTAGAAGTTGATGCGGTCGCCATCGCTGTACCAGGCCTCGGCGATGTAGAACCACACCCCGGTCACCCTCGTCCAGTCCTGGTCGTCGGACAGGAGCAGCGAGACGTGGGTCCAGTCGTTCCGCGTGAGGGCGATGTCGTGCCATTCGCCGGGCTTGCCCTCGGGAGTGCCCAGGCCGCAGCGGAGGGCACGGTCCGGCAGCGCGGCCTCGGTCTCGGTGTAGACCCAGAACTCGAGCCGATCGTAGGCGGACCAGTCCTGCGGGGCGTCGAAGGTGCGCGACAGCATCGGCCAGCCCTTGGCGTACTGCTGGCCGGGCTTGTCGCTCCAGTCCACGCGAATCATGAAGGCGAGGGAGCGCTGGCCCTGCTTGACTAAGCGGGTGCTCGGCACGTAGCCCACCTCGCGCTGCTCCATGTCGGTGGTGGGGTCACCCTTGATCCACGCCGAAGGGTCCTCGAAGTCGTCGAGCAAGGTGTAGGCGTAGTCCTGCTGGGCAGGGAGCGGGAGAGCCAGAGCAAGGGCAAGCCCAAGGGCGAAGAGTGCAGGCCGGGTCGGTCTCATCGCGCATACCCCCCTCAGAGTTTAGGGCACGCACGGCGGGACGGGAAGTCGGCAGGAGGAAGAGGGACGTGAGGGACGGCGCAGGCGGAGAGCGCGCGGCGGACAGGATAAGGGTTGATTGGGCAGGGGCCGAGGTATATGATTGCGCGGCATCCCAACGTCCAGGGGAGGTAGTCAAGGGTGGATGACAACGGTCCATCCCCCCACTTAGGCCGCAGTCGCACGCGTCCAGTCAGGCCCGGTAAGGGCCGGTGGCTGGCCGTGGCCGCCCTGTCCGCGTAGAGCCGGTCCCCCTCAGTGCCGGGCCGGCTTGACGGCCCGGCTAGACCCCGACCCGTGAAGGCACCTCTTGCCGAGCGCAAGTGCCACCGAGCCTCGAGGCCGTGCGCCTTGCCGCACCACTGCCGCTCAGGAAGGTGGCGAGCATGCGCAAGACCGACGTGCTGATGTCCATGACCAAGCGTCTTGTCGAGCGCGAGGAGTACGCGCGCGCGGCGCGGACGCTCGAGGAGATGCCGCCGGCCGACGGCGCCCAGACCCTCGCGGGCCTGGGCGTTGAGGCTATGGTCGAGGTGTTCGCCCAGCTCGAGGCGGAACCGGCAGGGGACATCCTGGCCGAGATGTCGGACGAGCTGCGGACGCGGCTGCTCGAGCGGCTCGGACCCGAGCAGATCGCCGAGGTCGTGGAGGAGATGCCATCGGACGAGGCGACGGACGTCCTGCAGGACATGGAGCCGCAGGACGCCGAGGAGGTCATGGCGGGCCTGGAGCCGGAGACGCGGGCCGACATCGCCGAGCTGGCGGGCTACCACGAGGAAACGGCCGGCGGCATCATGGCGAAGGAGTTCGCCACGGTGCCGGCGTGGGTGTCGGCGGCGCAGGCCACCGAGGTCCTGCGGCGGGAGTTCCAGGACGTGGAGGACCTGAACACGGTGTACGCGGTGGACGAGGAGGAGCGCCTGGTGGGGTCGTGCTCGCTGCGGGACCTGGTGATGGCGCCGCCGGGGACGCGCGTGGGCGACCTGGTGGAGCGGCACCATCACTGGGTGCAGGAGCAGCAGGACCAGGAGGAAGTGGCCCACTACATGCGCCTGCACGACCTGGACGCGGTGGCGGTGGTGGACGACGAGGGGCGCGTGCTGGGGCAGGTGACCCTGAACGACGCCACCGACGTCATGGACGAAGAGGCCACCGAGGACCTCCACCGTGTCAGCGGTATCACGGCCGACGAACCCGTCTTCGGGCCGCTGAGGGGCTCCCTGGCGCGACGCCTTCCGTGGCTGCTCATCAACCTGCCCCTGGCGCTGGTGGCCGCGAGCGTGGCCAGGGCCTTCGCCGACACGGTGTCCAGCGTTCCCGCCATAGTGGCCTACCTGCCCGTGATCGGCGGCGTGGCGGGCAACGCAGCCGGACAGACCGTGGCCGTGTTCGTGCGCGGCCTGGCCGTGGGCGAGGTGACCTTCGCCGACATGGGGCGCAGCCTCTGGGGCCAGTCCCGCATCGGGATCACGGTGGGAGCCGCCCTCGGCCTGCTGGTGGCCGTGGTCGCGGCCCTGTGGGAGAAGCAGCCCGCTCTGATCGGGGTCGTCGGTCTCGCCCTCCTGCTCAACTGCGTCATGGCCTGCTTCGTCGGAGCCTTCCTGCCCCTGGTGCTTCGCCGCCTCGGTTGGGACCCGGCAATGGGTGCCAACCTGGTCACTACCTCGATTACCGACGCCAGCGGCTACGCCTTCCTGCTCGGGACGGCGACCCTGGCTGTGCACCTGGGATGGGTCCCAGTCTAGGGCGGGCGCCCCGGAGGTCCTCCGAGACCCCGCCGAACCGAGGGGAGATGATCTGCTTGTTCATTGACATCCATTGCCACGCCTACCGGAAGCGCCCGCCAGTGTACTCGTTCTCCACCCCCGAGCAGGTGATTGAGCGCTACGACGCCGTCGGGATCGAGAAGGGAGCGCTGCTGCCCATCGTCAGCCCCGAGATCTACCTGCCCCAGGCGAACGAGGACATCCTCGACATGGTCGAGCAGTACCCCGACCGGTTCTTCGCCTTCTGCAACATTGATCCGCGCGCCCTGACGTACTCGCCCCATGCGCCGCTGGGCGACCTGCTGCGGTACTACAAGGACAAGGGCTGCAGGGGCCTCGGGGAAGTGATGCCGAACTTGCCGGTCATGGATCCGCTGGTCCAGAACCTGTTCAAGCACGCGCAGGACGTGGGGTTGCCGGTGACCTTCGACGGCTCGGACCAGATGACAGGGGACTTCGGGCTGTACGACGACCCCGGGCTGCCGCAATTGGAGCACACCCTGCAACGGTTCCCGGAGCTCATCATCCTCGGGCACGGCCCGGTGTTCTGGACGGAGATCAGCCGGTTGGAGACGCCGGGCGAACGGGGCCACGTGTTTCGCCCCTGGGGCGGGCAGGTCGGGCGCATGCCGAGCGGTCCGATCAAGGAGGAGGGCGTTGTGCCCAAGCTCCTCCGCCTCTACCCGAACTTGTATGGCGACCTGTCCGACCTCAACCCCTGGAATGCCCTGGCGCGCGACCCCGAGTACGGCCCGCGGTTCCTGACGGAGTTCCAGGACCGGATGCTCTTCGGCACGGACCTCTGCTTCCCTGACATGACCCTTCCCCTGATTGACCTGCTCCTCGACTGGCGGGACACAGGCAAGATCAGCGAGGAGGTATTCAACAAGGTGGCCAAGGAGAACGCGGTGGGGCTCTTCCGGTTGGGGTAGACAGCCTGCGGGGTTATGTCCAGTGTGGCAGGGCGCGCTCCGAGGCCTCGCCGGGCCGTGAGTTGACCTCGGTCGGGGCACTACGTACACTGCCGTGATCTTCGGCAGGGAGGGAAATAGGCACATGGGACACGGGAGAACAGGGCGGGGGCTGCTCCTCACCCTTGCGGTACTCGGCGCGACGGTGGCGTGGGCGCAGACGGACGCGGTGACCCGCGCGCTGGAACTGAAGAAGGCGGGCGACCATCAGGGCGCCATCGCGGTGCTGGACAAGCACCTGCAGGCCAATCCCCAGGACGCGCACGCTCACTACGTGCTGGGGTGGGAATATGTGGCCGTGGAGGACGACGACAAGGCCCGCTACCACTTCGGCGAGGTGGTCAAGCTGGGCACGGACGCCGCCGAGGTGGCGGAGGCCCAGAAGGCGCTGGCAAGGCTTGGCGGCGGGGCGCCCCAGCCTGCCGGAGCGCAGCCGGCAGGCCCGCCCGGCGTCGCACCTGGACCGGCCGCGCCGGCGGCCCCCGCGGTGCCCGCTCAGGGACCCGGGCCTGTCGCGCCCGGCACGCCCCCCGCGCCCATGGCCGACGCCGCACCTGCTCTGCCGCCGGCCGCCAGGGCGCCCGGTCCGGGCGTGCTCGTCGCCGGGCTGCTTGCCTGGGCCTTCTGCAGCTTCTGCCTGATGAGAATAGCGGCAGCCACCGGCGCAGGCGGGGGGTGGATGGCGTGGATCCCCATCCTCAACCTCGTGCTCATGCTGCGGATCGCGGGCAGGCCCTTGTGGTGGATCGTGCTGTTCTTCGTGCCGGGGGTCAACATCGTGGTGCTGGTGCTGGTGTGGATGAGTGTGACCACGGCCTGCGGCAAGTCGCAGTGGCTCGGGGCCCTCGCCGCCCTGATTCCGCCCTTCGGTGTCCTGGTGCTGGCGTACCTGGCCTTCACGAAGCCGGGCGACGTGCGGGGGGACCTGCTGATGACGATGCCGGTGAGCTCCGTGGAGGGCCACGCACTGCCCGAGGCCATCACCGACAAGGCGCCCATGCCGCGCGACCACGCAGTGGTGCTGGTCCAGTTCGTGGCCCTCGGCGCGAAGGAGACCGGCCACACGGGCGCTTCCGACATCGCCGGGGCGCTGACACAGGTAATCAAGCTGTACCGCCAGGGCGCCCTAATCATCGTGCGGGAGGGAGGCGAGTACAAGCTGTTCCTGCGCCGGGGGGTCAGGATCTAGCGAGCGGGGCTGTAGGACGTGGGTGCCGGGTGAGGGCGGGTGCCGCTCGGCCTCCCTCAGGACCGGCGCGGGCGCTTCCATGGGCGCGTCGTCACGCCGCGGCCCTCGATAGGCTCCCCCTCGGGCGTGGTCTCTTGCCACGACGAGCAGGAGAAGCGCACTCCGGCCCGCGAGAGGAAGACGCGCGCCAAGCCTGAGCTCCCGGCGGTGCGGCGGCCCACCAGCCGGGCGCGCCCGGCGGACTTGAGCGCCCCGATGAACCCCTCGGTGGCCGACGCGCACAGCTCGTCCATCAGAACCGTGACCGGGCCCAGGAAGACCGGCTCGTCGGTGCTCCGCTCGACCACCCAGCGCCCGAAGCCGCCACCGACGCGGCGGACGCGGGCCCGATACAGGCCGCTGCCGCGCGGCAGCAGCATGCTCACCACCTGACAACTGAACTCCCCGCTCCCCCCACCGTTGCCTCGTAGGTCCAGCTCGAGGTGTGCGTCGGCCGGCAGGGAGGCCAGGGCCTCGCGGCAGCGCGGGACGAAATCGTCGTCCGACGGGAAATAGGCGATGCGGAGGCGGTAGCGGCCGGGGCCGAGGCGGTCGAAGGTCACCGGATCGGGCTTGCCTCGGCAGAGCCAGTGGAAGAACCCCGCGTAGGACTCCTCACCGAAGGCCAGCATCCGCGTGCCGGCGGAGGTCGCGAGGCGAAGACACGTGCCGGCGGGCTGGTACCAGGGCAGGAAGGGGCGGGCGGCGCGTCGGCAGTGGGAGCTGCTGAAGGCCCAGAAGGCGGTCTCGCGGCGGAGGAAGGTGGGCCAGTCGAGGCCGTTGACCGCCACGATCTCGTCGCCCGCGGCGAGGCGGCAATCCTCGGCGGCGCTCGAGGGCCGTACCTCCTCGACCAGGAACCGGCCTCGGTCCAGGAAGCGACCGTAGACGCCGCAGTGGACCATCGGGCAGGCGTGGGGGCCCTCGATGCCCAGGAGCTTGGTGTGACCGTCGTGCAGGCGGGCGAAGAGCCACTGCCAGGCGCGGAGGTGGTCTTGGGCGTCGCCCGCGGCGTCCAGGCGACGGCGGGCCTGGCGCTCGAGCGCCTCCCAATCCACGCTGCGGCCGTAGGAGTGCGAATGGCACTGGATCAGGCGGTCGAGGACCCACCGCAGGTCGCCGGTGTCGCGCTCGTGTTCGGCCACGCTGTCGGTGAAGAAGGCGTGGCCACCGGCGGTCTCCACCTCGTCCCAGCGGTTGAGAAGGAGCCAGCAGTCCGCGGGGGCGCGACCCAGCACGTACCCGAAGGCCCCCGTCCTGCGCGAGCGGATGAAGCCCGTGGCCTCGGGCGGAAGAGCGGGCGGCGGCGCCGCCTCGCCGGGCCAGAGCAGGAAGTCGGCGGGGGTGATGGCACGAGGCCGGCGGCGGCAGACCCGTACGTCGGTATAGTCCAGGCCCAGGGTGTGGTACAGCTCCCTGTAGCGCCGGAGGATCGCGGCGCGGTACGCCAGGGACTCGTGCAGGAAGACGGTGGCCATGGCGCCCTCCCTCGGGGGCCGCGCACCGAGCCGGGCACCAGCTAGTCGGTGGGCTTTTGGAGTATGAGGATCATCTGGTGGTGAACGTTCGGCACGAAGCTGTAGGGGATGCCATAGGGGTAGAGGGCCTTGTTGTCCTGGACGAGGACCACGGTGCCCTTCAGGACGAGGCAGGAACGCTCCTGGACGGCGCGGGCCGTGTCGGCGTGGTACAGGTAGTACTGGCCGCCGTGCCTGAAGTCCGAGACGATGACGGCCATGTACCGCCCGGCGCGTAGCACGCGGGCTGACTCGCACCAGACCCCGCCAAGCTCCTCGAGGAACTCCTCGTAGGAGGGCAGATTGCCGAGGTCGTCGGGCCGCTCGCTGTAGCACGTAGGAAGGTCGCGGCTCTTGCGCTCGGCCTCGGCCTTCATGCCCCGCTCCTTGCGCAGGATGCTCCAGTAGGGCGGGCTGGTGACGAGGAGGTCGAAGGACTCGTCCTCGAAGCCGCCGAGGGCCACGCGGCTGTCACCGACGATGATGTCACGATCCGGGTCCACCAGTCCGCGGTACTCGGGCCCGGCCTCCTCGATGAAGCCGCTCACGCGGCGGCGGGCTATCTGCGCCCAGTGCTCAACCAGCTCGACACCCAGGCCGCGGCGCCCGGTCATCAAGCAGGCCAAGAGGGTCGAGCCGGAGCCGAGGAAGGGGTCCAGGACCCGCTCACCGGGCTTGGTGAACAGCTCCAGCAGCCGCACCACGTCGGTCTCGGCGAAGGTGGCCGGATGCTCGTGCTTGAGGCTGTCGCGGGGGCCGGGCTGGCTGTACCACACGCTCTTGGTGCGCTTGAGCCACTCGCGGTTGCTCAGCGAGTTGAGCCGGTTGCGGGGATCCACCCCAAGAGGCCAACCCCGGCGCGGCGCCGGCGCCTGCTGCGACATTTGCTGCCTCCAGTGCTGTGACCGTTGCTGCGGCTTATTGCTGCGGTGGGCTGGGCGCCCTGCCGCTATCGTTCCGGCCAGGCCCGGACCGTCAGCCGAGCTAGAAGCTCACCTCGAAGGAGAGCATCAGGAGCTTCTGATCACGGAAGTCCCGCGGCGCGCGCGAGGTCTTCTGCTGCTCGGCGTAGGTGAGCTCCCAGGTCATGCCCTCGGCCACCTCGCGCCTGGTCCGCAGGGCCCAGAGCGTGTCGTAGAAGAGGTCGTCGAGGAAGCTGATGTCCCACCAGTCCGAGATGGCGTCGCAGTCGTAGTACGTCAGCTCGAGGGGCCAATCCCCGAGGTGCGTGCCGGCGGACCCGCCGATGATCTCGAGGTTCGTGATGGCGGGCGGGTTGCGCAGCCACATCTCCCAGGGGATTGCGTTCCAGGGCCGATCGCGCTGGAGGATCTCCCAGTAGGGGTGGATCGTGGAGTAGACCTCGTCGAACTCCGGCTCGACGCGCGAGTAGAAGCCCTGAATCCAGCCGTCCTCGCCCTTCACCAGGTCCACGATCCCCATGGCCGCCTCGGGCTTGCCGCTGTAAGGCCAGAGGGGACGGTTGGCGTGGTACTCCTGGCGGGCGTACTCGAAGTACAGATGCCGATCCCCGCCCAGGTGGTACCACAGGTCGAAGCCCGCCTCGTCCTCATGGCCGTAACCCTCGGGCTTCCAGTTCACCGCGAGGCTCCAGCGGGGGCGGCGCCAGTCAAGGCGGGAGATGAAGAACTCGTCGTTGTTATTCCCCTCGTTCGGGAGCGGCTTGAAGTCGTAGGACGCGCCCCCGGCGAAGCAGTCGAAGTCGAGACTCCTGCCGAAGAGCTCCCGACGATGCCAGCGGACGCCCTGTACCCCGCGCCGCTCGTTGTTGGCGAGAATCCCCAGGCCCCAGCACCAGAACTGGCGCCCGATGATATAGCGCGACCGGCCATGCTCCAGGCTAACGTAGGCGTCCTCCAGCCACACCTGGTTGCCGCCGTGCCCGAGCCCCCACAGCGTCTGGTCGCCGGGATAGCCGTGCCACCGCGGGCCCTCGCCGAAGGTGACGCCCGTGACCGCGTAGGGAACGTACTCGTCGGCGCTGCGCAGGCCGATGTGGAAGCGGTTGCCCTCGTCCCAGCGGTAGTCAACGCTCAGGCGGGCCGAGAGGGCGTCGAAGGAGTGGCCGCCCTGGATGCGGCCGGCCCAGCCGGTGCGGTAGTCAATCCAGCCGTGGGCTTCCACTTTGTTGCGCTGCTCGAGCTCGTAGACGCGCTCGTCCAGCAGGCCCAGACTGCGGCGCACGGCGTCCACGTCCACGCCCAGGTCGGCTAGCTCGGCCGCGAACTCGTTGGTGAGGCGCTTGACGATGGCCTCGATGACTGTACGGTCAATGCTGGCGGTGCCCGGTGGTCCGGGCAGCCCGGCGACTCCCTCCGGGCCGGGAGGTCCCTGGGGGCCGTCGGGGCCGGGAGGTCCTGCCGGTCCCGGTGGGCCGGGAGGTCCGGGATCCCCCGGGTCCCCAGGCTTCACGCCCAACTGGAAGTAGGCGAGCACGCGTGACACGGCCATGGCGAACTCGTAGCGGGTGATACAGCGCTGAGGGTGGAAGAGGTCGTCAGGATAGCCGATCAGAATACCGACGTCCGCCAGCTTCTTGACGGCGTCGTAGGCCCAGTGATCGCGCGGGACGTCGGTCAACTCCGGCCCCGCCAGCGCCACGGCGGCAAGCAAGCTCAGGGCGCACGCTGCCAGAAGCCTTGGTCTCATTGCTGCGTCTGCCCCCCCGGTCATGGATCACCGAAGTTCCCGGACCGCGAATACCGGCGGCAATTTACCATTGACGGCAAAGCGCGTCAACGCACGGACCCGCGCAACGCCCACCGCGCGGCTGCCGGCCCCCCACATTCGGCCTCGAAGGCACCGCCTTGCCGCAGTTCCCTGCAATCGGCGGGCCGCCGTGGCCGCTGCCGCTAAGCTCGGTGCGCGCAGCGCACGGCGTATTGTACCATGTACCGGCGAGATCCCACGGAGGCCAGAGCATGGTACTGCTGCTTGCGGGCGCCATCGCCGCCGGACTCACCGCCGCGCTCAGTGTCGGCTCAGGGAGCGTCGTGCTGGGGCTGGCGGACAATCTTCGAGGAGTAGCACAGCTTGCAGCCCCGGACCGACCGGAGGCGAACCTCGCGGTGGTGGGCGAGCCGGTCTACTCGCTGGACCTGGTGGGGTCCGACGGCAAGCACCTGTTCGTCAACGCGACCCAGGCCGCGGCGGCTGGGGCGGAACAGGAAGGCCGGACGACGCGCGTGCGCTTCACGGCGGCCGAGGCGCACCCGGCGGACGTCGTGTGCAGCTTCGAGGCCGCGGAGGACGGCTCGATTCGCTGCTGGATCGAGGTCCGGCCCGCCCAAGGGGTGGCCGTGGCCGCGATCAGCTTCCCGGTGGTGCACGTGCGGCTGCCGCTGGGCGGTGAGGGGGCGGATGACCAGCTCGTGGTGCCGATGTACGACGGGGCGCTGGTGCCCAATCCAGCCGAGCGGCTCGCCAGGGGCGCGAACTGGACGGGCGCCTACCCCGGGAGCCTGGGGGCCCAGTTCCTGGCTGTGGGCGATCCCGAACAGGGCGTCTACATGGCCTGTCAGGACCCCGAAGGCCATACCAAGAGCATGTCCTACCGACGGTCGGACGACGGTCTGCGGCTCGCGGCGACGCATCTGCAGTCGCTCGAGCCGGGCAAGGCGGTGGCCGTGGCCTACCCGGTGGTCGTGCGGACCTATCGCGGGAACTGGATGGCCGCGGCCGACCTGTACAAAGCCTGGGCGACGCGGCAGCCCTGGTGCGCGAGGACCCTGGCGCAGAGGGACGACATCCCCGAGTGGGTGAAGCGGGGACCCTTCTTCCACGCCGTGTCCATGCGGAACCAGGGCCAGGACGGCAAGTGGGTGAACTTCCTGGGGAGCCTGCCGGGCTACATCCGCCGGTACCACGAGGCGCTGGACTGGCCCGTCTGCGCGATGATCATGGCGTGGGAGAAGCAGGGGCCGTGGGTGACACCGGACTACTTTCCGCCCTTCGGCGGGGAGGAGGCCTTCCGCAAGGCGACGCAGGCCGTCTTGGCGCAGGGCGACCACACGCTTGTGTTCCTGTCGGGCCTGAAGTGGACGCTCGAGAAGACCAGGGACAGCGACTACAGCTCGCGCGCGCAGTTCGACGAGCGAGGACGGGCTCAGGCGGTCGTGGGCGAGGACGGTAAGGTGCAGCAGTGGGGCAAGCCGGACGAGGGCGTGGGGCAGTACGCGCAGGTCTGCCCGGCGACGCCCCTGGCGCGCGAGGTACTGGTGGGGACGACCCTCGAGTGCGTGGACCTGGGGATCCAGTGCGTGCAGGTGGACCAGGTGGTGGGCGGGGCCATGCCGCCGTGCTACTCGGGGGAGCATGGACACCCGCGGGGGTCGGGGCAGTGGCTGGCGCGGGCCGTGTATAACGTCTTCTCCGAGACGGTGAAGGCCGGCAAGGAGCACAACCCGGATTACGCCTTCGCCATCGAAGAGCCGCACGAGCTCTTCATTCCCCTGCTCGACTGCTACCACGCGCGCGACTACCAGTTCGGGCGATGGCCGCGGGGCGGCCCGGGCAATCCCTACCCGATCCCGCTGTTCGCGTACCTGTACCACGAGTATTGCCTGGGATACGGGGGCGATTCGGCTAGCCTGAGCACGCGTCCGTCCCCGTATCTGTCGCTGGCGCAGGCCATCAACGCGCTCACCGGGAAGACGCCGGGAGGGTGCGTGTGGACCAGGGCGCTTGAGGCCGAGCAGGTTGACCCGACGATCCTGGGCTTCACGAAGCAGCACTGCGCGCTGCTGCGGGCCGGGGCGGGCAAGTGGCTGCTGATGGGGCGGATGGTGGACTGGGACTTCGTGGGCGGGCCGACGGTGACGATGAAGCTGGAGAGTGGCGAGTTCGGGTTCCGCGCGGTGCAGAGCAGCGCGTGGGTGGCGGAGGACGGGTCGCAGGCATGGCTGGTGGCGAACATCACAGGCGAGGAGCGGGCGGTGAAGGTGGAGCTTAGGGGCTACGGCGCGGGCGAGGGTGCGCCGGTGGAGATCACCGTGCGGACGGGCGACGGCAGCGTCGCGGCAGGGCAGGGCGGCCGGGTCAGGCTCCCGGGTGAGATCGAGCTGACCGTCCCGGCCCACGGGCTGGTGCTGGCAACGAGCGCGCGGGCTTAGGAAGACGGTCGCTGGGGCCCCGGTACTGCGGCGACGGCTATCGCGGCACGGCGACGGAGGTGATGACGCTGGCGATGATGTCGTCCGGCCTCTGACCCTCGATCTCCGCCTCCGGGCGCAACACCAGCCTGTGCCGCCAGGCCGGGGGCGCCATCGCCTGCACCTCGTCCGGCCCCAGATAGTCCTTGCCCCGTAGCGCCGCCAGCGTCTTGGCGACCAGCAACAGCATCACACAGGCGCGAGGGCTGCAGCCGAGAGTGAGCAGGGGATGCTCCCGCGTGGCCCGGGCCAGGTCCGTCACGTAGGCGATCACCGCGTCGCTCACCTCGACCTTCTGCACCTCCGCGCGGCACGCGGCGGTCTCCTCGGGGGAGGTGACGGCGCACACGCCGGCCTCCTCCAGGTGCAGGTCGCTGAAGCCCTGGTCGAAACGCCTGAGCAGCTCGTGCTCGCTCTCGGCGGAGGGGTAGTCAACGAGGAGCTTAAGCATGAACCGGTCTATCTGGGCCTCGGGGAGGGGATAGGTGCCCTCGAACTCGACCGGATTCTGGGTGGCGAAGACGGTGAAGTCTTCGTCCAGGACGTGCCGGCGGCCGTCAATCGTGACCTGCTTCTCCTGCATCCCCTCCAGCAGTGCCGACTGTGTCTTCGCCGGGGCGCGGTTGATCTCGTCGGCCAGCAGGAACTGCGTGAAGATAGGCCCCTGGCGGAGGTGGAACTGGCGCTGCTCCATGTCGAAGACGTAGGTGCCCAGGATGTCGGAGGGCATGAGGTCGGGGGTCATCTGGACGCGCTTGAACTCCCTGCCCAGGGCGATGGCGAGGGCTTTGACCAGGAGGGTCTTGGCCGTTCCGGGCACGCCCTCGATGAGGACGTGGCCGCCCGAGAGCACGGCGACCAGGCACTCCTGGATGAGCCTGCGCTGGCCCACGAGGGCGCGGCCGGTGGATTCCTGCAGCTTCTGGGCAAGCTCGTAGGATCGCTGCGCGAAACGCTGCTCAGCCATGGCGTGACAGCTCCTGGCGGTCGAGGTCCGCTTGAAGTCGGGCCAATTGGGCACCCAGTCGGGCGAACTGGTCCCGCGGCACTTCCGGCAGCGCCTCGATGCCGGCGGCCTCGGAGAAGACACGCTCGAGGGCATCGGCGGCGCTCAGGCGGCGGCGACGGGCGGCAAGGGCGAACTGCTCGGGACTGGAGTTCGGCGGTATGCCGAGGCGCAGGGCCCAGCGGCGGCGGACGGCGGCGGCCAGGGTCGCCAGGGCGGCCTTGCGCTGGTTGGCGCGCTGGTAGAGCGACGCGACCGCGTGGACGTACTCGGCGACGGAGCGCCGGGGCTTCTCCGCGAAGGCTTGGGCGCGGCCCATGCGCCACAGGCTGCCGAGACAGCACACGAAGAGGGCGCCCAGCAGGAGCAAGATCGTGGCCCCAAGAGCGCGCCTGCTGCGGGCGGACTTGCTCGACCCGGCGGCGCCGAAGCCGTGGTGGTACTCGTCGAAGAGCACACGGCTCGGGCCGTGGCGCAGGACCAGAAGCCCGGCGAGCAGGACGTTGTCGGCCTTGCCGATGTAGGCGTTGGAGAGCACGTTGACATCGCCGAGGACGTCCACGGTGCCCTGACCGAGGCTGAGGGAGACGCCCAGCACCCGGCCGCCGGCGCGCAGCAGCCCCAGGGCGCGAACGGTGGCCATCGCGGGCAGGTCGGCAAGGACTTCCTCGCCGGCGTCGCGCCCGGCAAGATGCCGGCGGACCTCGGCGCGGCTGCGGACGGCGGCCAGCTCGACGGCGCCCGGAGCGGCGAGAGTGGCCAAGCGGTAGCCCTGCCAGGGACACTCCTCGACGGACTCCGTCTCGACGGACCAGCCTCTCTCCTTCAGGACTAGGCCGAGCCAGGCCAGGATGGCGTGGTTGCCGTCGAGGCGCTCCTTGCGCCCATCGTCGCCGCGGCTGGTGGGGCTGGCGTCCCGGACGGCTACGACGAGGTGGCCGCCCTGCGAGACCCAGCTCTCGAGGGCGGCGAACTCCTCGGTGGAGACGGCCCTGAAGGGGTTGAGCACCACGAGCAGGGGGTCTTCGGGCGCCAGGTCGGAGAAGGGCTTGCGCCAGACGACCGGGTCGAGGCCGAACTGGGAGCAGAGCTGGCGGAGGGCCCTGGTGCCCCATCGGTTCGCGCGCAGCGACGAGTAGTCCCGCACGGGATCGGCGGCCGGCCCGCGGGAAGCGCCCCGGACGCGAAGGAAGCCGAGCACTGCCAGGCCGACCAGGAGGATGAGCAGGGAACGCCAGCGCCTCATGACAGGTCCACCTCGAGGCGACCGGCGAGCTCCTCGCCCCGGCGGAAGTGATCGGCGCTGACGGGCGCGGCGGCGTACAGGGCTCTGTCGGCGAGAGCGGTCAGGTCCCTGAAGGGCGCCGCGAGGCCGCTGCGACCGGCAAGGGCGTCGGCATAGGACCAGTTCGTGACAGACGGATGGTAAGTCAGCACGCCGGCACGGTCGAGGCGCAGCAGCGCGGCAAGGTAGAGCAGACGCAGGGCCTCCCGGTACTCCCCGCGGGCGGCGGCAGCCTGGGCTTGGCGGGCGAGAAGCACCGGGTCGGGCGCGAGCCCCGGCAGGCGATCCTGGGAGCGGCCGGCCCGTCGGCGGCGGCCGAAGGCGCCGGAAGCGGTGTAGTAGATGTGCAGCAGGACGAGCAAGAGAAGGACCGTGAGCAGGCCCATGACAAGCCAGCGGACCGTGGGGGAGGCATCGCCGCCCAGGTTGCTGAGCCTGTCTATTACCCACTCAAGGGGCTTGAGGATCCAACGCAGGACGGTATCGAGAACGCGGGCGAGGGCGCGGTAGAAGCCGTCGAAAAGGCCGGGCTTGGCGGGCTGGTACTCGGGACGGGCCAGGATGCGCTGCAGGGCCTGGCGGAGCTCCTGCTCGGGCGGCAACTGGGGCCTGGCGACCTCGGCCGCGGCGAGGAAGGTGACCAGGGACACGAGGCAGGCCCCGAGAGCAAGCCGGGCGCCGAGTCGGGCGCCCGGGCGACGGCCGCCGGTCGTGGGATGGACGGGTTTGTGGCGTCCTGGGCAGCGATGCACGCGTGCACTTCCCCCGCCGCGTGAGCGGTCATGCGCCAGGCATCGGGCCTGAAGTCTCGGACAACACTGCGCCGATGATACCTCAGGGCGATTCCAGCCGCAATGGAGAGGACGCGGGCGCGCCGGTGAAGGCCTCCGGGCGACGCCGGCGGCGCTGCGGGCTACTCGGCGACAGCGACTACCCTCTGGCGAAGGGCTTCGCCGCGGTCGCGGGCGGCTGCCAGCAGCGACCTGCTGCCTTCGACATTGCCGAACTCGGCGGCCTGGACCGCGAGGGCCACCTGCCCGCGGATCTGGTCCAGCTCGCGCTCGAAGTAGCTGCGCTCCGGGTAGACCTGCAGGCCCTCGAGGAGCTGGGCCAGGCGGGGAAGCGCCTGAGCCGCGCGACGCGCGTCCTCCGCCGCGGCCAGGGCCTGGTCGCCGCCCAGGCGGGCATGGCGAGCCGCCAGGCGGAAGGCGTCGGCCAGGAGCGCCCCGCCCTGCGGGCCCTGAACGAGCGTGCCCCACAGGTAGATGACCCGGCCGCCAGCCAGCGGACCCTCGGTGTGGTCCACGACGCAGATGCCCGGGCCATAGGCCTTGCCCGATTCGCCCACGGCCTCTGTGATGGCGGTGAACTGGACACCGGGACCGAGGTTGCGGCCCGAGGCCGGGCGGAAGCGCAGGTCGCCGGACCCAGGGAAGGGCAGGCTCTCGGGAAGAGACGGGAAGAGACCGCGGCCTGCCTCGGAGACGGTGAACCGGATGGTCTCCTCGGGGGCCTCGAACTGGGTCGTGCCCTCGCCCGAGATGTTCAGGCCCAGGAAGCGGTTGAAGGTGCCGACGGGGCTCTGGTTGAGCTGAGCCATGGCCTGCGTCAGCCAGGCGTCCTGGGGGCCCTGGTGCTGCGGCACGGGGCCGGCGTAGGGCTCCAGACTGTCGCCGGTCGCCTTCAGGGGCCTGTAGAAGGGCCAGCAGGTGCCGCTGACCAGGATCGTGCCTCCCTTGCCCAGGTAGTCGAGGAGGGCCCTGGCCCCGTCACCGGGGCTGGCGACCTCGTAGACATAGCGCTCGTGACCCGTGTAGACGGCCAGTTGGTAGCGCTCCGGGCAGAAGACGGCCGGGTCCACAAGCTGCTGGGGCGTGAGGACGCTGACCTCGAGGCCGAGGGCGCGACCGAGGCCCTGGGCCTGGGCGAGCACGTCGGCGCGGTCGAGGGGCGGGAAGAAGGCTACCCGGAGGGCGTCGGCCCCGGCGGCCGGCCCGAGCAGGGCCAGGGCGACCAGAGCAGCCACCGCTGCCGCAAGACGGCCCAGCGGCCTGGACGGGACCTGTGAGGGTTCGGGCTTAGTCAGCAAATCCGGCCACCTCCGGTGCCTGACAGGGTTCGCGCTCGACCGACAGGGCGGCCGAGGGGTAGGACGGGTGAACGCGGTACATGTACCTGGGAGCCGTCAGCTCTGGGATCTGCAGGCCACCGGGCGTGGGCTCCTGCGAGAAGGACCCGGTGGCGCCGTACTCCCGGATCAGGGCAAGCTGCTCGGCGACACGCCAGGAACAGCCCCGGCCGAGGGCCAGCAGAGCGTGGACGATGAGCTTGTCGCCCGCCCGGTAGACGCGCTGGCCTGGGGGATCCCACCACTGGGGGACCTGGAGGCTCGGGTCCAGCCAGGGCAGGACGGCCGTGTGCTGGGCCTGGGCCCTGAGGCGTATCTGCAGCTCGTCCCGGGTGAGGCGCGGATGGCGCGGATCGGCGGCCTCGGGCAGCTCATCGGCAGGGATGAAGCCACAGCGAACGCGGCGCAGGTGATCGGCGCGGCCCACGACGAGCGCCACGGCGTCCGCCGCGGCGTGGGGCTCGCCGCCAAAGGCGAAGTACCAGCCCTCGCTGTGGAAGGACTCGAGCCAGCCTCGCTTGGGGTCGTCCTCTTTCTGGAAGCCGACGCCGAGGGGCAGGACCTGGCCGAGGTAGGTGGGATCGAGGCGCAGGACCAGCGGGCAGAAGTCGGCGGCCGTCAGGTCACGCGTAAAGGTGATCGTACGCTCGAGGCGCAGCAGGCGCGATGCGCCGTAGACGCGCCATTGGTCCTCGACGCGCAGGTCCGGGCCGTCCGCCGTGGCGATCACGGTGGCGTGGAGCGGCGAGTGGTCGGCCAACTTCACCGAGCCGGGCCACTGGCTCGAGACGTGGTGCGCTCTGTCGGGCATGGTGTACTCGACGGTACAGGCGCCCGCGGCCGGCGAGGCATAGTCGTGCTTGTTGGCGAGATCGGTGAGGCTCATGAGGCAGCCGCCCCGCCGGGCGTCCCACAGCGCTCCCAGGCGGGGCGTCTGGACGGCCAGGTAGCCCAGGTCAACCGTACGGTCGCGGAGCATGAGGCCCTCGGATTCCTCGCCCGCCGGGGCCAGGTACAGGGGATTGCTTGGGTCGGCCGGGAGTACGGCCCGCAGGGAGCCGTCGGGGAAGCGGAGGACCGGCCAGCGCTGCCCCTTGCCGTCCACGGCGGCGATGGGCCCGTCGGGCAGGCCCGCGGGAAGCGCGTCGCCGGGCAGCAGGACGGGACACTCCGGCACGGCGGAGCCGTAGGGGTTCACGACCCACAGGGGAGGCACGCCGGGCAGGGCCTCGGCGGGCGGATCGGCCTCGGCGACCCGCGCGACCCGGAGAGGGGCGGTGGTTGAGAACTGCCCCGAGCCGCACTTCCAGGTGATGCTGACGCGCTCGTTCAGCGTCGTGGCCCGGGGCCGCAGGGGGCGCAGGAGGATACGATGCACGAGGACGCGGCCGGAGACGCGTAGGTCCGCGCCCAGGTTCTGGCGACCGGCGAAGCGAGCGTGCGGCAGCGGAACCACGGCCGTGCGCCATTCGTCCGTGCCGGTAAGCCCCACGGGCTCGGAGTCCCAGAAGCGCTGCTCGATGCCGTCGCCCAAGGCGGAGTCGTACTCGACCAGGAACCCGCCGACGGCGTCGAAGTACTCGATCTCGGCCTCGGCGCCGTAGTCGCCGGGCGGGAGCTTGCCCTTGTCAATCAGGAAGTAGATGAAGCGATTGGTGTCGGGCTGCGTGGGGTCGGGCTCGACGCCGAGCAGGCCGCCGGCCTCGCGGTAGCGGACCACTCCGTCGCCGTCGCTCGGGAGGGTCATGCCCTGGACGGTGGGCGGGTCGCCGGCCTGCCAGCTAAGCTCCGTGGGCAGCGGCGCCTGGGCGTCCGGCGCGGGCGCTTCGATCGTCACGGCGACCGTGGCGTCCTTCCCCGGATCGAGCGAGGGCACGGAGGCGCGCGCTCCCAGGAGCTCCACTTGCACCTCGCGGGCCTGCTCGGCGCCGACGTTCGCCAGGGCCAGGGCGACCTCGCGGGGCTTGCCCACCTGCGCGGCGACCACACCGGTCTTCAGGCCCACCAGGGCCGGCTCGGTGACCTCCAGTGGATACCAGTAGTAGTTGACGCTGTCGCCGGCGCTGAGCTTGAAGACCACGGTGCGGTTGCCCACCGCGCAGTCGGGGCCCGCGGCGAGGGTCAGGGAGACGTCGGCCGCCTTCGAGGGTGCGAGCGTGACGGGCGCCGGGTCGCAATTCAGGCCCGGCGGCGTCATCAGCTCGAGCGTGCCCTCGACCGCCTGGTCGGGCGAGAGATTCACGAGACGCACGGACACGCGGGCCCGTCCGCCCGGGTAGACCTCGAGGCCCGACGGGTCCATGGCCACGGTGCCGGTCTCGATGGCGTAGACGGCGTGGAACTTGGCGTGGGCGGAGATGGTGAGCGTGTTGGTCTCCTCGTCGAAGCGTGCATCGGGCACGATGTCCGGGTCCGGGCCGCCGATGAGGCGGGCGCCGTCGCTGTCCAGCAGGCGGACCTGGGCCACGCGCTTGCCCACCGGCAGACGCACGGAGAAGGCAAAGGGCTCGCGGCGCCAGGGGAAGGTAAGCTCGGCCGAGCGGGTAAGACCGCCACCCCAGCCGCCGGTCTGATGGGCGGTTATGTAGGACCACGGCATGGTGTTGGCGACGGTGACGATGGCGGTATCGCCCGCCCAGACGACGGGGCCACGGGCCATCTCGTAGCTGGTCGAGGGACGCTTGCCCTCCCACCAGACCTCGGACTGGTCCAGGGCGGTGGTGACCAGCTTCTCGAGGTAGCGGAGCTGGGGCTCTGGCACCTCGCCGCGCGACCAGGCGTCGTCGAAGGCGGCCGCGAGGCGGTCGCCCAAGCGCTCGCCGGCGAGGAGGAGCTGGTCGCCGAGCGTGGCCTTGGCGGCGGCCCAGAAGGGCGTGGCATCGGTGATGAGGTGGGCGTTGGCGTCGTCGCGGACCCAGTCGGCGAGGAGTTGGGCCTTGTCGGGGTGCAGCGAGAGCCCGCAGCTCGGCACCAGCAGCAGCTTGCGCCCCGCCAGCTCCTCGGCACTGAGGAAGCTCTCAGGGATGACGTCGAAGTCCACGCTCAGGCACTCGAGGGCCTTGATGAGGCCGTAGACATCGCCCAGGTTGCGCCCGCGCTCGTTGACGCCGTAGGTGGCCCATTCGTTGAAGACCACGGCGATAGGCTTGCGGGCGCGCTTGTGGCGGAAGGCGTCGTCGTAGGCGGCCTTGAAGACCGAGGCGTAGAGCTCGGTGGTCTCGTAGGGCTTGCGGCCGTACTCCCTGGTCACGTCAATGATGCTGCCCTCGAACCACTCCGAGTGCGTGAGGATCATGATGCCCTCGGGCAGCGTCTGCAGCGCCTTGACCCAGGCGTACTCGTAGAGGAAGGGATCGTGCTCGACGCGGGCGCCCGGCCAGCGCTGTTGGCGGTCCACATAGCCCGGCGAGATGGTGTACTGGAAGTCGGTGCCCGTGTACTTGGCGATCTCACTCATCAGCTTCGGACGGCGCGTGGGGTTGGCCATGGCGTAGCTGAAGGAGTACCACCCCAGGCCCGTGAGCGCGTCCATGTAGCGCGTCGGGCTGACGATGGTGTTGGAGTTGTCGCCCGTATAGCGCGTGTCCAGGCCCGTGCGCTGCTTCACGCCGTCCAGGACGGCCTGCCAGCCCTGCTTCAGGCGCCGGGCGCGCAGCTCCTGCCGGTCGGCGAAGGCGACGGTGCCGGGCCGCGCGGCGGCGAGCGTGACGCCATCCCAGCCGGCCGGCAGGCCATCGTCGGGCACCGCGGCCCCGCGCAGGGCCTCGGGGTAGTCGAGCATCGCCCAGGCGGCCCTGAGCCGTTCGGGCGAGCCGTACCTGTCCCGCAGGAAGGCGCGGAAGTCGTCGTCGGTCTCGTCGGGGACGTAGTAGGTCACGTAGATATCGGTGAAGGGCTGGTCGCCGAGTCGGCAGAAGGCCGGGCTGCTGCCCACGGACCCGAGGAAATGGGTGAGGCGATCCACGTTGTACTGCTGCGCGTCGGGCGAGGCGAAGTCCTTCTGGATAGTGGGCGGTTCCATGTAGGGGGACAGGTAGAGAGGCCAGCCCTCGCGCAGGAGGGTCTCGGCCTCGCGCATGTGGGTCTCATAGAGCGGCAGCGAGCCGTCGCCCCAGTAGGAGTAGGCGGCCTGGTTGATGCCGTGGTCGGCGATGGCGCGCAGGACCTCGCGGATCTGCTCGGGGCTGCGCTGGTTGTCGTACTGGAAGTCGGGATGCCAGCCGACGTGGCGATAGGGCTCGCCGCCGTACCAGGGGTAGTAATAGACACCGACCACCGGCTCGCCGTTGGGCAGCAAGTGGCGCGCCACCGAATCGGCGGCGGGGGCTGATGGACACGCAAGGGCAAACACCAGGAAGCACAGCAAGGTCATCACCTCAGCTCGGAGCGCGCGGCATGAAGGTTCCACGAGGGCCTGCCATCACCTCTGCGGCGGCTCCGGTTGACTGTGCCCTGGCGGCTGGCTACACTGCACCTTGCCGGTCACGCCGAAGCCGGGGGTCCTCATGGGCGAGCTGTCCATCAGTGCTGACGTTGATCTCTCCGCCGATGTTGTGGCCTACCACGGAGACTGCTTGGACCTGCTGCAGCAGCTACCGGACGGGCTGGCCCGCCTCGTGGTGACGTCTCCCCCGTACAATCTGGGAAAGCCCTACGGGTCTCGGCTCGATCTCGACGAGTACGTGCGCGGGCAGGAGGCGGTGATCCGCGAGTGCGTCAGGGCGCTGGCGCCGACCGGCAGCATCTGCTGGCAGGTGGGGAACTACGTAGACAACAACCACGTCCTGCCCCTGGATATCCTGCTCTACCCCGTGTTTGACCGCCTGGGCCTCAAGCTCCGCAACCGCATCGTGTGGCACTTCGGCCACGGTCTGCACGCACGGCGCCGCTTCTCCGGGCGCTACGAGGTCATCCTGTGGTTCACGAAGACTGACGACTACCGCTTTGACCTGGACGCAGTCCGCGTCCCGCAGAGGTACCCGCGCAAGCGCTACTTCAAAGGGCCGCGACAAGGAGAGTTGTCAGGCCACCCACTGGGCAAGAACCCTGGAGACGTCTGGGAGATACCCAACGTAAAGGCGAACCACGTTGAGAAGACGTCCCATCCGTGCCAGTTCCCCGTGGAGCTGGTCGAGCGGCTGGTACTGGCACTGACCGAGCCCGGGGACTGGGTGCTGGACCCCTTCATGGGTGTGGGGTCCTCGTTGGTGGCGGCTCTGATGCACGGGCGCCGAGCCATTGGGGCCGACCTGGTGCGCGAGTACGTGGACCTGGCGCTGGAGCGACTGCGCTTGGGCGAGGAAGGCGAACTGCGCGTACGGCCGATGGAACGCCCCGTGCACGATCCTACAGGCGCGGGGCCACGCGTCCCTCCGCGGTACGTCAAGCTCGGGGGGGCAGCCCCACAACTGCCGCTCCTTGACGAGGCAACCGGGACAGCCGAGGGGGATGAGGACGCGTGAGGGTCGTGTACGAGTACTCCCATCTGGGCGCGCCTGGCTCCGGGTGCGCTGTCACCCACGGCGGCCGAAGACGTCCCTGATGGCCTCCAGATACCCCAGGCCGTGGACCGTGTCCGGCTCCAGGTAGCTCCCCTCCGTCCACTCGTTCCAGGCGTTGATGTTCAGGATGCGCGGGCCGCCCGACGCCTCCAGCCGCTGCCTGAGCATCAGCAGGGCCTCGCGGAACCGCTCCGGCGTGTTGCCCGAGATCGTGGGCGTGAAGGGATAGCCGACGTTGCCGAAGGCGTCGGACTGCACCGTGCGCGGGCTTGAATCCCAGCCCATGCTCGCGTTGGGGTAGTAGGGCAGGTCGAAGGCGTGCTCGGCCGTCTCCCAGTACTCGAAGTAGCGGTCGCGGACGTGGGCGTAGTCGGTCTCCGGGAAGTCGGGGAGTGGCACGTGGTGGATCCACACGTAGGAGGTGACGCTGTCGAAGCCCAGCGCGTCCAGGAGGGCTCGCGGATCGGCAGGGGTCGTCTCGCCGGGTAGGACAGGCCGGCCCCAGACCACGGCGTTGAGGTGCAGGTCGTCGAACCCCGCGGCCCGCGTCTTGGCGCGGAAGGAGTCCAGCGCCTCGCGGGTGGCTCTCAGACTACCGAAGCTCGCGACCAGCTTGCCCAGCTCGTAGATCGAGAAGTAGGGCCTGCCGTCCACGTGGAAGTGCCATGGGTGCCTGAAGTAGCGCTCGACGATGTGGTCGGTCATGCGGTCGAAGGTGGCGCGCGTGACCGCGCCCGGGTACAGAAGCCTGCGCGGGTCGGTGTACTTGGCCGGGTGGATGTCCAGCCAGTCGTGGTTGGCCCACATGCAGCAGAATCTCACGTGAGCAGGCGCGTCCGGGCCGGCGGCAGCCGCGGCCCCCAGGTAGCCCTCCTCCAGACAGCGGTCCAGGAAGGGGCCGTCGTCGTACCAGTACCAGTCGAAGATCCAGTAGTCAACGCCATGGTCGGCAGCGGCGGCGATCTTGCGGGCCATGACTTCGGGGCGCGCCTCGTCCTCGTAGCCCCAGAGGGGCGCGCGCGGCTGGCGATGGCCCTCGAACCGGGGCCTGGCCAGCTTCACCAGCTCCCATTCGGTCCAGCCGGGCCCGTGCACCGCCTCGTTGCGCGGGTCCACGTGGTAGTTGGGGAAGTAGTAGACGCCTACCTGGTAGTCGTCCCTGCGGGCGTCGGTCGTGCTGTCCGTCATGGTTGCCTCCCTGACCCGTGCGCTTCCGGGAGCCTGGCATCGCAGTCCGGAAGGGAGCAGGCGGCATCACTCAGGCAGCCGGATGCTGCCCTCGGGCGCGTTGACCCGCGCGACCCAAACCAGCGATCCCCTGCCCGCCATCCCCAGGCGCAGAAGCATGACACTGTGCTCCTCCGGCGGGGTTGATTGTAGCGGGCGAGCGAGTTCAGGGCGAGGGCCTGCTTCCCCAGAGAGCAAAGGGGCTTGACTGAAGTGATGAAAAAGGCTAACCTCTAAAGTCACGGGTGAGCCAGGAGGCTCATATGTTTGGACGAGGCGCAATCATCGCGTCGCTGAGTGTCTGTTTATTGCTCGCGGCGGGCCCGGTACTGGCGTACACGATAGACTCCAGTGATAACGACTGGGTCTCCGGGTACGCCAGCGAGAATGTTGACGGGTCCGAGCCCGGCACGGCCGACAAGTACGATATCTGGGTCAACCGGTCGTCGTATGAGAGCGGCACGTGGTACTTCTACTTCCGCACGATGGCGTCTTACCCCACTGGCTACGATGGCGACTTCGCCGAGATCTACGTGGATGCCGACCGGAACTCCTCGACGGGTGGGCCCTTCGACAGCAACACGGGCTACGACTACAGGCTAACCTGGGACCTGGGCGATCGCACGGCCAGCTCCGCGTCGGGCTCGGCCACCCTCTACGCCTGGAACGAGGGCGCCTACGACTACATCACCACAGGCAACAGCTACTCGGCGGCCCGTGGTGTCGCGACCTACACCGGCCCGAACGGCAACGAGATGTTCGTCGAGTGGTCGCTGCCGGGCAGCGCGATCGGCAGTCCGGGGAACATACTCTGGGGCGCCTACCTGGACGATTACGAGGCCGGGGCGGACGACCTCTGCCCCGACGAGATGGATCAGCCGGGCGTACCGGAGCCTTCAACGTTGCTGCTTTCGCTGGTCCCCGCTTTGGGTATACTCCTCAAGTCACGTCGCGGGGCACGGGTCGGCAATCAGCAGCGGTAGCTGCGCTTTGACGGGTCTGTAGCGGGCGGTTCCCTCCACAACCGGGCGCAAGTGCAGCGTGCTAGCAGCCGTCAGGACTGGCGCAGCACCGCCCGAGCCCTACGCCGCACTCCACCAAGGCTTGAACGCGTCCTCCCATGCCGTCTTAAGACAATGTTAAGTTCTGACAATAACGTAAAGAAGGCGCAACTCCGCCTTGACACGACTGCGATGAAGCCATAGAGTCAGTGCGGGTAGACCAATAACTTGGAGGGATGGAGATGTCGCTCCGTACAGCATGGGCCGTGCTGTTCGTCTTCCTCTGCTCGACCGCCTTCGCTGCTTACACCATTGACGGGTACGACCCCGACTGGGTATCAGGCTACGCCAGTGAGAACGTTGACGGCGACGAAGCCGCGAAGGGGACCATCGCGAAGTACGACATCTGGGTGAACCGGTCGGACTTCGACAACGGCTACTGGTATTTCTACTACCGCACCATGGACTACTACCCGATCGGCAAGCCCGGCGACTTCTCTCAGATATGGGTAGACGCCGACGGCAACGCCGGCACTGGTGGGTCCTATGCCAGCCTCACGGGCTTCGACTACAGGCTGGAGTGGGACCTGGGTTCCCCCGCCGTGGACCGGGTCGTGGCCAACGCGAAGCTGTGGGCATGGAGCAGCTCCTCAGGGACGTTCTACGACACGGGCAGCTCTTACCCTGTCGCGCGGGGTCTTGCCGCGAACACGGGCGTCACGGGCAGCGAGATGTTCACCGAGTGGTCGCTTCCCGGCAGTGCCATAGGCAATCCCACCGAGATCTTCTGGGG
>CAZSOQ010000015.1:36904-37864 GCA_964608495.1 uncultured Armatimonadia bacterium | reverse complement strand
TTGCACAACCAATGACCGTCCGGCACGGTGGCCCACCGCCCGGCGGTTGGGCCAAGCCTACCACGTGCCAGCGGCGGGAGTCAAGGTTTGTGGCCCCCCGATTGCACGTCACAGACCGGGCCACGCGCGCACCCGCCCCAGCCGCCGCCAGGGGACAAGGCGTTGGGCCATACCAGCGGACCCCGCCGCCCTGGGTGCCGGGCGCGAGGCCCGCGGCACGGCCAGCGGAACAACCGGGCCCTCCGCCGCGTCCATGACTGCAGAGGGCGACGGCACCGCTCGGGAAGGGATACTGGCGGGCCCCGCGTTCTATGGCTCTAAACGTAACAAAGGGGCCAAAGGCGTACGCAGGCCATTGACTGCGGGCGGGGTGCCGCCTATAATCGGGGGCTGTGATGAAGTCCAGAGTGTTGATGCTGATCGGGGCCGCCTTTCTCCTTCTCTCCTCAGCCGTGGTGCCCGTTCTGGCCAGCGAGCCGCGGCCGGGCTGGGTGATACCCAATACCGCCATCGTGCGCTCCGGGCCGGGGCAGACCCACTCGCGGGTCGGGTCGGTATCCAGAGGCACCAAGGTCTACGTGCTGGCCTTCCGGGACAAGTGGTGCCAGTGCAAGCTGCCCAACGGCGCCAAGGGCTGGATCGCCGAGTGGCTCCTCGAGTTGAGCGTCTCCAAGGGCCGGGCTCTCGCGGGAGAGGCCGGCGAACAGCCCAAGTCCACTCCCGCCAAGCCCGCCTGGGTCAGACGGGATGACGTCAACGTGCGCTCGGGCCCAGGGCTTACCAACGACACCTACGGCACTATCGCCCAGGGAGCGAAGGTCTACATCGTGGAGACCCGCGGGGACTGGCGCAAGTGCCGCACGCCGGGCGGGTACGGGTGGATCCGCACCGACATGTTGGAGTTCGACGCCGAGGCGAGCCGCGAGCACGAGGAGGCGGCGGAAGCGACGGTGGCGCTTC
>CAZSOQ010000015.1:34099-36894 GCA_964608495.1 uncultured Armatimonadia bacterium | reverse complement strand
ACGTATTCAGGAAATCCGACAAGCGGGAGCTCTCGAGCCGCGAGCTGGCGGACTCGCCTTCCGCCTCGTCAAGCAGCAGCGGCAGCAGTGGCGGCGTCGAGAGCGCCAAGGGCTTCGTCAACGGCGACAACGTACGGCTGCGCGAGAAGCCCTCGACTTCCGGCGGCGTTGTGGCGACCCTGGACAAGGGTCAGACCGTGTACGTCGTGGATCGCTACCACGACTGGTACCGGCTCAGGGTCCACGGCGGACGCGCCGGCTGGGTGCACTCGGGCCTGGTGAAGCTGGCCGGGTCCGGAGGGTCCGGCAGCTCTTCCGGGGCCGCTCCCATGCCCCAGGCCCCCCCCAACTTCCCCTCGCCCTGCGTGGAAGCCAAGCCTCTGCGCAGCCTGCCTGCCGACGAGGGCATCGAGGTGGAGGCCTGGACGGCGGGCGACGGGGTCTGTGTGCGGTCCGGGCCGAGCCTGGGCGCCGGTCTGAAGACGAAGCTGCCCGCGGGCGCCAAGGTGGTCGTCACCGGTGTGAGCGACCACTGGGCCTATGCCCGGATGCCCGACGGCGACAAGGGCTGGATCGCCGGCTGGCTGCTCAACTACACGAGTCCTCAGTAGTGCCACGTGACCGACGACGGCGGTGAGACCTACCCGGTCCGTGTCGGCTGGGCGGCGCGGCCGGAGCTCAACGTGCGCTTGGGCCCGGGCCTGGAATACCCCACGGCCGCGACCGTGGGCCTGGGGGCCAAGTTCCTCGTCCTCGAGCGCACGGGTCAGTGGTATCGGGCGGCCTTCAGCAACGGCGCGGTGGGCTGGATCGCGAGCTGGCTCGTGGACACCCGCGAGCAGCGCCTCGCGCGCCAGCGGCGGCTTGCCATGATCGCCTCGGGCCAGGTGCGGGGCGGCTCGGCGCTCACCTCGGCTCTCGAGACCGCCTCCGAGGCCGGCGCCAAGATCGTGAGCCTGGCCGCCAAGTACCTGGGCTATCCCTACGTGCGGGGCGGGGAGTCGCCCTCAGGCTTCGATTGCTCGGGCTTCGTCAGGTATGTCATGCGCCAGTTCGGCGTTGACTGCTCCCACGACAGCCGCGTCCTTTTCCGCCAGGGCACCCCGGTCGCTCGCGGCCAACTCCAGCCCGGCGACGTCGTCTTCTTCAAGAACACCTACCGCAAAGGCATCAGTCACGTCGGCATCTACCTCGGTGACGGCCAGTTCATCCATGCCTCCACCCACAGGACGGGCGTCCGCACGTCCAGCCTCGGCAAGCCCTACTACGTGGAGCGGTATGCCGGCGCCAGGCGCATGTACTAAGGACGCGGCGCTGACCATGGCCATCGTCCTCAAGGTCCTCGGCTCCATCCTATTCCTGCTGTGCCAGCCCGTGGCCATCCTCCTGGCGGCCCTCACGCTCCCCGGCAGCGTCCTCGTTCTCGTCAGCGCCATCCTCTTCTCAGCCGCCACCGGCTGGCACCGGCCCAGCCTCACCGTGCTCGTCGTCCTGGGCGTGCTCACCCTCGCCGCCGAGCTCCTGGACAACCTTATGGCTCTCGTGGGGGTGAAGTGGTACGGCGGGCGCACCAGGACCAGCATCGCGGCGGGATTCGGGGCGATCACGGGTGCTGTCCTCGCTGGAGTGGTGCTATCGCCTCTGGTCGGCCTGCTGGGCGGGCCTGTGGGATGGGTCCTGGCGGCTGTCGTAGTGCCCCTGGCGGGGGCCATCGCCGGTGGCTTCGGCGTGGCCTATCTGGTGGAGACCCACCGCGGTTCTCAGCCGGACGACGCTCGGCGCGCGGGCATCGGGGCGATCGTGGGCCGGGTCCTCGGCGCCGTGAGCAAGGTGATCCTCACCAGCGCCATGGCAGTGATGGCCGTCATCGGCGCCTTCTGGCCGGCCGCCTCGCCCTGACGCTTCTCCCCCTCAGCTTCCCGGCAGCATCCTGCCCGCCGCCAGCACGTTCGCCGGGCCATGGCCCTTCCCCAGTGGCAGACCGTAGCGGATCGCCTCGGTCACGAACAGCTTCGCCCGCCGCACGGCCTGGGGCACCGACATCCCGCTCGCCAGCCCGGCCGCGATGGCCGCGGAGAAGACGCACCCCGTGCCGTGGGTGCTCCGGGCCGGCAGACGTGGCCCGTGCAGCACCTCCACGCCCGGGGCCCTTGCCTGCCACAGCACGTCGGCCGGCTGGTCCGCGCGGTGTCCACCCTTCACCACCACGGCTCGCGGTCCCAGCTCTCCCAGCTCCGCCGCGGCGGCGCTCATGTCCTCCAGCGTGGCGATCGAGCGCCCCAGCAACCGCTCGGCCTCTGGGAGGTTCGGGGTCAGCACGGCGGCCAGGGGCAGCAGGTACTCCACCAGGGCCTCCACGGCCTCATCTTCGAGTAGCGCATCGCCGCTCTTGGCGATCATGACGGGGTCCACCACTAGCTGGCCCAGACCCAGCTCCCTGACCGTCGTGGCCACGGCGACCGTCACCTCGGCGTTCCCCAGCATGCCCGTCTTCGCCGCCTGACAGCCGATATCCGTGACCACGTCCCTGATCTGCGCGGCCACCAGGTCGGGCGGCAGGACGAGTATCCGGGAAACGCCCACGGTGTTCTGGCTTGTGATGGCCGTCAGAGCCGACATACCGTAGACCCCGAGGGCCGAGAAGGTCTTGAGGTCCGCCTGAATCCCGGCGCCGCCGCTCGAATCCGACCCCGCGATCGTCAAGGCCACGGGGGGAATGTCGCCGACTCGCATGTCTGGTCACCTTCCCTGGGCCTGCCTCGGGTATGCCCCCCGACCGCGCCGCCCGTCGCCGA
>CAZSOQ010000015.1:0-33999 GCA_964608495.1 uncultured Armatimonadia bacterium | reverse complement strand
CGCCGATGGGCCCCGGAGCCAACACCTTCCGGCGCCCGGGCTGTCTAAGCATCGCGGAGAAGGCCCTGGGCCCTGGGTCGGTGCAGGCCCGGCCCGGGCGACGGTCCCGGCTGAGACAGGTGGGCGCTCTGCACGCCCTCGGGGGGGATTCGGCCCGTCGCCTGGCATCTCGGGACACGGCAGGACAGGCCGGCGCCCCGGGCCCTCCGGATTTCGCAGCCTGGCCACGCACTCCTTCCGTCGCTCCCCTCGGGCTGCTATAATCAAGGGTATCGCATGCACAGGCTGCTAGTCTCCCTCGTCCTTTGTGGTTTGTACATAACGGGGCTTTGTGCGCCTGCCGACGAGCAGGAGGCCGGGGCCCCGGAGCCGCGTCGCATCCCCGTCACCATCGAGATCTCCGCCCAGGAAGTCTACTACTCCCGCGAGCGGGGCCTGGCCTACGCGCGCGGCGCCGTCGAGGTGACGATTCAGCGGCGCGATCTGCCCGAGCAGTGGGCCAAGCTCCGGGCGGGGGAGGTCACCTCCGACCTCGAGCGAGGGATCGTGGACGCCCAGTATGGCGTGCGTCTCGAGACCGAGCAGGCCGTGCTGTCGGGCAGGAAGGTGCGGGTGGACGCCGGGCAGGAGCAGTTCTGGCTGCGCGGGGCCACGGCCGTGGCCGACCTGGCGCCGCTGGACGATCGCGGCCAGCCTCACGCCTACTTCACGGGCCAGGAGATCCGGGGCAAGACCGACGTAGTCACCATCATCCGAGGCCGCATCACGACCTGTGACCGCGAGAAGCCCCACTGGGCCGTCGAGGCTCGGGAGATCACCTATAGGTCCAAGACGGGGCGGATGCGCGTGCGTGGCGGGAGCCTCCGCCTGTACGGCCTCAAGATCCCGCTGATAGCCTCCTTCAACACCTCCATCGGCGAGAAGGAGGAAGGGCCCTCGGGCCTCTTCTCCAGCGTCAGCTACAACAGCCGCGACCGCCTCTACGCGCCCGGTTCGCTGGCCTTCACCGGCCCCAAGCGCAGCACGCAGTTGACGACGGCCTTCAAGCTGAGCTCCAGGCGCGGCTGGGTCGGGACTCTCCTCGCCGAGCACGACAGCCCCACCCGCGAGTGGTATGCCGTCTACGAGCGCCGCGGTGACCGGTACGACAACGTGGACGACTACGTGGAGGTAGACCGCGCGCCCGAGATCGGTATCGTCCAGCATCTCATCCCCGACGACAGCCCGCGGGCCGAGACCGACCTGTTCGACCTCACCCTCTCCAGCGGGTACTTCCGCGAGAGGCCGCTGCACTTCCCCGGGGAGTCGGCGGGCAGGCTGCACCTGAGTCTGGATCGGAGGTACCACCAGGACGAGTTCGAGGAGCTGGTGGGAGGGTGGTACGGCTGGAACGCCCGGCTGGAGCACTATGACGACGGGAAGACCTTCCACGCGCTGCAGTTGCTTGCCGGGCGCGGCGTACGGCTCTCGGACCGGCTGTCGGCCTCGCTCACGGGCCTGTACCACTTCTACGGCGGGGAGACACCCCTGCGGTGCGATGACGTGGACATCCGGGCCGAGCTTCGGCCCACGCTGGACTGGGACATGACGGACAAGTGGCGCGTGCGCGCCACGGCTCGGGTGGACGCCAGGCATCGCGACACCCGTGACTACATCATCCAGCTCGACCGCCAGGTCCACTGCCTGACGTGGTACGTGCGCTATCGCGAGGTGGGCAACACCTACTCTGTCGGGATCAACCTCAGCGGGCTGACGGGCGGCACGCGGCCCTTCGAATCGGTGCGGGAGCCCGAGTGGCTCAAGCCGCTGCAGCCTGACCCCAACGCCGGCCCGGAGGGCGCGCTCGGGGACGACGCCGGCGCCCAGCCGGCCGGGCAAGGCGACGTTGGGGCCACGGGCGGCGGCAGTTCAGGGGCGAGTGGGGGAGAGGCATCGGGAGCCGCCCCGCAGTCGGGCGGTGAGGATGAGCAGCCCGCGACCGCAGGCGACGAGGCGGGCCAGGGACCCAGCGGCGCCACGGCGCAGCCGGGCGATCCCGCCGCTCAGCCGGACGGGCCGCCCCAGGCCCCTGGCCAGGACGTGCAGTAGGCCCTGGCGCCGAAGCCCCTCAGCGCCCTGCCGACGACCCTCGTGGCGGCTCAGCATCCCGGGCCCGGTAGCCCGGGCGGCCCTCTGCCCCTATTCCTCCGGTTCCTGCTCCGAGCCGCCGAACTGCTCCTGGAGCCGCCGGTCCTCCTGCTCGCGCTCGTCGAAGTGGATCACGTACGGTGTGGCCGGCTCCTTGCCCTCGGCGCGAGCCCGCCGCACCTCCCAGGGCTCCGGCTCGGGTATCCCAAGGACCTCGCGCTTGCGCTGGAGGTAGTAGAGATAGTCGGGGTAGGACACATCCGGCGGGACACGATGGTCCACGTGGGGGATCCAGCCGCCCTCCTTCACCCCCGCCTCAATCCGTGCCAACTCGGCGTCTATGGCGTCCCGCCCCGCGGCCAGGGGCCGCTTGTTCACGCCCCCGAGCATCAGCACGTCGTGGCCGTACCTCCTGCGGATCTCCACTGGATCGCTCCCCGGAGCCACCTCCACCGGGAACATGCAGTTGACGCCGCCCTCCACCCAGCAGTCTATCACGTCCATAATGTTGCCATCGGAGTCTACGAAGTTGATGTCGCAGCCGGCCTTGGCCAGCACGTCCGTGATGCGCCGGTAGCGCGGCGTCAGGTACCGGCGGAAGCTCTTAGGCGAGATGATGCACCCCGAGCGGTAGCACATGTCCTCCCAGAAAGATGCCGCGTCTATCTTGCGCACGTCGCGCACCACGGGTTCTAACAGAGCACAGATGAAGGTGCACACGTGCTCAACCATGTCCTCGAATAGCTGGGGATCGTCATACAGCATCAGCGCGATGCCCTCGAAGCCGGCCCAGTTCCTTAGCCAGCCGAACAAACTCCCGCCCGTCACCATCACCGGCACGTCGGCGTTGTTCAGTCGCTCCACGTGCACGTCCCAGTCCGCCGGCAGCCGCCCGGGCGTCGTCGGGTCCAGCCGCGGCTTGAAAAGCTCTTCCCACTCCCGGCGGCCCTTTAGCGGATAATCAAGGTACTGCGGAATCGTGTCCGTCCCATCGGTAAACACCTTGGCCGTCACGCCCGTCCCGTCCCTCACCACCCGGTATCGGTCCGTTTCCTCAAGCACTCGCGGCTCGAATCCGGGCACCAGTCCCATGTTCACGGGCATGTAGGCCCTCGGTGCGAACCCGAAGTACTGGTCCGCGATGCCGTTGTCCCTGATCTCCTCGGGCAGGCCTTCCTTGTGCCAGCGCCGGAAGGTGTTGTCCCAATAGCCGAACTCCTCGTCGGGCACGTAGTCCACGGCCTCGAAGTGCAGGTGCCGCAGCCAGCGTTCGCGATGGGTCATTGCTCTGTGCCTCCGGGCTGGGCTGGCGTGTCCGCTGAAGCCTGCCCCGCCACTGCGTCATAGACTGCCAGGAGCGCCTTCGTCTTCAGGTACCGCTCGAGGACCTGGGCGACGAGCGCCCGAGCGCCCGAGGCGTCCGTCCGAGCCTGCCAGTAGATCACCTCTGGCCAGGCCCGCTCGATCATCTCGGGATGGTCGCTCGACCGCAGCAACGCCACGGCCCGGTCCGGCTGGTGCGGGGCCATCGCCAGGGCCACGTCCGCCGTGGCGCGAGCGCGAGCGATCTCGTCCGCGATCTGGCCCAGCAGAGCCGCCGCCTCCTCGGGAGCAGAGGCCGCCAGAGCGGCGGCCCCGTAGGCGACGGTGGGGTCCTTGATGGCCGATGGCGCCTGCTCCGCTTGGCGCAGCGCGTCACGGGCGAGCAGCGCCGCCAGCTCCGGCCGCTCGGCGGCCGCCTCGGCGGCGACCGTCGCCAGTCCCAGCGCCCGGAGCTCCGGGCTCGAGATCGTCCGGACGGCCATGATAGCCCTGTCCAGACTGGCCGCCGCCAGGCCTTCGGCCGCGGCGCGCAGGGCTTGTGCCTTGGCCTGCACGTCTTCCAGCTCCTGGGTGATGATCAGGGCGTGTTCCCAGTCCAGGAGCGCCCAGGCCCGCACAAGCTCCGTCGCCGCGAGCTCGCGCTCCAGGCCCTTCTCCGCCAGGTACCAGGCCTGATCGGCGCTCTGGGCCAAGCTCGTCGCGGCCTTGGGGTCCGTCTCGGCCTGCAGCTTCGCTACCTGGGCCAGGGCGCTCGCCCGCACCAGCGGCTCGGGGATCTGGGCCGCAGCCTCCGCCGACTGGGCCAGGGCCTGAGTGGCGGCCGCCGGGTCCAGGATCTGGAGCACGGGGTAGAGCTCACACAACAGCACGGCCCGATGACAGGCCACGGGCAGGGCCAGGACCGATCGGTGCACGGACTGAGCCTGCGTGAGGGCCATGTTGCGCCGCTGCGACTGAGCCAGGCGCTCGGCCACGGCTCGGCGGCTACGGAGGCTGGATACGACGTCCTCGACGGCTGAGGCGCACTCGCGCGCGCGCTGCCAGGCCTCGTCCGCCGCGGGCCTATCCCGGTCGTCGAGACGCAGAGCCAGTTCGGCGAGGGCCGCGGCTCTGGACTGCAGAGAGGGGATGCGCAACGCCTCGCGGCGCGCGTCGCTGAGCAGCTCAGTGGGGTCAGGCTGCTGAGCCGTCGCCGGGCTCAGGCCCACCCCGAACCCAGTCGCCACCACCAATAGGCAGACCCAGGCCAGAGGCTCCAGCACGCGGGCCGGCCACATGCCTATCCTTCCGCCGGCGCAGCTTCCGTGGGTTCCGGGACCACCGGAGCGGGTTCCTTCAGCACATCCACGCGCCCGACCAGTTCGCCCATCCCGATATCGAAGGCCCGTCCCTCGGTGAAGAACCCCAGCTTCTCCAGGGCCGTCTTCGTCTGGTCCTTCACGGGCTGCTTGAGATCGGTCTGCAGGGCTTTGAGGACCGGCACCGCCTCGCGATTGCCTATCTCCCCGAGGGTCCAGCAGGCGCGGGCCCGTACCTTATCGAGCAGGTTGACGTTCTTGGCCACGCGGCCGACGGCCTCAACGACCCCGTTGGGCTTCTTCTTGGCGGGCCATTCCCGGCCCTTCTTGATCAGGGCGACGCCGGCGGCGTCGCAGAGCTCCTCGTCGCCCTGCAGCACGTCCACGACGGCGTCCAGGGCTCGCTCGTCCTGGAGGTTCGCCAGTTCGAGCACCGCCCGCTGCCGGGTGACCAGCTCCTGGGACTCGATGTCCTGCGAGAGCTGCTCCATCGGGTCAACCGCGCAGCCCGACAGCACCAGCACAATCGCGCCGAAGGCGGCGATCAAGAGCCTGAGTTGGGTTCTCATCAAGCGGACCCTCCGTGTCTTCGCGGCGGCCGCTCCGCAGCCGCGCCCAGCTATCCTGTCGGGCTCACCACGAGCCCGCGCATGGCGAACTCAACGGCCCGGCGCACCCAGAAGTGATCGTCGTTCATATGCTCCCGCAGAGCTGTCTCTACCTTCGTCCTCAGACCCTCCGGCGGGTAGACCCGGGCGAGGCTCGTCGCGGCCGCCAGCCGCACGTCGCCGGCTTCGTCGCCCAGCGCCTCCACCAGTGCGTTCACCACGGTCGCCAGGGACTCGTGAGCGCGGGCGCTGGCCCCCAGGTCCCCGAGGGCGTAGGCCGCCGCCACCCGCACGTCCACGCGCGGCTCGACAT
This sequence comes from uncultured Armatimonadia bacterium, assembly GCA_964608495.1. Lineage (GTDB taxonomy): Bacteria > Armatimonadota > Zipacnadia > Zipacnadales > FEN-943 > JAKORR01. The sequence continues at coordinate 28,330 of CAZSOQ010000015.1, read as the reverse complement.
CATCGCGCGCCGTCTCGGCCAGGGGGGCCGCGCACTTCGGCGTCCCGATCTGCCCGAGGGACCAGGCCGCCTCCATCCGCCCGTGCCACAGATCGTCAGGCGGCGGTGCCTCAGCCGCCGGCGCGGCAGCGGGCGTCGCCGCCGGGGCCGCTGCAGTCGCGGCCGGAGCCGTCCCTGCTGCCGCTGCGGGGGTTGCCGCCGGGGTCGCTGTGCCCGCCGGCTTAACCTCCGCGGGCTCCTCCTCTTCCTCCACCTTCGGCTCGACAAGAGGGTGCTGCTTGAGCAGCGCCGCCAGGGTGTCCACGGCCCCCTCGGCGCGCAAGGTGCCCAGAGCCTGGGCCGCCACCGCTCGGGTCAGGGGCGACTGGTCGGTGTCACCCAGAAGCTGGAGGATCGGCGCCTCGGTCTCCTTGAGCTGCAGCGTACCGCAGGCCAGGGCCGCCGCGCGCTGCACGGCCGGCACCGGGTCGGCCAGGAGAAGGATCAGCCTGTCGGTGATAGCCATCGCCTTGGCGCCCACCTCGGCACACAGCACCGCCGCGCGCCACCGGACGCGCTCGTTCTCCGAGGTCAGGTAGGGCACCAGCAGATCGCCCAGTTGGCTGCCGCGGTGGCGCAGTTGTGCCATGGCCTCCATCGCGGCGCCTTCGTCCTGCTCCGCAAGCTGGGTCAGCAGGTCCTGGGTCTTCCGGGCCCGCTGGTAGGCGGTCAGGCCCCAGACCACAGCCAGGACCAGGATGATGGCTAGAAGAGTGACGACTGTCTTGCGGGTCACTGTTGATCAACTCGCTTGCGGACGGGGCTTCCCAGCCGCGGGCTAGCCGCCGGCGCGCGCTTCCAGGATACGCTCCTTGATCTTCATACCGGCAGCCACCAGGTCCTTGCGCGGCTGCTCCTCTTCCGGCAGGTGCTCCAGCAGGTCCATGCCCTGGGCATCGCCGATCAGGGGCAGCGCCGCCGTCACCCATTCCTTGACCGTGGGGTCCCTCGAGCTGCCCCGGGCGTCGAGGGCCACGTCGCTCGCGGGCTTGCCGATGGCGCCCATGATCGCGGCGAGCCACAGGCGTGTCTCGTCGTCGGCCTCCGGCAGAGCGTTCACCAGGCCCGGCACCGGGTCGTCGGCCATTAGGGACAGACCCACCGCCGCGTCCAGCCTCAGGCCCTCTTCCCTCGCCGTCAGCAGCAGGTCCAGTAGGAGCTTGGCCGGCTCGGTGGGCTCTCGGCCCTTCACGGCATACTGCTGCTGCCCGCTGCGGTACAGCTCCTCGGTGACGCGAGCGCCGATGGCGGCGACCGCCCGGGCGGCGTCGGACGCCAGCGGATTGCCCGGCTGCAGCAGAGCCTTCATCACCGCCAGCGCGCGGTCTCGGCCCACGTACCCCAGGGCCTGCACGGCGAAACGCCTGACATCGGCCTGCTCCTGGGGGTCGTCCACCGCCTCAGCCAGGACAGGCTCAAGATCGACCGAGGGCGTCTTGGGTGCTCCGAGGATGTCGGTGCCCATGGTGCCGGTGAGCTGGTGGGTCCCGGCGGAGGTGTGGAAGGCGAGGACGATGGCCGCGCGCCGGCGCGCGTTGACGTCGCCCTCTCGCACAGCCTTGGCCAGGATCGCGTCTATGTCGGTGGCGCGCCAATCGATCAGCAGTTGCATGGCCACGGCCCTGACGTCCTGGGCCGGCGCGCCCAGGCCGGTCACCAGGGACTCCGTGGCCTTCTCGTTGCCCAGGCGCACCAGGGCTCGCAGCGCGGACTTGCGCACGATGGGTTCCTGACTGGCCGCCGCCGCCGCCAGAGGCTCGAAGACGGAGGAGACGCCCGTGCGGCCCAGGGCATCGGCCGCGGCCTCACGGGCCTGCGTGGGTCGGCTGAGGTCGCGCAGCACGGCTACGGTCGGCTCGGCGGCCTCGCCACCGATGTCACCCAGTGCCACGGCCGCCCACTGTCGCACCGCCGGGCTCGGCGACGCCAGAGCCGCCGTCAGCGGCGCCACTGCCTGCTTGCCGATCTTCGACAGAGCCTGCTCCGCCATGTGCGCCACGCGCGAGTTGTCGCTGCCCAGTCCCTGGATCAGGCCCGGCACGGCCGCCCCGCCCACGTTGGCCAGGGCGTCGCGGGCCGCGTAGTAAACGTGCCAGTCCGTGTCGGCCAGGGCCGCCACGAGCTGGGGCACCACCCGGGCATCGGCCAGCGTCCGCAGCGCGTCTGAAGCCAGTCGTCGGATAGTCACGTCCTTGTCCTTGAGCATTCCCGCCAGCGGCACGACGGCTCCCGGGGTGCCAATGACCGCCACCGCCTCCGTGGCAGCCTTCCGTACCTCAAGCTCCGGGTTGGCCAGAGCCGGCACCAGCGCCGGCAGGCTGGCCCCCCCCAGCCGCTCGAGGGCCACCACGATCTCACGCACAGCGCCGAAGCGGTTGGTCAGCAGCGTCTCCACCAGGGGGCCGGCCGCGGAAGTCGCGCCCACGCGGCCCAGGGCCTCGGCCGAGGCGGCCTTCACCTCGGGGCGCGGGTCCTTCAGGTGCGCCACCAGCACCGGCACCGCCCCGCCGTCGCTCGCCACCACGCCTAGGGGCCCCAGCGCCGTGGCCGCCTTGCGTCGCACCGTCCATGCCAGATCGCTCTTCAGCCGCTCCAGCAGGGGCCCCACCACCGTCGCCGCGGCTTCCGCCGCTATCGGGGGCGCGAGGGTCTGGTCCGCTATCTGCCCGAGCATCTGAGCGGCCAGCGCGCGCACCTCGGCCTCCCTGTACGTCAAGAGCTCGTCAATGATCGGCGGCAGCGCCGGCACCTTCATCGTCAGGAACGACCGCACCGCCGTGTCTCGCTGCCACAGGAACCGCTGGGGCGTCTGGTCCGCCAGCGGCTCCGTCCTCTGTATCAGCGCAAGCAGCTTGGGCGTCACCGGCTCGGGGATCTTGCTGAAGACCGCCACCACACCGTCTCGCACGTACTGGTCCCACGCATCCATCAGCGGCAACAGCGAGGGGATGACCGCCTCCCCTATGGCCACCAGGGGGTCAGTCGCTCCCCCGCGCACATTGGCGTCCTTATCCTTGAGGGCCTTCACCAGTGGCCCAATCGCCATCAGGTCGAACCGCGCCAGGATCGCCTTGGCCCTCGCCGCCGTCGGAGCGTCCATCAGGTAGATGGAGCCGGTGAGCTGGAACAGCGCCTCCGGCGTCCCGATCTCGGCGATGGCCGCGATCACCTCGTCCTGGACCCAACGGGGCTGCTCCTGGAGCGCCTCCGCCAGCTTCTCCTTCGCCACCAGGCGCTCGACTGCCGCGATCCGCTCCTGCGGCCGCCCCGTAGCGATCGTCTTCCTCATCACGTCCATCTCGTGGCGCCGGTAGCTGGCGAACACCACGAGGGAGGCGATGATTGCTGCAATGGCGATCCAGGCGGTTTGCCGTCTGACCTCTGGCTCCACGGCCGTCAGCTCCTCATCGGTTGCGTAAGGCTACACGCCGGGCCAGCCCCGGATAGGTTCCCCGCTCCCCACCCCTTCCCTGCCTGCGCCCGGCTCCCTACACGACGGTCCAGGCCGGCGACAGGCAGTGAAACACCACCTTGGTCGGCTCTAGGTGCTCGGCCAGCCACCTCCCGAAATACTCCAGGCCCGGCTCCTCGCTCGCCGCATGCCCGGTCTCGATCAATACCACCCCCGCGTCCTGGCAGAAGCGCTGGGCGTACTCGTCGGTCTCTCCGGCGATCAGGCAGTCCGGCCCATAGGCCAGCAGACCGTTGAGGAAGCCCACATTCACGCTCAGACCCAGTCCACCCCAAGGCAACCCGATCCGGCGAACCATATTATCCACACTGCCCGTCACCCGCAAGTGCGACAGGCCCAGGCGGTGCTTAGCCCTCTCCACCACCTGCACCACCGGCGTCGGCTGCACGTCGTACACCCGGTAGTACCCCTCCCGTACCGCCGGCTCGGGCAGGTTTAGCCTCCTGCCGAACTCGTCGAGGATGCAGAACCTGTCCAGCATCCCATGCGCCCGGTACACCGTTATGTCGTGCTTGGCCAGCGCCGTGATCCGCGCGTGGTTCACCGGCCAGGTGATTGATCCTTCCAGCGTGGGCTCTCGGAAGACGTAGGGGTAGTGGAGCTGCTCGTGGGTGACGATCAGGTTGCAGCCCTCGTCCCTGGCTCGGTTCACCGCCTCGAGGGTGCACATCCAGCACACCAGCACGCCCGTGACTTCCACCTCGGGATCGCCCAGGCGGAAGCCTTCGTCGGGACCGGGCGGTGGCGCCAGCTCCTCGATCATCCGGCCGATCTCTCTCGCGGTCACTGCTGTCCCTCCCGCCGACTGACGGTCTCGAGCAGGGCTCGTAGCAGGCGCCGCGGGCCGCCCTGGGGTCTCAGCGGTGGGATGGTGCCCCGGGGCCCAGCGGCGGCGGGCGCGGGACAATGATACCTCGTGATACGGCCGCCGTCTAAGGGCTCCGCACGCCCGCCCGGCCCCCCGCCTGGGCGCGCTAGTGCCCGCCGCCCTGCAAACCGATGTACAGCTTCAGCGCCACGCTCAGCGCCGTGAGCAGAACGACCGCGGCGAACCACTCGCGGATCAGAGCGCCCCGGAAGAAGCAGCACAGGCGCGCTCCCACCGCCGCCCCAAGGGCCGCCGCCACCGCCAGCACGGCGGCCGAGGCCAATGATACGTTGCCCTTGGCCCAGTGCTGTGCAGCGCCCAGGATGACGATCCATACGACTCCCACGAGGGTGCTGCCTGCAGCATAGCGCGTGGGAAGCCCGAGGCCGTAGATCAACGCCGAGACGACGAAGGGTCCACCACCGATGCCCAGGAAGCCGCCGAGCGCCCCGCCCAGGGCGCCGAGGCCGGCCACAGGCCAGAGAGAAACCCGCTCGGACACGGGCGGGGGCAGGGTGCAGCAGGGATAGACGCGACACCGGCGCAGGGCCTGGTTCACGGACGTAACCACGTAGCCGTCGCGGGGCTCGCGCCGGAGAGCCGCGCGGGCCTCGTGCATCATGGCCACGCCGATGGCACCCAGGACGAGCATGTAGGTGACGGAGATCCACAGGTCCACGGCGGTGACGCCCGAGGAGGCCGGGGGGGCCGCTCCCTTGAGCAGCTCGACGGCCTTGACGCCGAGGCCGACGGTTGCGGTGCCGAAGAGGGCTATCACCGCCGCGACGGGCCAGTGCACGTCGCCCTGACGCCAGTGAGCCACCGCGCCCGAGGCCGTGCCGACAGTGATGGCCGCCATGCCGGTCCCCACGGCCAGATTGAAGGGCACGTGGAAGACGACGTGCAGCAGGGGCGTGAGGAGAAAGCCGCCGCCGACGCCAAAGAGCCCGGACACAAGCCCTACGATCGTGCCCAGGAGGAAGAGCAGCACAGGGTGTGCGAGAAAGACCGTCTCCATACCTGCGACCTCAGCCCTCAGACGTGTCAGTACTGCCTCGGAACAGCGCGAGGCGTCACGGGGCCCGACATCCGCCAGCTACCTGGGGTTCCGGTCAGGGAGGGCGTCCCCCTGGAGAAACACCTGCCGCACGTGGCATATTAGCATACCACACCCTCGCGCCGGCGCCTAACCTCGGTCCTCGGCCGCCGGCCGGCCCGCAGTCCCGGTGCGGCGGCCGGTGGGAGGTGGCACAGGCAGGAGCGCCGAAACCTCCCCTTTGACGCAAAGCGACCATGGAGGTGCGAGACCTTGCACAACTGGCAGTCCGCCGGGAGCCGGCACTGGGCTCACGTGCCCCTCTTCGACCCCGAGACCGGCCTCACCGTCCGCGGACCCCTGGGCGAAGGGCCGGGCTGGTGGGCCGGAGCGCCCACCGCGCTGTACGATCCGGCCACGGCCGACTTCTACGTGTACTACCGCCTGCGCAAGCCCCGCGAGCTGGGCCGCGGAGTCGAGTGCAGGATCGCCCGCGGTCGCGACGGCGTACACTTCGAGGACCTATGGCGAGCGACCAAGGACCAGATAGACACCCAGTCCATGGAGAAGTCCTGCATCGTGAAGGTCGCCGACGACCTCTGGCGCCTCTACATCAGCTTCGTGGACACCGACGGGCGCTGGCGGATTGACATGCTGGAGGCCCACCGTCCGGAGGGATTCGACTGCTCCACGCGCGTCAAGACCCTCACCGCCGACGACTGCGACATCGAGGGCGTCAAGGACCCGCTGGTCTACAACGTCGGCGGCCTGTGGCACATGATCGTCAGCTACGCCCCCAGGCCGCGCCGGCTGACCGAGGACGAGAAGGCGAGCATGCACGCCACGGGCGACGTCTACAACGTGGGCGTGACCAAGTCTCACACGGGCCTGGCCACCAGCGTGGACGGCGTCCACTGGGACTGGGAGGGCGACATCCTCTCGCCTCCCGACGAGGGCTGGGACTCCTACTGCACGCGGATCGGCGCCGTCCTCTGGCGTCCGCCGGTCTTCATGGGCTTCTACGACGGCAGCCGCTCGGTGGAGGGGAACTACGAGGAGAAGGCCGGCCTAGCCGTCAGCTTCGACCTGCGGCACTGGCGCCGCCTCACGACCGAGGGCCCCTACGTCCTCTCGCCCCACGCCTCGCGCGCCATCCGCTACGTGGAGGTCCTCGAGGCCCAGGGCGCGCTCTGGTACTACTACGAGTACACTCGGGCCGACGGCTCGCACGAGTTGCGCGTGAGCCGCGTCGCCCTCGACGACTAGGCCTCGCACGCCTCAGATTGCCGTGAGGTCGCCGACGACCTCGCGGGGCGGAGCAGAGCAAGTGGCTACCCAGGGTACGGTCCGCATCCTGACAGGTCCGCCGGCGTGCGGTAAGACTGACCGCGCCCTGGACGAGTATTGCGACCGCGTGGCCCGGCACGGCTACGATGCCGCGCTGTACCTGGTGCCCACTCAGCGCGTGGCGGACCTCATCCGCGGGCGTCTCGTGGCCCGAGGTGAGACCCCCCGGCCTGCCCGGAGCCTGCGCGGGCTCTTCGACTTCCGCGTCATGACCTTCGGCGAGGTGGCCGACGTTCTGCTCGTCGCCAACCACGCCAGCGTGGCGGCCGTGTCCGAGCCGCAGAGGCTGGCGCTCCTGCAGACTGTCCTGGCCCACATGGACGGCGCGGAACTGGGGCCGCTGGTCCACCATCGCGGGCGCCCGGGCCTGCTGACCATCCTGGCGCAGGACCTGGACGAGCTCAAGGCCGCGGGGGTGCGCCACGAGGAGCTTCAGGCAGCGACGCGCGACCTGCGCGGCGGCAGCCTGGCTCGCGCCCTGGCCGCGGTGTACAGCCACTATCAGCAGGAGCTGGCGCGCCTGGAGCTGTACGACGACCCGGGCAGACTCTGGGCGGCCCAGGAGCTTCTCGATCGCGGCGAGACGAGACCCTTCGGCGAGAGCCTCCGGATCGTCATCGCCGACGGCTTCAGCGATCTCACCACCATCCAGCTACGGGTGCTCGCCTCGCTGGTCGAGACCGCCGGCGAGGCGCTCATCACGCTCACCTGCGAGCCCGACGAGGCCAGGCGCGAGCTGCGGTTCACGCCGGAGCGTATGCTCGAAGCCCTCCACACGCACCTGGAGCCGGTCGCTTCGGTGACGCGCGAGCTGATGCCCTGTCGTGGCGAGCCGCGGTCGGACCTCGATTACCTGCGCCGGAATCTGTTCCTGCCGACCGCCGAGAGGCGCAGCGGCACCGACGGATCCGTGGTGGTGATGCGGGCTCCGGGCCCCTGGGCCGAGGTGCAGCTCGCGGCGCGCGAGGTGAAGAAGCTGCTCTCCCAGGGCGGAGGGGAAGGCCCGATCCGGGCCCAGGACATCGCTCTCGTGGCCCGCGACCTGGACCCCTACCAGCAGGCCCTGCGCGAGGTCTTCGCCGAGTACGGGCTCGGCCTCTTCCTGTCGCGGGGCGAGACGGTGGCGCGGCGGTCGGCGGCCCGGCTGGTCCTGGACCTGCTGTCGCTGGTCACGCAGGACTTCCCGCGGTCGGCCACCATCGCCCTGTGGGATGCCACCTACACGTCGCTGGACGGGCTCCTGGGCGACCACGGCCCCGCCGCCACGGCCGCGCAGGCCGACGAGATCAGCCGCCGCGCCGGCATCGTCGGCGGGCGCGAGGCTTGGCCACGGGCGCTGGACCGACTGCGCGAGCGCACCCAGCGCAAGCTCGCCCGCGCGCGCGATCCGGCCGCCGGCGCCGAGCAGGACGATGAGGACGACTCGGACCTGGAGAGGCCCGAGGACCTGGAGCGAGTGCTGGAGGCCCTGCCGGCCGTCCGGGTCACCTTCGATGCCCTGGCCGAGGCCTTGCTGCCCCTATCCCGGCCTGGCACCTACGCCCGGCTCCTCGACGCCCTTCTCACGGTGCTGGCGGCCCTGGGGCTTCATGAGGCCATCCTGGATCCCGAGATCGGCCCCCAGGCCGCGGCCGACCTGCGCGCGTGGAACTCCCTCCTCGAGGCCCTGCAGGGCCTGGCTGACATGGACCGCTCCCTGCCCGTGCAGGGCCGGGACCGGGTGCTCCAGCCCGACGAATTCGCCGCTCAGGTGGCCGAGGTGGCCGCGGGCCTGCGCGTGCACACCGAGGGCCGCGGCGAGGGTCGAGTGGTCGCCCTGGACGTGCACGACGCCCTCCAGACCCGCTTCGACTACGTCTTCGTCCTCGGCCTCACCGAGGGCCTCTTCCCCAGGCGCAGCCCCGTGGACCCTCTGTTCCCGGACGACCAGCGCCGGGCCCTGGCCGCCCGCGGCCTGGACATCCGACCCCGCCTCGAGGCCCACGAAGAAGAGGCCTATCTGTTCCACCTCGCCGTCAGCACCGCGAGCAAGCGCCTCTACCTGTGCTACCCCGACACCGACGCCGAGGGCTCGCCCCTCCTGCGCAGCTTCTACGTGGACGAGGCCGAGCGTCTCCTGCCGGCCTTGCGGGAGACCCGGCGCGAGCTGCGCCTGCGCGACGTTGTGCCGCCGCTGGGCGAGGCGGCCAGCCCGCGCGAGCTGCTCGAACGCGCTCTGCTGCTCAGGTACGAGCCTCCGAGGGACGACCAGGCCCGCGAGGCGGCCGACCTTCCCCACGCCGACGCCGCGCTGCAGGCCCTGGCTCGGTTCGGCGAAGGCGAGGAGTACCGGCAACGACGAGACCTGGCCCTGCAGGGGGCGCGCGTCGAGCGCCTGCGCGACGGTCGCCTGGCGGGCGTGACCACCGACGCGCCCGGAGCCGGCCCGCCGGGGCCCTTCGACGGCGTCCTGCCTGACGCCTGCCGGGGGCGCTTGGCCGAGCGCTTCGGGCCCAACCATCGCTTCAGCGCGGGCCAGCTTGCCGGCTACGGCAAGTGCCCGATGGCCTTCTTCTTCGAGCGCGTGCTGGGCCTGCAGGAGCTCGAGGAGCCCGGCGAGGAGGTGTCGGCCCTCGAGCTCGGCCGCCTCACCCACCGCGTCCTGGCGGACTTCTACCGTGCGCGGCCCGAGCACGACGGCGGTCGTCGCCACGTGGCCCTGGACGCCGACGACGAGCAGGCTCTGGCCCAGGCCCGCGAGCTCCTGCTGGCCGCGGCCGATCGGGCCCTGAGCGCCTTCGAGCGCGCCGGCCTGACGAGCCACGAGGAGCTGTGGCGGGTCACCAGGGAGCTGCTGCTGCGCCGTCTGGAGACCTGGCTCACGGCCGAGACCGAGATACCGGCCAAGCTCGACCTGCCGGTCACGCCCGTCCCGGCGCGCTTCGAGTACCCCTACGGCCTGCTTGGGGCCGAGACGCTGGTACTAGACCTACCGGGTGCCGGCCCCGTCACCGTCGTCGGCCGCCTGGACCGCCTGGACGAGGTGGGGCCCGACGGCTTCGTCGTCTACGACTACAAGCGCGGCCAGGCCTCCTCGGCCGCGGACATGCGGCGTGGCGAGGACTTCCAGCTCATCTTCTACGCCCTCGCCGCGGATCGCCTGATCTACCCCGGGGCCCGGCGCTGCCTCGGCTGGGCCTACGTCCGCGTCGGCTACCCCGTCAGGGAGGCCCTCCGGGAGGGTCTTGCCAAGACAGCCGACGAGGTGCGCGACCTGGTGGAACAGGGCCTGGCGATGGCCGACCGCCACGTGACCAACATGCGGTCAGGCTGGTTCGCCTGGGCCCACCTCTGCCGGCAGTCCAGGCACTGCCCCTTCGCGGGGGTCTGTCGCTACGACGCCCGCCGCGCGCGCCGCCGAGGATTCCGACCCCCGCGGGAGGGCGAGGCCGATGAGTGAAACCGGGTCGCCCGATCGCCTTCCTCCTCCCGACCAGGCCGAGCGCGACGCGGCCACCACCCACCTCGGCGTCCACCTGCTCCTCGACGCGGGGGCCGGATCGGGCAAGACCAGCGCGCTGGTCGCCCGCTACCTGCGGATCCTGGCCGCCGAGGCCGAGGGGCCCGCCCTCCTCGACCGCATCGCCGCCATCACCTTCACGAACAAGGCGGCCCAGGAGATGAGGAGCCGCCTGCGTGGCAGCTTCACCGAGCTCCTGCGCCGGGCGGCGGACCCCAACGAAGTCCGCGCCTGGCGCGGGTACATCCGCCGTCTCGAGACGGCGCCCATCCAGACCATCCACGCCCTCTGCACGAGCCTGCTCAGGCAATTCCCCTTCGCCGCCGACGTGGACCCGCGCTTCGAGGTGCTGAATGACCTGGACACCACGGTCCAGTTGCCCCGGGCCATCAGAGACAGCCTGCTCCTGGGGCTGCAGGAAGGGCGAGCGACGGCCGGCCTGGCCGTAGGCTACTACGAGGGCCTGGATCATGCCGTCGAGGCCCTGCGCACCATCGTGAGCAAGCGCGAGAAGTACCGCTGCTTCCTCGATAGCCCCCCCGACGCCGCGTCCCTCCTGGCGCAGTGGGGCGAAGAGGAGGCCCGGTGGGTCCGGCAGGCCCTCGATGGTCTGCTCGCCGACCCTGCCTGGGAAGCCGTGCTGGGCCGCCTGTCCGACCATGCGGACGTGGCCCGCGCCAGCCCCGAGGACAAGCTCTCGCCGGCGGTGCTGAACATGCACGACCTTGCGACGCGGCTCCCCCAGCCCGAGGCCGGGGCCCTGGCCGAGTGGATGAGAGAGCTCGAAGCCGCGACGAAGACGGGCAATGTTGGCACCAAGGCCGTCTGGGGGGCCTCGGGCGGAGCCCAGGCGGTGCGGAAGGACGTAAAGGAGGTCTGCGCCGTCGCCACCGAGCACCTCGGCCCTCTGCTGGGCGCCGTGTCACCGTCCGAGGAGACGGCCGAGCTGGCGGCCGCGATCTGGCAGGAGGCCCGCCACGCCCTCGACGCCTGGCAGGGCTACAAGGCCGCCGTGCCCGCCCTGGACTACGACGATCTGCAGATCGCCGTACGCGATCTCCTGCGCGACAACGACGAGGTGCGCGCCCAGGTCCAGGGGTGCTTCCGTCACATCCTCGTGGACGAGTTCCAGGACACCAGCGCCCTGCAGTGGGAGATCATCCAGCTCCTCTCCGGCCGCGAGGGTCGGGGCGACGATGCGGGCCGCCTCTTCCTCGTCGGCGACGCCAAGCAGTCCATCTACCGCTTCCGCGACGCCGACGTCACGGCCTACAACGGCGTACGGCGCGGTTTCGGCGCCGCGAAGGACTGCGAGGTCCATCGGCTGAGCGCCAGCTTCCGCCCCAACGCGGGTCTGATGGCCTTCTTCAACGCCGTCTTCCCGGTCGCGGCGCTGCTCAGCGACAGCCCCGGCGCGTCCTACGAGGCGTGGTACGAGCCCATGCAGGCGATCCGTGAGGCGACCCCGGTCAGCCCGCCCGCCATCGGGATGCTGGTCGCCGACGGGTCGGAGCAGGCCGTCTACCGCCGCCTGGCGGAGGGCGCGGCCATCGCGCGGCTGATCCGGGCGCTCCTGGCCGATCCGCCGCTGATCGTGGACCACAGCGCCGCCGAGGGCGAGCCGCGCCAACGCCCGCTGCGGGCGGGTGACATCGCCGTCCTCTTCCGCGCCATGACCCAGGTCCACCTCTACGAGGACCAGCTCTGGGAGGCGGGCATCCCCTACTACAACGCCACCGGGCGGGGCTTCTTCGGCCGGCCCGAGGTGACCGATATCCTCAACGTCCTCCGCGTGCTGGCGAACCCCGAGGACGCCATCGCCCTGGTCGGCGTGTTGCGCTCGCCGCTGTTTTGCCTCAGCGACCAGACGCTGTTCTGGCTTGCCCAGGACCGAGACCACACCTGGTGGGAGCGCCTGCAGGCCGCGGCCCCCGACACCGCCCGCGAGCGCGAGCCCTACAGCCTTATTCCCCTCGAGGAGATGCCCCGCGTCAGGCGCGCGGCCCAGCTTCTCGCCTCCTGGCGCCGGGCGCACGATCGCTTCACCCTTTCCGGCCTGATCCGCGACGTCGTCGAGCGGACGGGCTACAGCGCGGCCATGGCGGCCCAGGCCGGTGGGCTGCGCGCCGTGGCGAACCTGGGCAAGCTCACGGACCTGGCGCGCAGCTTCGAACAGTCAGGGCGCGGCGGCGTGGCCGCCTTCGCCGAGTTCCTCCTGGCGCTGACGGCGGCCGATACCCAGGAGGCCCAGGCCCCGACCGAGGAAGAGGAGAGCGAGAGCGTGCGGCTCACCTCCGTCCACGGGGCCAAGGGGCTCCAGTGGCCCGTGGTCATCGTCGCAGACCTGGGGCGCGGCGAGAGCGGCTCCGACGAGGTGCCTCTCACCCGCGCCCATCCGCGCTGGGGTCTCGTGCCCGCCGAGCCGGGCGACTATCGCCCGCGCCGCTGGCGGCTGATGGGTGAGATCATCGCCCAGCAGGAGGCCGCCGAGGCCGAGGCCGAGGACAAGCGTGTGCTATATGTCGCCATGACCCGTGCCAGCGACCTCTTGGTCCTCTCTTCAAGCTTCCGTCCGGGACCAAGCGGTCCGGACGGCCGGAGCATCGGCTCAGGAAGCTGGCTGCTGCGTCTCCTCGCGGCTTGCGGCATCGAGACCAGGGACCTGCAGCCGGGCGCCGAGATGACCCGGCTGGGCGAGGATGCCCCCTGCCCGTGGTACCTGCTCCCGCCCGACTGCGACGACGTGCCGCCCTTCGAGGTGGTCCTGCGCGGCGAGGCGCCTGAGCCCGTCTCTCCGCCCGACGAGCCTGCCCCCGAGCCGCTCGACTTCGCCCGCGCTCTACGGTCCTTCCCGCCCGACACCGAGGCCCGACAGCGCTTCGCCGTCACGGAGCTGGCCGACTACCTGACCTGCCCGCGCTACTACTTCCTGCGCCATGTCGAGGCCCTCCCCGACGTCGCCGCCGCCGAGCCGGCCCTGTCGCGCGAGCTCTCGCCCATCGAGCGCGGGACGCTGGCTCACCGCCTGCTGCAGATGATCGGCAAGGGCGGCCTGGCCGGGCTCGACGAGCTGTTGGGCCCAACCATCCCGGGCGGCGGGGGGCTCCGGCGCCTCACCGACGCCGACCAGCGGCAGCTCCGCCGGCTGCTGGAGTGGTTCCTCGCCGGGGAGTTCTACGCCCGCCACTTGCGGGACGCCGACCGCCTGCGCACCGAAGCCTGGGTGTGCCTCGAGCTCGACGGCGTGCTCGTCGAGGGCAAGGTGGACGCCGTGGCCGAGGCCGGGGAGCGCATGACGCTGGTGGACTACAAGACCGGGCGCGGGCGGACGGGCGTCCGCGACGAGGGCGAGCCCGACGCCAACCGCTTCCAGATCGCCCTGTACAGCCACGGCCTCGAGCGGGTGCTCGGCAGGCGCCCGGACCTGGGGGCCCTGGTGTACCTGGCGGACGAGAGGATAGACGAGATTGAGACGGCCGCGGCCGGCCCCGAGGCCGCCCGACAGGCGCGCGACGCCATCGCCCGGATCCGTGGCGGGCAGTTCCCGCCCATGCCGTCCCCGGACAAGTGTAGCCGGTGCAGGTTGCGCTGGGCCTGTGGGGAATAGTCCGCGTGCCAGGCGTTCCGTGCAACCAGGCGGTCGGCCGACACCGCCAGGAGGGATTCACCGTGCGTAATCGCTGCTGGGTCCTTTGCGCCGCTCTGCTCGTTCTGGCTGGCATCGTGGGGTGCGAGCCGCAGGACAGGACCGCCACCGGCCCGCCCGGCGGACAGACGGACGCCCGCGCGGCCCAGCAGGGGGGCCCCGCGACCACGGCGCCCGAGGTCAAGGGCCGCGTCGAGACGATAGGGGAGGGGGAGGACGCGATTGACGTCATCTACGTCGAGGGCACTCCCTACGAGATGGGCTATGCCCACGGCAAGCTCATGGCCGACAAGGTCCGCAGGTTCGTGACCACCATCACCATGGCCATGTGCATTGGGATGAAGATCCCGGCCAGCAAGCTCGACGAGGCCTGGGCGGAGATGGAGCCCTTCGTCTCCGACGACATCAAGGAGGAGATGCGCGGCCTGGCCGACGGCTCCGGCATCGAGCTCAAGGCCATCCAGCGCGCCCACGCCATACCGGACTTCTCCGAGTTCCACTGCACCTTCTTCGCCTCCTGGGGCAAGGCCACCAAGAACGGCCATCTCATCCAGATCCGCGCCCTCGACTATGCCACCGAGGCGGGCATCCAGAACTACCCCGCCATCCTCGTCTGCAAGCCCTTGGACAAGAACCCCTTCGTTCTCGTCGGCTGGGTGGGCTTCGTCGGCTGCGTCACCGGCATCAGCGGCAAGGGCATCGCTCTGAGTGAGATCGGCACCAATTTCGGCGACGAGAAGGAGACCCTGGCGGGCGAGCCCTTCCCCTTCCTCCTGCGCCGCGTGCTCGAGGAGGCCGCCACGCTCGACGAGGCCGTCCGCATGGTCCAGGACGCCAAGCGCACCACCTCCTACCTGTACTGCGTAGGCGACGGCAAGATCCCGGACGCCCGCGCCTTCATGGCCTGCAAGGACTGGGCCTACGCCTTCGACGCCAAGTGCCTGCCCAACCGCCATCTGACCGACACGGTCTACTTCTCCATGGGCGAGGACAGCGACTGGAACGAGAAGGTCTACGAGGCCCTCAAGCCCAAGATCGGGCAGATAGACGAGAACGTGGCCATGATGGACATAATGCGGGGGCTGGGCACCGGCGACCTGCACTCCGTGGCCTGGGACGTCACCGACCTCAAGATGTGGGTGGCCAACTGCACCACGGCGCCCGCGGGCACCGCCGGCAAGCCCGGCTATGGCGAGAACTTCGTGCCCTTCGATGTGGCCGAGGCCCTTGGCGTCAAGCCCGAGAAGCCGGTGGCTGCCGTACCGGCCAAGGACTGAGCCACGGGCCTGCCGCGAGCGCTTGCCCGTCCTCGCCGCCTCGTGGGCGCTCCTTCACGGGAGGCCTGATCCGTGCCGGGTCTCGTGAGTGTCGCGTCGCTCGGGGTGATGCTGATGATCGCGGCCACGGGCCAGCCGGACCGCGCGCCTGAGGAGCCCGAGCTCTTCCAGCCGCCCGGCATGGTCACCAACGACAACTGGTTCGCTCAGAGCGGCGACACCTTCCACGCCTTCTACCTGCAGCGCCCCGCTTGCGCCGGCGACGCTGCGGTGGGCGCCCCTCACGTCGGCCACGCCACCTCCACCGACCTGTGGCACTGGGTGGACCACGGCCCCGCGCTCGTGCCTCTGCGCGGCACCTGGAATGACCTCTCGATCGCCACCGGCAGCATCGCGCGGCACGAGGGCAGATGGTGGATGGTCTTCACCGGCCGGGGGTCACGGGTCTCCGGCGTCGGGCTGGCCGTCAGCGACGACCTGTACCGCTGGGAGACGGTGGGCGACGGCCCGGTGGTGCCCTGCGGCAAGGCCTTCGACGGCGTCTGGCAGGGCGAGGCGCTCCAGTGGGTGTTCCTCGCCGATCCTTACCTGTACCCCGAGCCGGTGGACGGCTGGATGTACATGGCCCTCAACTCCCGGGTCCTGGGCGCGCCCGTGGCCGAAAGCGGCTGCGTGACGCTCATGCGCTCACGCGACCTGCGGTCGTGGGAGCCTGCCGCCGTGCTGTCGTACCCCCGGTGGTTCGAGCGCATGGAGACACCCCAGGTGTGGCAGCGCGACGGCCGCTGGTATCTCTACTTCGGGGGCGCCCACGACAGCGGCGTGCCCGAAGGCTTCACGGCCGTGACCGGCGTGACGGGCAAGGTGGCACGGGGCAACTACGTCTTCCTCGCCGACCGCCTCGAGGGCCCCTACACGCCCCGCGGCCAGTGGCGCATGAGCCTTCCCGACCCGCGATGGTGGTACATCGCCAAGGTCTTCCCAGGACCGGGGGGCCGCGACGTGCTGATGGTCACCATGCAGGGCAGGGTCTCGCCCCCCTTCCTCGTGAGCTACGCGGAAGACGCGTCGCTGATCGTCACCGAGAAGCTCAGGCCCTGAAGCTCCGTGGCGGGCCCCGTCAAAGCTGCCTTCCCACCGTCCAGCGCACTCCGCCGCGAGGGAAGGCTACCCGCGTCAGGCCCTCCACATCGTCCCAGGGACGCCCGTAGAGGGCCAGGTACTCGGCTTGCATCATCTCCTCGAAGCTCGTCACGCCCTTGAGCGGCAGGTCAACCCACGTGTTCCCGCGTAGCGCGCTCTCCCGCAGCGCGATCCACATCTCCTGGTCCGGCCACGCCCGCTCCGGCGGGTACTCGGCGGGAAGGCCCTCCGTGACGGCGTGGTGGAAGCCTGCCAGGATGTCCACCCGCGCCACCTCATCGTTGTCCGCTACGCCGTACTGCCGGAAGGGATTCTCCCACACAACCGGCGGGTCTGTGTCCACACGCACGTGCTCAAGCACCCGCCCGCCCTCCGTCTCGGCGTACTCCCAGTTGAAGGCATAGGGCGCTCTCCCAGACCCGTCGTCCAGCCACAGCTCGTTGCCCACCAGCGCCCCCTGGGTGCCCTCGACCTCCCACACGTTCCCCCGCGGGCCCGCCGGCGGCATCTCGTACAGGCACACGCACCCGTTGTCGAACTCCACCACCGCACTCTCCCACGCCCGGTCCGGGATCGTCTGGCCCAGGTAGTCCAGGTAGTAGGGCGCCTGGATGGTGCCCGCGTACCCCAGCACCCGCGTCGCCTCGGCGTCCGCCAGCACCCGCACGGCGTTGAAGCCGTGGTAGCACCCGCAGGTGTACCACAGCCGCATGTGGGTCACCGGCCCGATCAGCCCCTCCTGGATGATCTTCTGCTTCAGCCGCTCGCTGGCCCAGCGGTAGACGTTCTCCGCCACCTCGACCTTCACGCCGGCCTGCGCCGCGGCCTCGATCAACAGGTTCGCGATCGGCCGCGTCGGAGCCAGGGGAATCTCGCTGATGATGTGGGCTCCGTGGCGCGCCGCCAGCGTCCCCACGGCGTGATAGGCGTCGGTCGGCACGGCGACGAGCACCACGTCCGGCGCCTGCTCCACGAGCATCGTCTCCAGGTCCGCGTACACGGGCACGCGCCACCGCTGCTCGTTCTCGGCCGCGCGCTCGGGGACAGGCTCACACAGGGCGCACAGCTCATACAGGTCGGCCAGCTTGCTGACCGTGGCCGGCCAGATCTGGCCCCGGCCGCGTCCTCCTCCGGCTATCGCAAGGCGAAGCACTTGCGGCACCGCGGCTCCCCCCTTTGTGCAGCAGCCTGCGCGGCTCGACGGGCCGCCGGCCCTCCGGCTCTCACCACGGGAAGGCCGACACCCAGGACCGAAGCCGCTCCAGGGCCTGCTGGTTCTGCTCCTCCGGCTTGGCCGCCGCGATGGCCTCGAGAGGGACCTCGAGGAAGGCCCGCAGCGTGGGCCGGCGGGCCCACGTCGGCACCTCCCCGCACTCGTCGGCGGCATACTGCAGCACCCGACGCATGTCGTCCCAGTCGCCGCCAGCGACGAAGATCCAGGCCTGGATCACATGCCCCACCAGGGCGCCCAGCGCGTCGCCCACCCGCTGCGTCATGAACACCCGCCGGGCCTCGCGCAGCTCGCCCTTCGCCATCAGGCCCGCAGCGACGACGGCCGCGGCCAGCGCGTCGCTCGATCCGGCCATCACGGCCCTGCTGCCCGCCGACCGCGCCTGTGTCTCGTCCCCCAACATCAGCCACACCAGGGCCAGCCGTTCCTGCACCGCGCCCTGGTCGGGCCCCAGCTCAGCCGCCTGCCTGGCATAGGTCGCGGACGCGTCCTCGTCGCCCGCCACCAGCGACGCCACCGAGGCAATAGCCAGGGCCAGCTCCGGCACCAGCTCCAGCTTCCTCAGGGCGTTGGCCGCCCACAGGACCAGCTCCGCCTTCGCCGGGCCGGCCGCTCGCGTCGCCATCGTGTCCAGCGCCCGGATCGCCGTGGCCGAGGGCAGCACCGAGAGGACCGACACGGCCAGGGCGTCCCGCCTGGTCTCCGCCAGGTGCTCGACCAACCGCAGGCACGCCCGCAACTGGGACCCGCTTCCCCTCACCAGACTGCGCAGCGCCGCGATCGGCGGCTCCTCGTTCCACAGCAGCGCCCGTGCCAGCATCAGCGGCAGGTGGATGAGGGTGATGCCCAGGCCGGCGTCGCGCATGCGCTGCATGAGCTCCAGCACGGCCGGGTAGCGACCGGTGATCAGGTAGGCCCAGGCCAGCATCTGCCACAGGCCCGCCGAGGAGCTGGCCTCTTCGAAGAACTTCAGCGCCCGCTCGCCCGAATCGATGGCCACGTCCCACCGGTCGGCGTTCGCCAGCGCCAGCGCCAGCGACACGGCCACGTCCGGGTTGTCCGGCAGAGCCACCGACGCCGCCCGCAGCCTCTCCAGGGCCGTGTCCTGATCGTTGCGCTGCGAAGCCCTCAGCCCCTGGGCAAAGGCGAGCCAGCCCTCGGCCCGCGGCGTGGATTGCCTCGCCCAGGCGAGCATCCGCTCGGCCGGCCCGTAGGCCCTCGGCCCGAGGTGCAGCAGGAGCCGCCCGAGGGCTAGGGCCAGTCGGCCGGACGGGCTCGGTTTGCTCATCGCTCACTCCTCGCCGTGCTCGTTTCCCGGGCGCTCGGCGGCTCCTCTCCGGCGAACACCGCCCCACCGTGGGCGTCGTAGCCCACCACCGCCGGCAGGTCCTCGACCTCGAACTCGTGGATAGCCTCGGGCCCCAGGTCCTCGTAGGCCACGACCCTGGCCGCCCTGACGTGCCTTGCCAGCAGGGCCCCGGCTCCTCCCACCGCCACCAGGTACACGGCCCCATGCCTCACCAGCGCCTGGCGCACCGCCCGCGACCGGTTCCCCTTGCCGATCGTCGCCGCCACTCCCTGCTCCAGCAGCGCCTCGGTGTAGGGGTCCATCCGCGCAGACGTGGTGGGGCCGCAGGAGCCGGCGGGCCGGCCCGGCGGCGCCGGCGCGGGCCCGCAATAGTAAATCACCGCCCCGGCCAGGTCCACAGGCAGTCTCCGCCCTTCCGCCAGAGCCGCGGCCAGTCGCTGGTGGGCGGCGTCCCGCGCCGTGTAGACCACGCCGGACAGCGCTACCACCTGCCCGGCGCGAAGCTCCGCCACTGACGCCTTGCTCAGCGGCGTCCTGAGCTGCACGCGCCCCGGTTGTTCCCTCATAGCCTTCCCGCCGCGCGCCTGGCGGCATGGCACTGGAAGCTCACGGCCACCGGCAGTGAGGCGAGGTGACAGGCGTGGTACTCCACATGGACAGCCAGGGCCGTCGTGTCGCCCCCTAGTCCCATCGGGCCAATGCCCGTCGCGTTGATCGTCCGCAGCAGCCTCGCCTCCAGCGCCGCCCACTTCGCCTCCGGGTGAGCGCCCCCGATGGGCCGCGTCACGGCACGCTTGGCCAGATCGGCCGCGCGCTCCAGCGTGCCCCCGACGCCGACCCCGACGATCCCCGGCGGGCACCACTTGCCTCCCTGCTCGCGCACCTGCCGCTCGATCCGCGCCACTATTCCCTCCTCGCCCTCGCTCGGCGACAGCATCCAGGCCGCGCCGGCGTTCTCGCTCCCGCCCCCCTTGGGCACGACCTGCACCTCGAGGCCGTCCCCCTCCACCAGCTCCAGACCGAGGACGGCCGGCGTGTTGTCGCCCGTATTGCTGGCCCGGTCCAGCGGATCGGCGAGCACGGACTTGCGCAGCGGCCAGGTCGTGTAGGCCTGCCGCACCCCCGCGTCCACGGCCTCTCCCAGGTCGCCCTCGACCCGCGCGTCCCTGCCCAGCCGCACGAAGCAGACCACGAGCCCCGTGTCCTGGCACAAGGGCAGGCTCTCCCGCGCCGCCTCCGCGGCGTTCTCCAGCAGGCTGTCCAGCACCCACCTGCCCCTCTCGGACCTCTCCGCCTCCCTCGCGCGCTCCAGCGCCCCGACGACATCCTCCGGCAGGTGGAAGTTGGCGCGACGGCACAGTTCGGCCACGAGCTGGCTTATCTCATCAGTGGTGATCGTGCGCATCCGGGCCGTCCCTCGCCCGTCCCCGGAGCCGCGCCCCCGCCGAGACCCCTTCGCGTACCGGGGATGCAGGCAACGCTGTCCAGGATACAATGCCCCGCCGTAACGCGCCATACGCCCACCCTATCCCGCGGTTCCCCCGGGCGGGCGCCCCGATGGTATCGTCGGAGCCCGGGCCTGAGGAGCCCTCGGGCGACCCGTTCGCCCACCTAGCCGGACGCAGGCGGGCCCGATCCGCCGCGCCGGTCCGCGCGTCGCGGGGGCCCCGGGCGTGCCTTGGGGGGACCGCTCGGCCGCCCCTGGCCGCCCTTGCTGCCACGGCTGCCCCGCTTGCCGGGGCCCTTCGCGTCCCTTCCGCCGCCGCTGCCGCGCCCACCGGCGCCTTTGCCGTCCCCCTGCGGAGCCTTGCGGCCGCCGCCGGGAGGGCCTGCGCCGTCCCTGCCGGCGCGCCCGGGCTTTCCACCCGTGCCGCGCTCTGGCTCGCCCGCGCCGCGAGGGGGGCCCTTCCTGCCCCTGGCATCGTGTCTGCCGCCGGGACGCCCGGCGCCGCCGTCGCCACGCTTGCTCGCACCACCGGGACGTCTGCCGCCGTCACCGCACTCGGCCTTGCGTCCTCCCGCGGCCTTCGCCGCGCTGCGCCTGAGCTGACCGCACGCGGCCTCGATGTCTCGCCCGCGCGACTGCCTGAGGCTCACGTTGATCCCTCGCTCCTCGAGCCGCCGTGCGAAGGCCAGGGTCTGCTCCTTCGACGACGGGCGCAGGTCGCAGTGCTCCACCGGGTTCATCCGGATGAGGTTCACGTGATGGCGGCGCGTCCGCAGCAGGGCTGCCAGTTGCGTCGCCAGCTTCAGCGTGTCATTCACCCCAGCCACCAGCACGTAGGCGTAGGTCACGGGCTGCCCGCCCCGCAGGCGCGTCCACTCATCGCAGGCCCTCATCAGCTCGGCCACGGGCCAGCGGGCCACGCCCGGCACCAGCTCCCGCCTCACTCCGTCCACCGGCGCCCCCAGCGACACGGCCAGCTCCAGCTTGGCCGGCGTGTCCCGCGCCAGTCGGGGGATCATCGGCACCACGCCCGCGGTCCCCACCGTCACGTGCCGGGGCGCTATCGCCATCCGCCCCCGCGAGGTGATCGTGTGCACGGCCCCTAGCACGGCCTCGTAGTTCAGCAGCGGCTCCCCCATCCCCATGAACACTACATTGGTCACCTTGACGCCCCGCGTCGTGAGCGCCAGGACCTGCCGCACGATCTCCGCCGTCGTCAGATTGCGCACCAGGCCTCCGGCGCCCGAGGCACAGAAGGCGCATCCCACCGGGCATCCGACCTGGCTGGACACACAGGCCGTGCCGCCCCACGGCGTCTTCATCCCCACGCACTCGACGCGCTCGCCGTCCTCGAGCCCCACCAGGAGCTTGATGCTGTCGCGCCCCTCGCGTTGGGACACGATCGGCAGCGGGCCGATCTGCAGCTCGTCCGCGAGCTTGCGCCGCACATCCCGCGGCAGGGACGTCATGTCCCCGAAGCCGGTCGCCCGCTTGCGGTAGACCCACTCGAGCACCTGCGCGGCCCGGTAGCGGGGCTCGCCCCGTTCCTGGAGCCAGGCGGTCAGCTCTTCCTCCGAGAAGTCGTAGATGCTCTGCATTGACGTCACTTGGGTGCCCGGGGCGCCGCGCGCCGGGCCGGATTGCTCCCTCGCCGCCCCGCGGGGCTCACACCTCGGAGTAAAGGTCCGTGGAGAGGTAGCGCTCTCCCGTGTCGCAGACGACGAACACCACCAGCTTGCCGTCCATCTCCGGCCGCGCGGCCACCTGCAGCGCACCCCACCCATTCGCCCCCGCGGAGATCCCGGCCAGGATCCCTTCCTCGCGCGCCATCGCCCGCGAGGTCTCCTTGGCCTCCTCCTCGGTCACCTGGAGGATCTCGTCAACCACGCCCAGGTCCAGCACCTCGGGCAGGAAGTTCGCCCCGATCCCCTGGATCCCGTGAGGCCCGGGCTGACCGCCGGACAGCACCGGTGAGGCCGCCGGCTCCAGCGCGACCACTCGCACCTCGCGCTTGCGCTGCTTCAGCGCCTGCCCCACGCCGGTCACCGTGCCACCCGTCCCCACCGCCGCCACGAAGACGTCCACCCGCCCCTCCGTGTCGCGCCAGACCTCCTCGGCCGTCGTCCGCCGGTGCACGTCCGGGTTCGCGGGGTTGCCGAACTGGTTCGGCATGAAGGAGTCGGGCAGGGCCTCGGCCAGCTCACGGGCCTTGTCCACCGATCCCTGCATCCCAGCGCTCGGCTCGGTCAGCACCATCTCCGCGCCCAGGCCCGCCAGCAGCTTCCTGCGCTCCAGGCTCATGCTCGACGGCATGGTCAGGATCAGCCGGTAGCCCTTCACGGCTGCCGCCATGGCCAGCCCTATGCCGGTGTTCCCGCTGGTGGGCTCGACGATCACGCTCCGTCCGGGCACGAGCCTGCCCTCGCGCTCCGCGGCCTCGACCATCGCCAGCCCGATCCGGTCCTTCACGCTTCCCGCCGGGTTGAAGCTCTCCATCTTGGCGAGCACGCGTCCCGGCAGGCCCGCTGCCAGCTTCCTCAGCTCCACCAGCGGCGTGTTGCCGATCGTCTCGAGTATGCTGCCGTAGATCCTCATGTCCCTCACTCCCCGGGCGGGTTCGGTGCCCTCTGGCTCCCTGCGGGATGCCTGGTGCGGCTGTCGCGCTAGGGCGACATCAGCCTCTGCGGCGCGAGTAGCCCCGCCGCCGCCGTCGCCTAAGCTCCAGCCAACGCTGGCGGACGGACTCCGCCGCCTCGACGGCCTGCTCGGCCTCCTCACGGCGACAGCCGCCCAGCGCGTAAATGCTACGGGTATAGAGCCAGGCCAGCGACAGGGCCGACTCGCGCTCGCGACCCCATTCCCCGCCGAGTCCGCCTGCGACCTCGAGGGGCGTGGCCGGCAGGGGCGGCGGCTGTCCCAGGTCCGTCATCCAACGCAGCATCTGGCCGTAGGCTGCCTGCACCTGCTTCCTCGGCCCGGCCCCCGGAAGGCGCACGCGCAGCATCCCGCGCCACTGCCGCCACCGGTGCACCCCCACTAGCAGCACAAGGGCCGCCAGCACGGCCGCGGTCTGAGTGACGTGGCGGCCCATCCACTGCCAGGCGACGCTCAGGGCCTTTCCGATGCCGTCCGTGATGTTGTCCCAGGTCTGGGCCGCGGCCTGGGCGGCCGTCAGGGGCCTGGGTGGCGTCGCATCGAACTCCGTCCAGCCGATCTTGGGCGCGAAGATCTCCGCCCACGCGTGGGCGTCCTTGGCCCTCACCACGTAGATCCTGCCGCTCTCGTCCAGATCGCCCTCCAGGAACCCCGTCACCAGCCGCGCGGGCACGCCTGCCGCCCGGCACATCACCACGAAGGCCGCCGCGAAGTGCACGCAGTAGCCCCGCTTCGAGTCGAAGAGGAAGAAGTCCACCGCGTCCCGGCCTCGGGGCGCATAGTCCGGAAACTCGTCGTAGTCGTAGTTCAGCGCCAGGTAGTTCCCCACCGCGGCCAGCTTCGACGAGAGGCTCGGCTTCCCCTCGGTGATCCGCCTCGCCAGGTCCCTAACCCGGGACGGCAGGTCTTCCGGAAGCCGCAGGCACGCCTCCAGCATCTCCTTGCCCAGATAGTCCGGCTCGCCTCCCGAGTCCGCTCGCAGGGCCACCACCCGGTAGGTGTCACCGGGGCGAACGTAGCGCGAGAACCACAGGGCGCCCAGATTGTCCACCTTGACGTGGTTGGCCCGCTCCAGGCTCCGGTTCGTCACCCACTGCGGCCAGAAGATGGCGGGTACGGTTCCGGCCATCGGCACCCGGGCCCGCACGGTGACCGACAGCCGATCGCCCCTGGGGCTCTTCCCCGCGCCCCGGGGCACCGCCATCTCCCACGTCCCCTCGGACAGTTGCTTGCCTCGATGCGTGCTGCGGAAGTCCGACGACCAGGACCACCCGTCGTAGAGGGTGTACACCGACAGCCGCCAGTTCGCACCTTGCGCCGCCTCAACCTCGAACGCAGGCCGGTTGGACGTGGGGGCCGGCCCACCCATGTACAGCCGCGATTCCCCCGAGACGAAGTCCTCGCGATACCGCAGCATGTATCGCGCCAGCACCCGCGCCATTCGGATCTGCAGCTCTCGTCCGACCACGGAGGTGATGTCCAGGCTCCGCAGGCCCTGGGAGGCCGCCAGTGCCGCCAGCAGGGCAAAGACATACACCGTCGGCCACGAGTTGGCCGTGCGCACGCGAGGCGCGCCGTGGCCCACCACCGTCCGCACCTGCTTGGGCGGCGCGGCCCAGCTCGCCTCGTGGGCCGCGGCCATCACAGCCACGCTGCCCATCAGCGCCACCGACGTCCCCACCACCGCCACCACGTTCGGCTGGCACACGAGCACCAGGAGCAGAATCGACCAGACGGGCACCACGGTCTCGAGCATGTCCGACAGCGTCCGCAGAGCGAAGGCCCGCATGACGGTGACCCAGAGAAAGGCGGCGATCAGCGCGCGGTAGGCCGCGCCCAGACTCTCCAGGGACGCCCATACCATCGGGTGCCAGCCTCGCCCCAGCTCGATGGCTCCCAGGATGACGGCTGCCAGCAACACGATGAGGTTCACGTGCGAGCGCCGCACCTGGCTGTAGCGCAGGTAGTAGGCGAAGGGGAAGGCTCCCACCAGCAGCGCGCCGCTGCGCAGCGCGAACTGCGGCTGGGCCAGCACGTCGGCCGCCGCCATCCAGGCCCCCATCATCGCGGCCCAGGCGGCCACGCATACCCAGTACCAGTCCCAGCCGCGCTCCTCAGAGTCCACGGCCGCCCACCTCACCCAGGTTCGAGCTGGCCAACCACGTCAGAGCCGCCGGGATGCCCTCGTAGTCGGGCACCACCACGTGTGGCTTCAGGCCCTCCATGCTGTCCGGCCCGGCCAGCACGGTCACGGGGTGGGCGTAGGGCCCCAGCACCTGGGCCATGGAGGCCAGCGCCTCCGCCGAGTTGCTCACGAGGTAGACCGTGGCCCCGACGGACACCTGCCGCGCCCAGGCCGCCGCGTGCCGCCCCAGGTCGGGGGCGGGCAGGTAGGGCACGCCGGCCAGGGCCGAGAGAAGCTGTCGCCAGAACAGCTCGCCCTGCCCCGGCCCTCCCGCGTCGGGCAGCAGGCCCACAGTGCGCAGCACCGTGGGCAGGGGGGCCAGGGCGAAGCAGTGCGCCAGCGTGGCCGCCGTGCTCAAGGCCACCTCGGCCTCGGGCAGTACGCCCCGGCCCGTCGCCACCGGCGCCAGCCACACCTGCGCCTGAATCTCGCGCAGGCGGTCGTACTCCTTGATGGACAGCTTCCCGCGGTGGGCCGTGGCCCGCCAGTGCACGTGCCGGATGTCGTCCCCGGGCGCATACTCCCGGATAGACCGGTACTCGCCCCGGTCCGCGCGCTCGGCGGACATAAGCATCCGCGTGCCGGGCGCCAGCAGGCTGAAGGCCGGGACCGGCAGTTCGGCCCAGTAGGGCGGCGTGGCCACGAAGTCCACCGGTGCCGCCGCCCGCTCCGGCCGCTGGAAGAGCCCCAGCGGATCGGACCCCTCCAGCCGCAGGTCCTCCAGCCGCCAGTGCCCCCGCCACGGCACCGAGAAGGGCAGCTCCACCAGCACCCGCAGCCCACGCTGCAGCAGCGGTACGCGGAAGCCCTCGCGTTGCTCCGGGCCCTCCAGCGACACCGGGACCAGCCGGTACGTCAGGCGCGACCGCGGCTTGGCTATCAGCGCGGCGTTGGTCAGCTCCACCGCCAGCGGATTGTCCGCGTCCGCCATCACCGTCTCCGGCACCAACGCGCGCAGCAGCCGCAGTCCGCTCGCAGCCAAGCGCGATAGCACGTAGGCCGCCAGCAACACGCCCAGCAGCGCCGAGGCAAAGGAGTAAGCCGGCTGGGAGTCGTTCGCCGCTCCCGCGAGGTACAGCACTATCGTGGCCAGCAGTACCAGGCGGCCCTTGCGCGTCATGCCTGCGTCACCTGCGGCGTCCCGTCCACCACCCGATCCACCAGACTCAGCGCCGACGTACCCCGCAGGCGCGCCTCAGGGCGCAGGATCAGGCGATGGGGCAGACACAGCGTCGCCAGAGCCTTGATGTCGTCTGGTATCACGAAGTCGCGCCCCTCCAGCACCGCCCGCGCCTGCGCCGTGCGGATCAGCGCGATCGTGCCCCGCGGGCTCGCGCCCACCTCGACCTCCTCCGACTGCCGCGTCTGGTTCACCAGGGCTATCGCGTAGGCGTAGATCCTGTCGTCCACGTGGCAATGCGACACGACCCACTGCACGTGCAGCACTTCCTCCGACGTCGTCACCGCCTTCAGCGTCTCGATCGGGTGTCGCACGAGCTGCCGCCGCACCACCTCCGTCTCCGCCTTCTCCGACGGGTACCCGATGCTCAGCCGCAGCGTGAATCTGTCGAGCTGCGAGACCGGCAGGGGATAGGTGCCCTCCAGCTCTATCGGGTTCTCCGTCGCCATCACGAAGAAGGGGCGCGGCAGCTCGTGGGTCACTCCGTCCATCGTCACCTGCTGCTCGGCCATCGCCTCGAGCAGCGCCGACTGGGTCCGCGGCGACGTCCGGTTGATCTCGTCGGCCACCAGCACGTTCGCGAACACGGGGCCGGGCCGGAACTCGAAGTCTCCGCTCCGCTGGTTGAACACCGTTACGCCCGTCACGTCGGTGGGCAGCAGGTCCGGCGTGAACTGCACCCGCCGGAAGGTCCCACCCATGGACACCGCCAGCGCCCGCGCCAGCATCGTCTTCCCCAGCCCCGCCACGTCTTCGAAGAGCACGTGCCCGCCCGCCATCAGCGCCGTAATGGTGTGCTGGATCACGTCCCGCTTGCCCACGATCACCTGCTCGACGTTCGCGCGGAGCCTACTGCAGACCTCACTCGCGGCCTCAATATCTACCTCGACCATTCTCGGCCTACTCTCCTTTCCCGGCGTCCTCGGCGTACTGGAGCATGGACCGAAGACTCGCCTCCGGCGTTCCCGGCGGCACCTCGCAACCCGCCGCCAGGACGTACGGGTCACCGGCCTCCTCGTGGCACCGGGCACAGGCCTGGTACACCGCCTCGGGACTTGACCTGAGGAGCACCGTCACCGGGTCGAGGTCCCCCAACAGGACCACCTCGTCGCCCACGGCCTGCCTCGCCTGCCCCTGCGCTATTCTAACCGGTCGCCAGGGCCCACGGCCAGCCTTGCTCCGGCCTCGTGTCTTTCCGCCACCGGGGGGACGAGGGGAGCTTCTGCCAGAATCCAGGATACACCTCTGCCCCCTCGCGCAAACCCCGCGCCCCGGCTCTGCCGCGCCGCTCCGGCTGAGCTTCCCGGTCCGGGTGTCCCGGATAGGAGCCGGACTCCGCGCGTCGAAGGAGGCCCCGACCGACTGGGGTGATCACCATGGCACTGCCGCCCACCGTTGAGTGGCTGCCCAACGAGCCCGCCGTGCGGATCGTGGACCAGACCCTGCTGCCCGCCGAGCTCAAGCAGGTGTGTCTGCGGACGATCCCCGCCGTCGCCGAGGCGATCAAGGTCCTTCGCGTGCGGGGCGCGCCGGCCATCGGCTGCACGGCCGCAGCGGGCATCGCTCTCGCGGCGGCGCTATACCCGGCCGATGACATGGGCGACCTCAGGCAGCACCTGACCACCGCCCACGAAGTCCTGGCGGCCACCCGTCCCACGGCCGTGAACCTCTTCTGGGCCCTGGAGCGGATGCGCCGAATCTGGCTGCCCTGGGCCGGGAGCGTGGGGGCCGTGCGCGGCGCCCTCAGCCGCGAGGCCCAGGCGATCCTGGACGACGATCTCGACCGCTGCCGCGCCATCGGACGCCACGGCGCGCAGCTTATCCCCGACGGCGCCAGGGTGCTGACCCACTGCAACGCTGGCGCCCTTGCCACGGCCGGCTACGGCACCGCCCTCGGCGTCATCCGCGGCGCCGTCGAGCAGGGCAAGCAGGTGCAGGTCTGGGCCGACGAGACCCGCCCGCTCCTGCAGGGCGCCCGCCTCACGGCCTTCGAGCT
>CAZSOQ010000014.1:0-39370 GCA_964608495.1 uncultured Armatimonadia bacterium | reverse complement strand
GGTATACTCGGATCACCTGAGTATGACAGGAGACACGCTGACCCCATAAAGCTGTGAATGAGCAGAGCTGATCGTACGGTGAGGCTCACCGGGCCACGTCGGTGAGTGTGTTGTCGTTTGCCGCGCAAACCCGACCCAGCGCGGGGTGCTTTCCCCAACTGCCCCAGGAGGCACAGATGCGTGATGGCCGCGTTTGAGGAGATACTCCCAGAGATCCAGGACCAGGCGGAGAGGATTCTTCCCCTGCCCGACCTCGCCGAGATACAGACCAGCGCTTACCAGTGGTTCCTCGAAGAGGGCCTTCGCGACCTGTTCGACCACTTCAGCACGATAGACGACTACTCCGGCACCGTCGCCGTCATGTTCGGCGACTACCGCTTCGGCGAGCCGAAGAAGAGCGTCGAGGAGTGCCGCGAGAGCGACTCCACCTACGAGATGTCGCTGTACGTCAAGGTGCGGCTGATCAACAAGGAGACCGCCGACATCAAGGAGAGCGAGGTCTACCTGGGCGAGATCCCCAAGATGACCGACCGGGGCACCTTCATCGTCAACGGCTCCGAGCGCGTGGTCATCAGCCAGCTCTCCCGTTCGCCCGGCGTCTACTTCCGGGACCTGGTGGACGCCAGCGGCCGCGTCCTTCACGCGGCCCAGATCATCCCGTCCGACGGGCCGTGGACCGAGATTGACACCAGCGCCGACGGCGTGATCCACATCAAGATCGGGCAGACCCGCAAGTTCCCCGTGACGCTGCTGCTGCGCGCGCTGCAGTGGTTCGAGGACGCGGTGCCGGACCTGCCGCCCACGGGCACGGACGCGGACATCCTGCAGTACTTCGGCGAGAAGCGGCACCTGACGCTGCGCGAGCTGATGGCGACCATGCGGGCCCAGAGCGACGACGCGGTGACGGGCACCGAGGCGCGCAGCGAGTTCTACGCCCTGACGCGGGTCACCGATGCCGAGGGCGGCATCGTGGCGGACCACTACCGGCACATTGACGCCGAGAAGATGGTCCCGGCGCTTCGCCGGGCGGGCGTCGAGGAGCTGGACGTCCTGGCGGTGCCCTCCGTCATCCACGCCACGCTTCGCGCCGATCGCGAGCAGAGCGAGAAGGACTTCAAGGACTCCGAGGATCTGGCCTCCGGGGGGAGCATCCTGACGGCCGAGCATGGTCTGCTGGGGCTTTACCTGCGCCTGCGCCATGGCGAGCGCCCGCCGGCCAGGCGGGAAGAGGCCCTCCCGATGGCCGAGAGCTTCATCCGCAGCTTCTTCTTCGATCTGCGCCGCTACGATCTCTCGCGGGTGGGCCGATACAAGATCAACCGCCGCCTGGCCATCCGCGTCCCGGAGGACGTGCGCAGCCTGACGCGGGCGGACATTCTGGCCATCATCGCCTACCTGGTGGGCCTGCAGCGCCGCGAGGGCCGCGTGGACGACATTGACCACCTGCAGAACAAGCGCGTGCGCGCGGTGGGCGAGCTCGTCCAGAACCAGATGCGCCTGGGCTTCCTGCGCATGGAGCGGGTGGCCAAGGAGCGCATGGCCGGCGTGGACCCCGACGAGCTCGTGCCCCAGCTCGTCATCACCGTCAAGCCCATCCAGGCCGCGATCAACAGCTTCTTCGGCAGCGGGCAGCTTTCCCAGTTCATGGACCAGGTCAACCCCCTCGCCGAGCTTGCCCACAAGCGACGTCTGTCCGCGATGGGCCCCGGCGGTCTCTCGCGCCAGTCGGCCAAGCTGGAAGTGCGTGACGTTCACCACTCCCATTACGGCCGCATCTGCCCGATCGAGACCCCTGAGGGCGCCAACGTCGGCCTGATCAACTACCTCGCGCTCTACGCCCAGCTCGACCAGTTCGGCTTCATCCGCACCCCCTACCTGCGGGTCGTGGACGGCCGCGTGACCGACGAGGTGGTCTATCTGGCCGCCGACGAGGACGAGGACTACAACATCGCCTCCGCCAGCGAGGACCGGGATGCAAGCGGCCGCTTCGTTCACAGCCGGATCACCTTGCGGCGCGGGGGCGAGTTCCCCACCGTGGGCCGCGAGGAAGTGGACTACTGCGACCTGAGCGCCAAGCAGGTGTTCTCGATCGCCACGGCGCTGATTCCCTTCCTGGAGAACTGCGACGCGGTGCGAGCGCTGGCGGGGTCGAACATGCAGCGCCAGGCCGTACCCCTCATCGCGCCGGACCCGCCCGTGGTCGGCACGGGGCTGGAGGAGCGCGCGGCTCGCGACAGCGGCACGGTGATCCTGGCCAGGCGGGCCGGGACAGTCGTCGAGTGTGACGCCTCGCACATCGTGGTGGAGGCCGCCGGGGGTGATCGGGACGAGTACCGGCTGCACAAGTTCTCGCGCACCAACATGAGCACGTGTCTCAACCAGCGGCCCATCGTGCACCTGGGGCAGCGGGTCGCGCAGGGGGAGGTCATCGCCGACGGCGCGTCCACCTGTGGTGGGCGCCTCGCCCTGGGCCACAACCTGTTGGTGGCCTACCTGTCCTGGGAGGGCTACAACTACGAGGACGCGGTGGTCATCTCCGAGCGGGTCGTGAAGGAAGACCTGCTGACCTCGGTACACATCGAGAAGTACGAGTGCGAGGCTCGCGACACCAAGCTGGGCCCCGAGGAGATCACGCGGGACATCCCCAACGTGGGCGAGGACGCGCTGAGCGACCTGGACCTGCAGGGCGTGGTGCGTGTGGGGGCCGAGGTGCAGCCGGAGGACATCCTGGTGGGGAAGGTGGCCCCGAAGGGCCAGAGCGAGCTTACGGCGGAGGAGCGGCTGGTCATCGCCATCTTCGGCAAGAAGGCCGAGGAGATGCGGGACGTGTCGCTGCGGGTGCCTCACGGCGCCACGGGGATCGTGATCGGCAGCCGCGTCTTCTCCCGGCACAAGTACGAGTGCCGCGACTGCGGCGCGGTCTTCGGCTACGGCAAGCCGGCCGACTTCATGGAGTGCGAGCGGTGTGGCGGGCGCCTGAAGAAGGTCCCGGGCGACGATCTCAAGCCCGGCGTCAACCAGATGGTCAGGGTCTTCGTCGCCCAGCGGCGCAAGCTGCAGGTGGGCGACAAGGTGACCGGCCGGCATGGGAACAAGGGCGTGGTGGCCGTCATCGTGCCGGAAGAGGACATGCCCTTCCTGCCCGGCGGCCGGCCCATAGACATCTGCCTCAACCCTTTGAGCGTGCCGTCCCGGATGAACCTCGGCCAGCTCCTCGAGGCCCATTCGGGCTACCTGGGGCTGGGCGTGGGCCGGACCTTCAACTGCCCGGTCTTCGAGGGCTACAAGTACCGGCAGGTGATGGCGGCTCTTGAGGCCCTGGAGCAGCACTGGCTGGCCCAAGCCCTGCGCGACTACGCCGCGCAGGACCTGAGGTTCAACGGTGAGTTCGTTGATCCGGCGTCCCTGCCCGACGGCGACGACATCGAGGCCGTCGAGGCCGAGCTGGTACGCCAGCTCGCGGCCTGCGGCCGCGAGGCCCTGGACCCGCTGGCTGAGTGGCTGGGGCTGGACCCGGCCGAGTGGGAGGGTAGCGACACCCAGGCTGCGGCGCGGACGATCGTCGCCCGGTCGCGGGCGAACGCCGAGATGCGCGTGCAGTTTCGCGGTGCGGAGGGCAAGCACGTGCTGTATGACGGTCGGACGGGCGAGCCCTTCAACATGCCCGTGACCGTGGGCTACCTGTACGTGCTCAAGCTCAACCACCTCGTGGAGGACAAGATCCACGCCCGGTCCACGGGCCCTTACTCCCTGATCACCCAGCAGCCGCTGGGCGGCAAGGCCCAGATGGGTGGCCAGCGTTTCGGCGAGATGGAGGTGTGGGCCCTGGAGGCCTATGGGGCCGCGCACAGCCTGCAGGAGATGCTGACGATCAAGTCCGACGACCTGCGCGGCCGCGTCGAGACCTACGAGGCCATCGTCAAGGGCGAGAACATCCAGGAGCCAGGCGTGCCGGAGAGCTTCAAAATCCTGGTGCGCGAGATGCAGTCGCTGGCCCTGGACGTGCGTGTTGAGGACACCGAGGGGAACGCCATGGACCTGTCGTCCGACGGCGAGGACGTGCGGCCGCCTCGGTGACGCGGGACTGGCGCGGGCACCGGACAGCCATCCCACGGGGCCTGGAGTGATACGGGGAGGCGCGCTGTCGGCCAGGGTGGCTCCCCCTTACCTGTCCGCTCGCGGAGAACGATCGGAAACGGCTCTACCCGCCGATGGGGCGGCGCCCCACGGTAAAGCGAAACTGCAGAGGTACTGCACGGAGGGAAGAGGCCTTGCCCAGCAGCATCACGGATTTCGAGGCAATCACCATCGGCCTGGCATCGCCGGAACAGATCCGGAACTGGTCTCATGGTGAGGTCAAGAAACCTGAGACGATTAACTACCGCACCTTCAAGCCCGAGCGCGATGGGCTCTTTTGCGAGCGGATCTTCGGGCCCACACGCGACTGGGAGTGCCACTGCGGCAAGTACAAGAAGGTCAAGTTCAAAGGCATCATCTGCGACCGCTGCGGCGTGGAGGTCACCAGGGCGAAGGTCCGCCGCGAGCGCATGGGGCACGTCGAGCTGGCGTCTCCCGTGGCCCATAGCTGGTACCTGAAGACGTCCCCGAGCCCCATCGGGCTTCTGCTGGACCTGAGCCGGCGCGTGCTGGATGAGGTGGTGTACTTCGCCTCCTACATCGTCACCCACGTGGACCGGGGCGCTCTGGAGCTGCACCGCGACGACGTGGCCCGGGCCATCGAGGAAGAGGCCGAGGCCACCCGGGCCGAGGCTGAGGCGCGCATTGGGAGCCTGCGCAGCCATTACGAGCAGCAGCTCGCCGCGGGCCAGGCCGAGGAGGACGAGGAGCTCGAGGAGGACGAGGAGGGTGGCGACTTCGACTTCGCCTGGGGCGAGGCGCCCGCCGGCACCATGACCGAGGAAGAGCTCACGGCCCGGATCCAGCAGGAACGCGACGCGGCGGAGGAGCGGGTGCAGGAGCTGCGCGTGGCCGCCGGGCGCCTCTTCGAGCTCAACCCCAAGGAGCTCATCAGCGAGCTGGAGTACCGCCAGCTCGAGGCCCTGGCCGAGGTGTGCAACGAGCGCCTAGGGCTGGAGTTCAGCCAGCTCTTCCGCGCCGGCCTGGGAGCCGAGGCCGTGCGCGAGCTCCTGGCAGACCTGGAGCTGGACGAGCTGGCCGAGGAGCTGCGCAAGGAGATCGAGGCCTCGTCGACGCGGGCCCGGCGCGCTCGCGCCGTCAAGCGCCTGAAGATCGTCGAGGCCTTTCGCAACTCCAAGAACCGGCCCGAGTGGACGATTCTCGAGGTCATTCCGGTGCTGCCGGCCGAGCTGCGCCCCATGGTTCAGCTCGACGGGGGCCGGTTCGCCACCTCCGACCTCAACGACCTATACCGCCGCGTTATCAACCGCAACAACCGTCTGCGGCGGATCATCGAGATCAACGCGCCCGAGTCCATCGTCAACCATGAGCGGCGGCTGCTGCAGGAGGCCGTGGACGCGCTGATAGACAACTCGCGGCGAGCCCGGCCGGTCACGGGGTCCAACCGCCGGCCGCTGAAGTCCCTGTCGGACATGCTCAAGGGGAAGGAGGGGCGGTTCCGCAAGAACCTGCTGGGCAAGCGCGTGGACTACTCCGGGCGCTCGGTCATCGTGGTCGGGCCCCAGTTGAAGCTGCACCAGGCGGGCATCCCGCGCGAGATCGCCCTCGAGCTCTTCAAGCCCTTCGTGATGAGCCGACTGGTCCGCCAGGGCGTCACGAGCAACATCAAGCAGGCCAAGCGCCTGGTCGAGCGCATGAGGCCCGAGGTTTGGGACGCCCTCGAGGCGGTCATCGAGGACCATCCCATCCTGCTGCAGCGCGCCCCCAGCCTCCACCGCCTGAGTATCCAGGCCTTCGAGCCGGTGCTCGTGAGCGGCAAGGCGATTCAGCTTCACCCGCTGGTGTGTGCCGCCTTCAACGCGGACTTCGACGGCGACACGATGGCCGTCTTCGTGCCGCTGTCGGCCTATGCCCAGGCTGAGGCCCGGCTGCTGATGCTGGCGTCGCAGAACCTGTTCAAGCCCGCCGACGGTAGCCCCATCGCGGCGCCCATCCGCGACATCGCCCTGGGCATCTACTACATGACCCAGGACAACCCCGAGGCCTTCGGCACGGGCAAGACCTTCGAGAGCACCGAGGCCGTGGTGACGGCCTACGAGCACGGCGCCGTTGACCTGCACGCTCTGGTCACCGTCCGGGTGCCTGAGATCCTCGTCGAGGTGATCTCCTCCGACGGCCAGCCCCTTGAGGTGGAGGAACAGCTCGACATCGAGCTGCGCCGGGTGGTGGCGGATCGCGTGGGCGACGAGCATCCCGTGCGGGCGCGCGTCTTCGAGATGAAGCTGACCAAGAGGGAAGCCGACGACCCGTCGGTGCTGGACGAGAGCGAGGAGCTGCAGGCCCAGCTTCGCAGCTACGTGCCCTCGGAGGCCGCGGCCACTGACTTCCCGCTGAGCTTTGCAGAGAAGAACCGGCTGATCGAGGAGCGGTGCCGCGAGGTCATCGCCCGGGCCCTGCGCCGCCGCGCCCTGCCGCGGACGGCGACGGTGCGGGTGGCGGTGCGGCGCACGCGGTACCAGACGACGGCCGGCCGGGCGCTGTTCAACCATCACCTGCCCATAGACATGCCCTTCTACAACCACGACATCTCGCGGCCGGAGCTGGCGGACATCACGCTGGAGATGTACCGCCACTATGGCTTGGAGCGCACGGCCGAGCTGCTCGACGCCATCAAGGACCTCGGCTTCCGGATCTGCACGAGGGCGGGCATCACGCTGAGCATGAGCGACACGGCCATCCCCTCGAACCGGGAGAGCATCATCGAGGCCACGCAGAACGAGGTGGAGCGGACGAACCGGGCGGCGCGCGCCGGCGCCATCACGCAGGACGAACGGGAGCAGCGAGTCCTGCAGCTCTGGATCCGCGCCCGCGACCAGATCAGCGACGAGTCCCTGGCCAACGTGAGCAAGTTCAACCCGATCTGGATGATGATCAGCTCGGGCGCCCGCGCCTCGTCCACGCACATGTCCCAGATCTGCGGCATGCGCGGGCTGATGCAGGACCCCTTCGGCCGCCTGATCGAGGACTATCCGGTCAAGAACAACCTGCGCGACGGCCTGAACGTGCTTGAATACTTCGTGTCCACCCACGGAGCCCGGAAGGGTCTGGCGGACACAGCCCTGCGCACGGCCGACGCCGGGTACCTCACGCGCCGGCTGGTGGATGTGGCCCAGGACGTGATGATCACCGCCGACGACTGCGGCACCACCGACGGTGTCGAGGTCACGGCGATGTACGTGCACAACCTGTACTGCCCCGAGTGCGGGCGCGAGGACCTGTACCGCGAGGGCACGTGCCAGAACTGCGGGGCCCAGTTGCCTGAGCCGGTCAGCGATGACATCTACCAGCCCGTCGAGGACCGGGTCGTGGGCCGCACGGCGCTGCACGACATCTTCCACCCCGGGACGGGCGAGCTCATCGTGGCGGCCAACGAGGAGATCAGCGAGCGGGCCTCGCGGCGGATCGTGGCGGCGGGGCTCAAGTCGGTCTGGGTCCGCTCGCCCATGACCTGCGAGCTGCGTCACGGGATCTGCGCCAAGTGCTACGGCCGCGACATGGCCTGGCAGAAGCCGGTCGAGCACGGCACGGCGGTGGGCATCATCGCCGCTCAGTCCATCGGCGAGCCGGGCACGCAGCTCACGATGCGGACCTTCCACACCGGGGGCATCGCGGGCGAGTACATCACGGGCGTTACGGACATCCGCTCTCGCCGACTGCGAATGGCCGAGCAGCTCTCGATGTACTGGCCGGGCGTCAAAGACGTGGTCGAGGGTCTGGTGCCGGACCGCGAGCCGCGCGAGCAGGAGCGGCGCGAGCACCTGCGGGCCATGACCAAGGCCATGGAGAGCCAGCTCCCCGGCCTCCTGCGCGTGGTCGAGCTCTTCGAGGCCCGCACGCCCAAGGGCCAGGCGGTGGTCGCCGAGATCCCCGAGGGCTGCAGCGGCACGGTCACTCGTGCCTGGTCCAGCGGGCTGGTCCGCGCCGTCGTCATCACCGCCGACGTGCCGGTGGCCAAGCTGGACCTGGCGCGCAACGGCCGTGTCGCCGACGACGTGCGGGACAAGAACAAGAAACTGCTCGCCCGCCGGGGCGAGAAGGCCCGCAAGAAGGTCCGCGACCGCCTTGAGGCCGCCGGGGTCGATACCGTGCCGCTGTACTTCTGGCACCTCGTGCCGCTCGGCCCCGAACTGCTGGTGCGCGAGGGGCAGCAGGTGCGGGCCGGCGATCCGCTCACCAGCGGCCCGCTGGACCCCCAGGAGATCCTCGAGAAGCACGGCATGCACGCGGCCCAGGGCTACATCCTGCGCGAGATCCAGCGGGTGTACCGCCACAGCCACGGCATCACGATCAACGACAAGCACATCGCCCTGATCATCCGGCAGATGTTCCGGCGCCGCCGGGTGATTGACCACGGCGACACGCGGCTTTTGCCGGGCGAGATCGTGGACCGGTTCGCCTTCGACGAGGAGAACCGGCGGGTCGAGGAGCTGGGCGGGCGTCCGGCCATCGCCGAGCCCGTGCTGATGGGCATCACGCAGGCCTCGCTCATGGCCGACGGCTTCCTGTCGGCTGCGTCCTTCCAGCGCACGACTCGGGTCCTCACCGAGGCGGCCTGCGAGGGCCGCCGCGACGACCTGCGCGGGCTCAAGGAGAACATCATCATCGGGCGGCTTATCCCCGCGGGCAGCGGCACCGAGATGCACCGCGACGTGGGGCTGGGCTACGCGCCGGACGTGATTGACCAGGTCGAGGCGGCCGCCCCACCGCCTAGCGAGGAGCGCGACATGCTCACCCAGCTCATGGAGCAGATTGACGCGGCTCCCGACTTCGACCTGGCCGACTACACCGACGAGGCCGCGTCCTCGGACGATGGCGAAGACGAGGACGAGGAGGACGACGATCTCGCCGCCCTGGTGGCAAACGACGAAGAAGAGGACGTAGTCGAGGACGGCGAAGAGGCCGAGGACGACGAAGAGGCTGAGGACGAGGATGGGGAAGACGAGGGCGACGACGAGGGCGGGGACGCGGCCCCGGCCGACGAGTAGGGGCACAGACGGATAGCGCCGCTGACCGAGAGGCGGGAGCTAGGGCTCCCGCCTCTTTCCTTTCTCGCTTTGGTCCCGGGCATCCGGCCCCTCCACAGAGACGGAGCGCGACGCAGCCACGGCCGCGGGCTGAAGCCCGCGACTACCAAAGGGCCCCCCCACACAGAGGGGGCACGACGACCAGACCATTCCACCGCCCCCCGGGCCAGAGCCTGCGACTACCCCTGCGACTGCGCCTGCGTCCACCGCCGCGGGCGCCGCTAACCCGCCAGGCCGTGGCCCCACAGGCGGAGCGCGACCCGGTGCACCTCCTCGAGCGGTCTGAGGAGTCCCTGCACCACGTAGCTCACCCGCTCGTCCTCGGGTATCTTCCTGCGCGCCGCGTCGGCCCGGGCATGGGTCCATCGGCAGACGATCAGCCAGCCCATGGCGCGCCGCTCCGCGTCCGCCAGCCCCTCGCCGTAGCCCGCCATCAGGGCGCTCACCCTAACCTCGTCGAGCGTGAAGGCCTGGGTGAGGCTTCTGATGTCGCCGTCGCGGATCGGCGCCGGCCTGCGGCCGGCCATGTAGATGACGGCGTCGGCCAGGTCCGTCAGCCGCGGCGCCTGGCACACCCAGTCGTAATCGAAGACCCCCACGACCCGGTCGCCCGCGAAGTGCACGTTGGCGGGGTGAACGTCGCCCTGGACGACGACCTGCGGCAGCTCCCAGTAGGCCTGGTCGGGGATCTCGGCGGCGGCTCGCCGGACCCATTCCCGGGCCTCGCGCAGGACCCGGGCCTTGCTCTCCCGGGCCCGCCCGAGGAGCGCCTCCAGCCACTGCAGGGCGTCGGCGGGGTCGTGGAGCCTGCCCACCGGCTTGCGTGACCGGGGTCGCCATGCGCGGGTCGCCTCGTGCCACCGCCTCAGCACGCTACCCACCTCGCGCAGTTGGGCGGGCGACGGCGTGTCCTCGCGCCGGCCCCCCAGCAGGGGCGAGACCTGGTAGACCTCCTCGCCCACCTCTACCCACGGCCTGCCATCGCTCGCCCGCAGGGGCGGCGCCACGGGCAGACCCGTCTCCTGCAAGCGCCAGGCGACCTCCGCGTCGTACCACATCCACTGGGGGGCGCAGTAGCGGGGGTTGCGCAGCTTCAGGTAAAGGCGCGTGTCGCCCACGGCGATCACGGCGGCCCTACTGGCCGTGCCCGTGCCCGGGCCGCACACCGTCGCTTCGCCCTCGAGGCCGAATCGGGCCAGGATGGCTGCGAGCACCTCGGGCTGAGGCTCCAGGTGGGCAAGAGGAGGCATAGGTCATCGCCCCGGCGTGGGTGGCGCCGCGCCGGTGGCTACCGATCCAGGTGCGAGGAGACGACCAGTATGGCCGGCACAACCTGCAGGCCGTAGCGCAGCACGCGGTCGGCGATCGAGCCGTAGACCCAGCGCGCGATGCCGGAGCGGCCGTGGGTGGACATCACGATCACGTCGCAGTCGGCCTCGCGAGCCTGCTCCATGATCTCCTCGGCCACGTCGCCCTGGCGCACGTGATGCTGGACCTCGATTCCGTCGTCGGTGAGGCGCTGTTCGAGCCCCACGAGGTACTCGCGGGCCTCGGCCACCTCGGACTCCAGGTCGCTCATGGTCCCGCCTCGGACGACCTGCAGCGCCGCCACGGGGACGATTCTCACCAGGTGCAGCTGGGCGCTGAAGGCGCGGGCCATATCGGCGGCGTGCCTGAGCGCCTGCTCGGCAAGCTCCGATCCGTCGAGGGGAACAAGGATGCGCTTGTACATGGTCGGCTGGTCTCCCTTCCTGGCGCTGCCCGCCCAGACCCGTGGTCGCCCCGGCGGCCCCAGACCGCCCCCAAAGGGACCTCGTCTTGCCGCCGGCAGGTCGCAGTGGTACCATTCTGCCCGAAACGAGGTGTGGCGGCAACTGAGGAGGCCATCTCGAGCATGCCGGAGGTGACTGCAGTTGGCGAAGGTCCCAGTGGTTGATCAGGACACTTGCACTGGCTGTGGGCTTTGCGAACAGATCGCTCCGGGCACCTTCCGCCTCGGCGACGATGGTGTCGCCGAGGTCGTTGATCCCCAGGGCGACGACAAGGACACCATCGAGGAAGCCATCGAAAGCTGCCCGGTCGAGGCCATCAACTGGCAGGAGTAGCCCCCCACCCTGGTGACTCGCGGCGCGGCGCGAGGCAGGAGGCGCCGCGCCGCTTCCCTCTCCTGCTTGGCCCTCCGACGAACGCCGCCCTGTTGCTGGCCGGGGTCTGGGGCGCCCGTTCCCACCCCGGGCAGTGGCCCGAGTCTTGCTTCCCAGAGGCGTGAGAACGAGGGCGCCCTCGCGGCGCCCAGGAGGTGGCAGACGTGACACTGGGTACCGACTGTCTTCACGACCTCGAACGTGCCCTCGGTCTCGAGTGGCTGGAGGCCAACGGACTGGGGGGCTTCGCCTGTTCCACGGTCGTGGGCTGCAACACCCGCCGCTACCACGGACTGCTCGTGTCAGCCCCCAACGGCCCCGGCTCCCGCGTCGTCCTCCTCAGCAAGCTGGAGGACCGGATCGAGATCGGCGACGACAAGCACGAGCTGTCGTGCAACCTGTATGGCGATGTGCTGCATCCGCGCGGCTACGCCTACCTGACGTCCTTCTCGTCCGAGCCCTGGCCAACATGGACCTTCGATGTTGAAGGATGGCGGCTCCGCAAAGAGATCGCCCTCCTCCACAGCCGCAACATCCTCGTCGTCCGCTACACGCTGACCCAGGCCCCCCATCCGGTGTGGCTCATCTCGCGCCCGCTCTTCGCCGGCCGCGACTACCACCACCTGCGGCGGGCCTCCTCCGACGTGCCCACGCGGCTGGCCGTGACCGAGCGCGCGCTGGACCTGGAGATAGCGGGGCCGGGGACGCGGTGCGTGCTCCGGTTCCCCGGGGGCGAGGCCCTGACCGACGGCCTGTGGTACTACAACTTCCGCTATCCGGTGGAGGCGGAGCGTGGGCTTGACAGTGGCGAGGACCTCTACTCGCCGGGCCAGGTCCGCTGGCTGCTCGGGCCGGGCGACTCGGCCGTCCTCGTGGCCTCCGATGGGGCCGAGGAGGTGTCTGCGGCGGACGAGCTGGAGGGTGAGGCCGATCGCCGCGCCTGGCTTGTGGCGGGCTACCCCGAGCACGACCAGACCGGGCGGCGGCTGCTCCGGGCCGCGGATCAGTTCGCAGCCCGGCGTCCCTTCCAGGACCGGTGCAGGGCCACAATCGTGGCCGGCTATCCCTGGTTCACCGACTGGGG
Organism: uncultured Armatimonadia bacterium; assembly: GCA_964608495.1. Lineage (GTDB taxonomy): Bacteria > Armatimonadota > Zipacnadia > Zipacnadales > FEN-943 > JAKORR01. The sequence goes on along the minus strand of CAZSOQ010000014.1, from coordinate 26,960 downwards.
CCGCGACACGATGGTCTCCCTGCCCGGCCTGCTTATCTCCAGGGGCCGGCTGGACGAGGCCGCCGAGGTCTTCGAGCTGTTCACCGGCAGTCTGCGCAACGGCCTCGTGCCCAACCGGTTCGCGGATGACGGCTCGGGGGCGTCCTACAATTCCGTAGACGCCACGCTGTGGCTGTTCGTGGCGGCGCGGCTGTACGCCCGCGCGGCCGGTCCGGACCTCGTCGCCGGCCGTCTGTACCCGGCCCTGGCCGATTCCCTTCGCCGGTTGATCCTGGGCACGGACTTCGGGATCCGGGCCGACGAGGACGGCCTGCTGCTGGCGGGCGACGCCACGACCCAGCTCACGTGGATGGACGCCAAGGTCGGTGACCGTCCCGTCACGCCCCGCTGGCACAAGCCCGTCGAGGTGGAGGCCCTCTGGGTCTCGGCCCTGCGGACCATGGAGTACCTGGCCGGCACGTTGGGCGCCGCCGCCGCCGCCAGGGAGCACGGCTCGGCCGCGCGGCGTGCCCGGCAGTCCTTCGAGAAGACCTTCTGGGACCCGGCGCGCGGCTACCTGGCCGACTGCCTGACCCCCGAGGGCCCCGACGGGACCTTGCGGCCCAATCAGGTCCTGGCCCTGTCGCTGCCCTACAAGGTGGTGGGCGACGACGTGGCCGCGTCGGTCCTGGCCGCCGTCGAGCAGCACCTGCTGACGCCCTACGGTCTGCGCACGCTGGCCCCCGGCTCGCCGGGCTACTGCCCGATCTACGCAGGGGGTCCCGCGCAGCGCGACGCGGCTTACCACCAGGGAACCGTGTGGCCCTGGCTCCTCGGACCCTACCTTCGGGCCAAGATGTCGCTGATGCCGCGCGGCGAAGAGACGCGGCGCTGGGCCCGGGAGCTGCTGGGGCCGTTGCTGGGGCAGCTCGACCGGGGCTGCCTGGGCCAGGTCGGCGAGATCTTCGACGCCGAGCCGCCGCACACGCCGCGCGGATGCTTCGCCCAGGCGTGGAGCGTGGCTGAAATCTTGCGAGTGTGGATGGACTACCGACTCGGAGAGCTTGACTAACCCATGTCGCGGGAACTCGATCTCCTCGCCCTCGGTGAAGTCAACGTTGACCTCATCCTCGCCGGCCTGCCGCGAATCCCCGACTGGGGTACCGAGGTCCTCGCGCGGAGCATGGACTTGCGCCTGGGCGGGTCCACGGCCAACTTCGCCTGTGTGGGGTCCGCGCTGGGCCTGCGCGTGGCGCTGGTGTCCTGGGTGGGCGAGGATGACTTCGGCAGCTTCCTGCGCGGCGAGCTGGAGCGCATGTCGGTGGCTACCGAGCACGTTCGGCGGGCCCCGGACTGCCCCACGGGGCTGACGGTGGCCCTCTCGGGCGCTGCCGACCGCGCCTTCGTCACCGCCCTGGGCACCATAGACTGCCTCCGCGGCGACCACGTGCCCGACGATCTGCTGGCCTCGGCCCGCCACCTGCACGTGGGCAGCTACTTCCTGCAGTCGCGCCTGCGGCCCGATGTACCAGCGCTCTTCGCGCGGGCTCACGCCCTGGGCCTGTCCACTTCCCTGGACGCGGGCTACGACCCCTCCGAGCAGTGGGACGGGGGGCTTCGCCCGGCTCTGGCCGAGACCGACGTCTTCCTGCCCAACGAGGTGGAGGCCACGGCGATCACGGGGCGGGGTGACCCGGAGGAGGCGGCGGCCCATCTGGCGGCGGTCTGCCCCCTGGTGGTCGTCAAGCTCGGGCCCGAGGGAGCCTGCGCGCACGACGGCCGTGACCTGCACCGCCAGGCGGGGCACAAGGTGCGGGTCGTGGACACCACGGCCTGCGGCGACGCCTTCAACGCCGGGTTTCTTCACGCGCGACTGCGAGGCGCCGACCTGGACGACTGTCTGCGGTCGGGCAATGCCTGCGGGGCCCTGATGGCGACGGTCAAGGGCAACGACCCCTCGGCCCTGAGCCCGGAGGCGCTTCAGGCCCTCCTGTCCGCCTGACGGTCCGCCTGGAGGCGCCTGGAGACGAAGTCCTGGTCCGCCAGGACGACTGATATCTCGCCGTGGTAGAAGCGATGGTAGTCACCGGAAGGGTAGCAGGTGGTCTGCACGTCTCTGTCCAGCTCGGGGGGCAGCACATCGTTCCTGTGCAGCACGCGGCAGAAGAAGACCAGCCCGCACTCCGCGATCCCGGGCGACCGCACCCCGTCCACGTTGAGCGCTGTGAACCCGCACTCGGCGAACTTGTCCACGTTCCTGCCCGACTTGGTGCCGCAGAACTTCACCGCGTCGGCCATTTCCGGGTAGGGAACGCTCACCGCGAAGTCCCCGGTGGCCTCGATGCAGCCGAAGGTGTACCGCGACGGCCGGACCAGCACGACCGCCGTCGGCCGTCCCCACATCACCCCGAAGGAGGCCCAGCCGATCGTCATCGCGTTGGCCCGGCCGCCATCATCCAGCGAACTGAGGAGAAGACCGCCGCTGTCGAGGCCCTCGAGGGCCTCGACGAGGTACTTCTGCCACCCGACTTCTGCCTTGGCCATGGGTCATGCCCTCCTACCCGCCTTCCCTTGAAGCGACCGCCCGTCACCCGGTGCCAGGTATTATCGCCAGGCCGGTTCGCCTTGGCAAGGTCGGCCCGCGCCGGCCCGGCACCGGACCGGGGTAGCGGGCCGGCGGCAGCCCGCGGTGTCGCGCGTCCGACTCGGCCGGCGCCACCTTTATGCCGCCGGCCTATCGAATCACCGGCGGGTCCGGCTTTGCGGCCCACGCGCCCGTGTGGTAGCCTACTCCTCTAGTCTGAGGTGTTAGGGAATGCGGCGGCTCAGATTGGATGGGAACAAACCAGGCCGGCCCGTGCTGGGGTCGCTCCCGAAGGTCTCTGGGGCGCCCCACGAGCTCATTGCCGCCGTGGCTTCGGCGGCCGGGGCCGCGGGCGCCGAGGCCCCCTATGCCGACCTGATGGGGCTCAGCGGCGCGGCCTTCATGCTCCGGGTCGGCGCCGGCGGCTTCTCCCATGCCGATGCCTCCTCCGGGCGTGACCGGCTCCTGCGCGGCGCGCTCGCGGACCTGGGCTTCCCGCGGGCCCAGGTAGTGTCGTCCCCGACCTTGCCCCCGCCGGAGCTCGCCGAGGAGCTCACGGCCGGGCGCCCGGCCGTGGCCCAGGGGTGCTTCCCGGAGGCGCCGTGGCGGGCCGGGATCGTGACGGGGCTGCTCCCCGACGGCCTGTGGACCATCCTGGACTGTGCCGGGCGACTGCACTCCCTGGCGCCGCGCTCCGATCTGCTCGTTCTGCTCGGTCCCCACGAGCCGGGGTCGGGCGCGTCGAGCGTGCCCGCCCTGCTCTGGCGCTGCCTGGACGCGTGGGAGGGAGCCGACGGCGACGAGGGCGCGGGGGCCTGGCGGCACTGGCTGGGCGCGCTGGACGCCTGGCCCGACGCGGCAGGCGAGGCCCTGACCGCGGTCGTGGCGGCCCACGAGTTCGTCTACGAGGTCCTGCTGGACGCGAGGGGGGCGGCCGCTTCCTGGCTGGCGGAACTCTCGGCGGAGGGCGATGAGGTCAGCGCCGACTGGCTTGCCCGCGCCGCGGCCGGGCTGTCGGACCTGGCCGAGCTCCTTGACTCCCGCCACCCGCCAGTGCATCATCCAGACGTTGTCCGGGCCTTGGCCGACCCGGGGTGGCGTGCCGGTTGGGCTGCCTTGCTGTCGGAGGCGGCCGAGCGGGACTTGTCGGCCAAGCATGATCTGGCCCGGGCCCTCGAGGCGGACTACCCGCCCGGTGAGGAGTGACACGAGGCCGCCGGGTAGTGCATAATGGCGGCCCAGGAGGGATCTTCATGCGCGCGTGGGTACTCGCATCGAGCGCCGCGGTGGTGCTTGTGGCCTCTGTCGGCCTGGCCGCGCCCAAGGAGTTCCGTGAGTTCTTCGAGTTCCGCTACATGTCTGCGCTGCCGGGCGGCGGCTTCGGTGTGACCCCCGACGGGCGCGTGGGCTTCGATGGAGCCATCCAGATGAACGTGCCCGTGGCCTATACGCCTTGCTCGGGCAACTTCGTCGGCGGCTACTGGGCGGGCGCCCTCGACACCTGGCATCCGACCCTCGACACCGAGGGTGCGGAGGTCAACGGCACGGGTCTGCTAGCCATGGGCCTGGGCAAGCCCGAGCACGGCTTCTACGTCGCCTTCATGCCCACGTCCAAGGAGAGCGAGGCCGCGTGGAACTTCCAGGTCCAGCTCCGGCCCGATGACTGGGACAAGCCCGCTTTTGCCGTGGGCGTCCAGGACTCCGCCGATCAGCGCGACCGGGCCATAGGCCATCCCGGCGGATCGCAGAGCTTTTACGGCGTGGCCACCGGACGGCTCGGGACCGACGACGACTTTGTGTTCGTGACTCTCGGCTGGGGTGGCGGGCGCTTCAACAGCCGACCCTTCGGCGGCATCTGCTGGCCCTTCCACGACAAGTTCACGGCCTTCGCCGAGTACGACGGGTTCAATGTCAACGCCGGCGTGGCGCATAGCTGGGCGTCGCGCTTTGAGGATCGGCGCTGGAACCTGGTCGGCTTGTTCGGGCTGACGGACCTCAACCGGCCCGTGCTGGGAAGCTCCCTGACCTACTCTCGCTAGCCCCTGCCGGCTGGCGGGCCGAGGATTGACGCAACGGCGCGGGCTCGTCCCGCGCCGTTGCTTCTTGCGGCGATCCCGTGTCTCTGCACGTCCCGAGGTGGGCCGTGCTATAATCGGCTTCGCTACGCAGGGCTCCAGGTCTGGAGGGTCGGTAATGCCCGCCAGGGTTGTTGTTGCCGGCAACATAAACGTTGACTTCCTCCTGCCCACGGCTCGGCCGCCGGCGCCGGGCGAGAATCTGGTGGCCGAGGACCTGCAGCTTCAGGCAGGGGGCAAGGGCGCCAACCAGGCCGTGGCCGCCGCCCGCCTCGGGGCCGAGGTCATCATGGTCGGCCGCGTGGGCCGCGATCCCTTCGGCGCTCTGCTGCGCCAGAACCTCGAGCGCGAGGGCATCACCACGGACCAGGTCAGTGTGGACCAGTCCAAGCCCACCGGCAGCGCCTTCGTCATGGTCCTGCCCAGCGGCGAAAACGCCATCCTTTCCGCCCTGGGCGCCAACCTGCAGCTCACTCCCGCCGGCATCGAGGAGGCCTTCGCCGGCATCGAAGAGCTCAATCTGATCCTCGTCCAGATGGGAATCCCCCTCGAGAGCGTGGACCGTGTCGTCCAGATAGGCGCCGACCGCGACGTGCCCGTGCTGCTCGATCCGACTCCCCTGCGCGGACACATGCCCCGCCTGTGGCGCTACGCGACCATCGTCACCCCGAACCAGAGCGAGGCCTCGGCCATGTCCGGGGTCCAGGTGGACAACATCGGCAGCGCCTTCGCGGCGGCGGAGGCCATCCACGCCCTGGGCGTGCGCCGCGTCGTGGTCAAGCTCGGCTCGCGGGGCTGCGTGATCTTCGATGACGACGGCGGCCGGCGGGTGAAGGCCTACGAGATCCAGGCCGTGGACAGTACGGGCGCGGGGGATGCCTTCGCCGCGGCCCTGGGCGTCGCCATCGCCGAGGGACAGGACTTCGACGACGCCGTGATCCTGGCCTCGGCCGCCGGCGCCATCGCCTGCAGCAAGGTCGGCGCCCAGTCCAGCATGCCCGACCGCGCCAGGGTCGAGGGCTTCGTCTCCCGCCGTGGCAAGCGCAAGATGCTGTCGCCCATGCGGTGAGACGGCCGCGGGGACCATCGCTGGCGGGACGGCCTCCCGCACGGCGCGCTGTGAAAAGCACGACGGGGCCCCCCTTGGGAGCCCCGTCTTCTCTTCGCTCAAGCTCCGGTGTCCCAGCCGCTACTTCCTACGCTCGTAGGCCGGCAACTGCGCCGTCACCGGGTGCTTCTGCAGGCGCGGGTAGGCGGGCAGGCCCATGGGCACCGGCTCCGTCTCGCCCTGCATGAGCGGCAGCGTGTAGTCCACGAACTGCTGGGTGATCCCATTGCCCCGCTCATTGATCCAGTCGCGCGGCACCGTCTTGACCTCGTCCGCCACGCTCGCCAGCGACGTGGTCTCGCACTCGAAGACGAAGGGGTCACTGCTCTTGCGCTGGATGGTGATCATCACGTCGGTCTCGCCGTTCACGGCCCGCTCCACGGCGTTCTGGCCGACGGCGTAGGCCTCTTGCCAGTCCACCGCGGAGCGGCAGTAGACCATGCAGCGCTGCAGGTTGCCCAGCCGGTCGAAGCGGGCGCGGACGCCGATCTCCTCCTCGAGCATGTCGGCCAGGGCCTGGGCCACGCCGCCCAAACGCCTGTGGCCGAACTCGTCCACCTTCTCGCCCACGGTCTCGATCTCCGCCTCGGAGAAGGCAAAGCCCTCGGAGACGGCGACGACGAGGAAGCCGTGGGCGTCGAAGGCGGCCTTGGTGTCCGCCAGGAAGTCCTCGGGGTCCACCTGGAACTCCGGCACGTACACGCAGTGGGGCGGGTCAATCTCCTCGCGCCGCCCCACCTGGGTGGCGCCCGTGATCCATCCGGCGTTCCGGCCCATGATCTCCACTACCTCGATGTTGCCGAAGGCCTCCGCGTCCCTGCCCACGAACTGCACGGCCGCCGCGGCGTACCGCGCCGCGCTGCCGAACCCCGGGCAGTTGTCGGTGATCAGCAGGTCGTTGTCAATGGTCTTGGGCACGCCGATGATGCGCATCTCCCAGTCGCCCTGCTTGGCCAGCTCCGAGATCCTGTGGCACGCGAGCTGGGAGTCGTTGCCCCCGATGTAGAAGAAGTAGCGGATGTTGTGGGCCCGGCAGACCTCGAGCACCCTCCCCAGGTCCTGGTCGTTGGGCTTCAGCCGGCAGGTGCCCAGCGCCGCCGAGGGCGTCCTGGCGATCGCCTCCATCACCTCGGGGTCCTCGCGGAACAGGTCAATCATCCGCTCGCTCAGGAGGCCGGCGACTCCGTTGAGGGCCCCGTAGAAGGTCTCGATCTCCGCGCAGTCGCGGGCAGCGGTCACAGCGCCCACCACGCTCGCGTTGATGACCGAGCTGGGCCCCCCCGACTGCCCGATGAGCGCGTTGCCCTTTAGTGACATCTCTATCCCTCCAGTCAGGTTTACAGCTTGCCCCTTCCTCGGGTTGGCGCCGGATTATAGCACACCCCCCTGGGGGGCGGCGACTCGACCCCCGGAGCCTGGGGTAGCGGCCTCGAGGTGGTGTCCTGCCTGCGAGGGCTGGGGCCGCTGGTGCCCCAGCGCGACCGGACCATCGCGCCCCGACCTGCCGCTAGCCGCCTTCGCCCATCCACCTCGCCACCGACGCGCGCACCTCCTCGAGCTGCTCGCGCGTGTTGAAGGTGGCAATCTCGCTGGGGTCCACCTCGCACACCGCGACCGTGAACTCCTCCGGCCGGGCCCGCAGCTCCGCCACGGCGTCCGGCAGGTAGATCTCGCCCTGCGCGTTGTCGGGTGACATGCGCTCGAGAGCGAAGCGCAGCCCCCGCGGGGAGAAGGCGTACAGCGCCTCGTTGACCAGCGGCGCGTGCTCTTCGACCCAGTCGGGGTCGGCGTCGCGACCTGGCAGGGCCACGGTCGCCCGCGCGCCCGGTGCCAGCTCGCGGGCCCGGCGCGACGAAAGCGTGGCCTCGACGCTGGCCGCTTCCAGCAGCCCCCGTAGCACCGGTGGCACCTTCCCCGAGGCGGGCAGCGCCGCCTCGAGGATCTCCGTCACCCGCCCGGACGGCAGAGGGTCCCGCTCGCCCAGGGCAGCCTCGAGGGCCCCCCAGGCCCGCGCGGCCACCAGGTCCGGCGTCTCGACGATCGCCAGCGGCCTGGCGTCCTCGTCCACCACCACGCGGCCCTGCTCGCCTCTGCCCGCGCAGGGACTGGCGGCGAAGGTGAGGTCGGCGCCGGCCTCCCGGTGGCGGCGGATGAGGCGCCTCAGCACCCGCGCCGTCGTCATCTTGTCGCCCATGGCCACCAGGAGCGTCTCGGCCGCGCCCGCGGCCAGCAGCGGCTGGGCGCCGCAGCGGGTGGCGTGGCCCGTGCCGAGCTGCTCGGCCTGGTGGGCAAAGATGGCTGAGGGGAAGCGCGGCGCCACCTCGGCCCGCACCTCCTCGGCCCTCACCCCCACGACCACCGAGACGAGGTTAACGCCCGCCTTGGCCAGCTCCCCCAGCAGGAAGCTGATGGCGGTCACGCCGGGCGCCACCTCGTGGCAGACCTTGGCCCGGCTCTCGTCCTGCATCCGCTTCCCGGCCCCGGCGGCCAGCACGACGGCGGCGATCCCCGGCGCTGCGACGGCCCTGCCAGCTTGGCTCATGGTCTTCCCTGACGGCGCCGTGTCCCGGGTCCCTCCCGCGCCCGCCTGATCGGCTCGACGTGGGGCGGGCGTGGGGCTCGCGGCCCCATTCTATATCGCCCCGCGCCCGGCACAAAGGCCAGCATCGGCCACCGTCGAAGAACGGGCCCGGAGGGAAGAGCCATGAGACGACTTTGGCCCATCGCCTTCTGCGCGCTGGCTGTCGGTTCGGGCCTCGCCTGGGGGAGCCCCGTGGACCCGGCGATAGACGAGGGCCCGGGCCCCTTCTCCTACTTCAGCCGCCCGAGCACCGTCCTCGGTGTGGCCGATGGGCAAGAGGGCACGCAGGTCACTCCTGAGGGGTGGCTCTACACCGGCTCGGCCCAGCTTGTCCTCTTCGCTGGCGCGGACCTGGCCCCCCTGCGCCAGCGGATCCGCACGCTCCGCGACAACCACCTCCCGATCGTCAGCTATTCGCTGGAGCGCGATGGGGTCGAATACAGCGTCACGATGTTCGGCGCCACCCTCGACAGCCGCCCGGAGAGCGATCTGGTCAACTTCATCCGCGTCACCATGACCCCGTCGGGCGAGGCCGGGGCCACGGCTACCCTCGCCGTGGGCTTCCGCGCGGAGGGCCCGCGCTGCTGCGAGCGGATGAAGCGCCCGGCGGACCTGCTGGGCGCCGAGTACTCCCTGGGCGAGTTCTACGCGGCCCGTGGCGACAGCGCCATCTACCTCTTCCCGACAGACCCCGAGCCCTGCTGCCTGGTGCTGCCCGACGTTGAGGGCAGGGGGCCGATCAGCGGTCTCAAGGCCCCCGTGGTGGCCGCGGCTCCCGTCTGCCTCGTGCGCTACGACCTGGCGCTCGCCCCCGGGCGGTCGCGGTCGTTGGACTTCAAGATGCCGTGCGCGCCGGTGCCTCTGGCGGACTCGGAGGCGCTGGAGGCCCTGCGCCGGGCCGACTTCGACGAGCACCTGGCCCGCACCGAAGGCTGGTGGCGGGACTACCTGGCGGAGGGCCTGCAGCTTGACCTGCCCGAGCCCAAGGTCGTGGACACCTTCCGCACCTGCATCGTCTACGACAGCATCGCCCGCGACAGGGTGGGGGAGGACTACATCTGCAAGGTCAACGAGTTCCAGTACGACGGCTTCTGGGTCCGCGATGGGGCCTACATCTGCGCCGCCTTCGACTTCGCGGGGCGACATCGCTGGGCCGAGCAGTGCCTCGAGTACTTCCTCAAGCAGCAGAGGGACGACGACATCATCTACCAGCCGCCGCAGCTTGACGGCTGGGGCCAGGCGCTGTGGGCCTTCGGCCAGCACTGGCGCGTCACCGGCGACGACGACTGGGCCCGTCGCATGTACCCCTATCTGGCGCGCTCGGTGCGGGGCATCTTCGTCAAGACCCACGAGGACCCCCTGGGGCTCGTGCCCGCGGCTCCCCCCTACGACAACGAGGCCATCAACGGTCACTACACCGGCCACAGCCTGTGGCTCATGACCGGCCTGCGGGACATCATCGCCATGGCCGACGCCCTGGGCCAGGCCGACGACGCCCGCCAGTTCCGCGCCTGGTACGACGAGTACCGCGATAGCTTCCTCCGCGCGATCGGACCCATCACGCAGAAGACGGGCGGGTACCTGCCGCCGGGCCTGGACGCCGAGAACGGCTGCGACTGGGGCAACCTGCTTCTGCTCTATCCGCGCGGGGGCGTCCCGGCGTGCGGCAACTTCGATCTGGACGACCCGCGGGTCACCGCCACGGTGGACACGGTGCGCGAGAGGAAGTACGCCGAGGGCATCATGACCTACGGCCGCGGCCTCACGCCCGCGCTGCTGCACCACTACCTGACCATGAAGGTCACGGAGAACCTGGTGACGCAGAACCGCCAGCGCGACGCCCTCGCGGACTTCTACAGCCTGCTGGTGCACACCAGCGCCACCCACGCCGGCTTCGAGTTCAGCATCCGCCCGTGGGGCAATCGTGATCCCGGCGGCAATCTCCCGCCCCACGGCTGGTTCGCCGCCAAGTACATGGCCTTGCTGCGCAACATGCTCGTGCGCGAGTGGGACGGCGAGCTGCACCTGTTCAGCGTGCTCTCGCCCGAGTGGGTCAAGCCCGGCGACGTCATTGCCTTCCGCCGCGCCCCCACGGACTTCGGCGAGGTCTCGGCCCGGGCCCGCGTCGCCGACGACGGCCTGAGCCTGCAGCTCTCCTCGCGCTGGCGCTCGGCCCCCAGCGGGATCGTCCTCCACGTGCCCTGGTTCGTCGAGGCCAGTGCGGCCACCGCCGACGGCCGCGCCTGCGCCATCACCAGGCCTCCCATCGGCGACGGCCAGCAGGTGCTCCTGCCGCCCGACGCCGGCGCGGTTCGCCTGATCTGGCGGCGACTGTCCGATCCGGCCCTGAGCTACACGCGGGCCGTCGAGGGCTTCAAGGGCGAGTACCGGCGCCGGTTCGACGAGTTCGTGGCCGGGGGCGGCAAGCCCGAGCCGCTGTGGCTCGAGGCGTCGCTGCCCATGACCGAAGAGGCCCGGCGCGAGCAGTGGGCCCTCATGCAGGCGCGCTACGGGATCGCGGTGGGCTGCGCGACGACGGCGAGCAAGTCCGATGCGGGCCACCCGCCGGCGGCGGCCGTGGACGGCAACGCCGACCGGACGGTCCACTGGGCCGCCACGCCCTATCCGCAGTGGTGGCAGGTGGACCTGGGCGAGCCACGGGCCATCGAGGGCGTGCGCGTCGTCACCTACTGGGACACCGGCGACGATGCGCGACACTACCAGTACCGGGTGCTCACGTCGCCCGACGGCGATGACTGGACGACCGTGGCCGATCTGAGCGAGAACAAGACCCCGGGCACGCCCTCGGGCATGCTGCACAGGCTCAAGCCCGTGCCGGCGCGCTACGTGCGCGTCGAGATGCTGCACAACTCGGCGAACGTGGGCGTGCACCTCGCCGAGGTGATGGTGCTGCCGGGTGTGGATGCGCCGGTGGCCGAGGCCCCGGCCGCCAGCCGGGCCGCCTGGACGGCCGAGGACCAGACGGGCGCCCGGCCGGCCGACTTCCCGAGCTGGGGCTTCGTCGGCGCCGAGCGGATCGTCCTACAAGCCGAGCACATCAGGGCCGCCGGCGATCGCGTGCGCCTCGAGTTCCGCGGCGGCGAGAAGGGCTCCATCGTGATCTCGGATGTCTCCATCGCGGCCACGGACCCGAAGGACCCGCGCGACCTGCTGCCCGGCACACGCGTGCCTCTGAGCTTCGACGGCTCAGGCCGCGTCGAGCTCCCCGCCGGCAAGCCCGTCTGGACCGACTGGGTCCGCTTCCCCCTGCAGACGGGGCCCGACTGCACCGTCACCTTTGCCGTGGAGCAGACGGGGGCCACCACGCTGTGGTCCGACGAGAAGACCACGCGCTACGAAACAGCCGACGGCGGGGCGGCACGGGTGGGCAAGTGGTCGGAGCTGGCTCCCAGCGAGACCTACAACGTCTACTTCTTCAGCCGCCTCGAAGTCCCGGCCGAGCAGTGACCGCCGGCCCCACGAGGCCCGGCACCCCCCGGCTTGCGTCGCGGCCGCCACGCGGCCACCGCCCCGCTAGCCGGCGCTCTCCAGCTCCGCCCTCTCCTCGGCGGTCAACTGTGACAGCGCCTGCTCGACCACGTCCATGCCGGTCAGGTCGGCCCAGCCCGCCAGCAGCCTCTTCGTCACGGCTCCCACCTTGCCGTCGCCCACCGGCAGGCCGTTGAACCTCGTCGCGGGCATGATGCAGTAGGGCGTGCTGGTGAAGAAGGCCTCATCGGCCGTGTAGACGTCGTAGGGCTGCAGGTCGCGCTCCTCGACGGGGATGCCCAGGCTCCGCGCGATCTCGATGGTGGTCTCGCGCGTGATGCCCGCCAGGGCCTGCAGCGTGCGCGGCGTCCGCAGCACCCCGTCGGCGACGAGGAAGAAGTTGCCGCCCTTGTTCTCGGCCAGGTACCCGTCGGTGTCCAGCAGGATCCCCTGGGCCATGGGATCCACCAGCTTCACCTCTAGCTCGGCCAGCGTGTAGGCCATCCGGCTGCGGTTCTTGATCTTCGGGTCGAGGGCCTGCGCCGGCATCATCCGGCTCGGCGGCGTCACCGCATGGCAGCCGTGCACATAGAAGCCCGCCCAGTAGCGCAAGTCCATGGGCAGCGTGTTGATGATGATCGTCGGCTCGCGCCTGCGCGACTGGTCGCCCGAGGGCGGGTAGGCCCCGCGCGAGATGTTGTGGACAATCCACAGGTCCTCCGCCGGCCCGTAGGCGGGCAGGTTGCGCCGGAGCACCTCCAGCGTCAGCTCCTCCATCTCGGCCTGGGGCATCTCGAAGTCGTAGCGGCAGACCTTCATGGACTTGTAGAGGCGGTCCAGGTGCCTGTCCAGCCGGAAGGGCTGCTGCCGGAAGGTGCGCGTGGACTCGGTCACGCAATCGCCCAGCATCACGGCGGAGTCGAAGATCGAGATCTTCGCCTCGCTCTCCGGCAGCCACTCGCCGCCTAGGTACACGAGCCTCTCGGGCATGTTGCTCCTCCTTTGACCTGCCTGCTCTCGCGCCGGCCGCGCGGTAGGTTCGAGGCGAGGCCGGCCCAGCCCTTCCCGCGCCCACGGGCCGGTTCGCCGGGCCACATTGCCGGACGGGCCCCAGGGCCCCGCCGGCGTCCCCTTGTGCCCCGGAAGGAGCGCCCCCGGGTGGGCCGAAAAGGCACGCCCGTGGGGCCCGCGGGGCTTGCGCCCGTGGACCGGCCGCGGCAGCGCCGTTCCGGGGTCCGGACTCCCGCAGGCCCGTCCGGGGGGGAAGCACCGGCAATGGGCAGGATGAATCGCCGCGAGTTCGTCAAGCGCGTTGTCCCGCTGGGCCTGGCCGCGGCCGGCGGGAGGGCCTTCGCCCAGCAGCCCGCGCCTGTGGCCGCCGCGCCCGCTCCCGCCCGGGCCGACGGGCCGAGCGTGCTCCTGCTCCTGACAGACGACCAAAGCTACCACCTGTCCTGTCTCGGCACGCCCGGGATCCGGACGCCCCACGTGGACGGCCTGGCCGCCGAGGGCGTGCTCTTCACCAGGGCCTACGCCACCTGCTCTTCCTGCTCGCCCAGTCGCAGCTCGATCCTGACGGGCATGTGCCCCCACTCCCACGGTCACTGGCGCAACACGGTCACGCCCGCGATCACCGAGCCCGCCTCGCAGTTCGGCCGCGAGTCCACCAAGCTCGATCCGGTGGGCGTGCACGAGGACCTGCCCACGCTGGTCGAGATCCTGGGCCAGCACGGCTACGTCACCGGGATCACGCAGAAGTTCCACCTCAGCCCTCCCTGGAAGTACCCCTTCCAGGTGCGGCTGGGCACCTCGCACGTCCCCGAGACCAATCGGGCTGCGGCCCGGCAGTTCCTCACCGAATGCGGCGCGCGGCCCTTCTTCTTCATGGCCAACATCGGCAACACCCACCGTCCCTTCCGCCGGGGCAAGGGCGAGTTGACCGGCCCGCCCGTGGACCCCGAGGCCATCGCCGCCCCGCCCTACCTGGCCGACACTCCCGCGATGCGGCGCGACCTGGCCGACTACTTCGCGGCCGTGCAGGGCGCCGACGCCTGCGTGGGCGCCGTGCTCGACGCGCTGCGCGAGACGGGCCGCTACGAGGACACGCTCATCGTCTTCACCAGCGACAACGGCTACTGCTACCACCGGGCCAAGGCCTCGGTCTACGAGGACGGTGTTCACATGCCGCTGATCGTCCGCGGCCCGGGCGTTGCGGGCGGCCGACGCCTGCGGGACCTGATGAGCCATGTGGACCTGGTGCCCACGATCCTCGATGCGCTGGGCATCCCGGTGCCGCCGAACGTCCAGGGCCGGTCGCTGGGCCCGCTTCTCGAGGGCCGTCCCGACGCCGCGGGTCCGGGCGGCGCCGGCAGCGGGCGCGATGTGGTCTTCTCCGAACACAATGCCCACGGCCCCGGCGAACCATCCCTCTACCCATCGCGGGCCGTCACCGACGGACGCCTGCGCTACATCCGCAACCTCAGGCCCGAGAAGACCTACGTCCTGCCCGCCGACGCCATGGACGCCGATCCCTGGGGCAACGGCAGCTACCAGGCGACCCTTGACGCGCGCGATGAGTTCCCCGTCCAGTACGACCTGCTCCAGCGGACGCTGCATCGCCCCGCCGAGGAGCTTTACGACCTGCACACCGACCCCGGCGAGATCGTCAACCTGGTGGAGGACGCGCGCTACGCGGGGCCGCTGGCGCGCCTTCGCGCCGCTCTGGACGAGTGGATGCGCGTCACCGAGGACCCGGGCGACCCCACCAGGATCGTCCGGCGGCAGTGACCGGCGCGGCGGGCCCACCGGGGCTCCCTGCGCCGAGGGAGGCTGAGGATGCCATGCATGCGATCGCTCTTGCCTGCCTGCTGAGCACCACGGGCGCGGCGGACCGGCCGGTGGTCCTGCGAGACGGCGTCCTCCGATGGGCGGACGACGGCTCGGAGGTGGCGCTGTTCGGGGTGAACTACTACGCGCCCTTCTCCATCTCCTACCGGTCGCTGAAGAACCTGGGCCTCGACCACCGCAAGGTGATAGACCAGGACGTGGCCCACTTCGTGCGCCTGGGCCTGGACGCGATCCGCCTGCACTGCTGGGACCGGGAGATGTCCGACGCCCAGGGCAACCTGCTGGACAACGACCACCTGGAGCTGCTCGACTACCTGCTGTGGCGCTGCAAGGAATCCGGCATCTACGCCGTGCTCACGGCCATGGCCTGGTGGGGCACGCCCGAGGGCGACGTGGGCTTCTCCAGCCGCTTCCCGATGCACCAGATGACCACCGACGCCGAGGCGTGGCAGTGCCAGCGCCACTACCTGGCCCAGTTTGTCAGCCACGTGAACCGCTACACGAAGCTGGCCTACCAGGACGACCCCGTCGTCGCGGCCTTCGAGCCCATCAACGAGCCCATCTTCCCGCCCGGCACGGGCGACGACCGGGTCGTCGAGTACATCAACACGCTCGTGGACGCGATTCGCGGCGCGGGCTGCCGCAAGCCCGTGTTCTTCAACTCCTGGGGCGGCAGGAACGACGCGCTGGCCAGGTCCCGGGCCGATGGGCCCATCACGGGCTGGTATCCGTCGGGCTTGGTCTCGGGCGGGTCGCTGTGGAGCAACTTCCTGCCGCGCGTCGCCCACTACGATGCCGTGTCCAGCCCCTCCGTGGCCGACAGGGCCAAGCTGGTCTACGAGTTCGACGCGGCCGATATCCCGGGCAGCTACATCTACCCGGCCATCGCCCGCAGCTTCCGCGAGGCGGGCATCCAGATCGCCACTCAGTTCCAGTACGACTGCCTGCCCGTGGCGCCCTGCAACCTCAACTGGCAGACCCATTACCTCAACCTTGTCTACGCGCCCGCCAAGGCACTCAGCTTCGCCATCGCGGCCGAGGCCTTCCGCTCCCTGCTCCGCGGCAAGAGCTACGGCGACTACCCGGAGAGCTCGCGCTTCGGCGACTGCCGGGTCAGCTACGAGGAAGACCTGAGCGAGTTCGTGAGCGAGGCGCGCTGCCTGCACAGCAACACGACGGCGACCATGCCGCCCGCGCCCGACAAGCTCGAACACGTGTGGGGCTGCGGCTCGTCACCCATGGTCGAGTACGACGGCACGGGCGCCCACTTCCTCGACCGCGTGTCGCCGGGCGTGTGGCGCGTCGAGGTGTTCCCCGACGCGGTGTGGGTGGCGGACCCCTACGGCTCGCCCGACCTGGGGCGCGAGGTGTCGCGGCTGATCTGGGCCTCGCGTGAGATGACCGTGCGCCTGCCCGACCTGGGCCCCGACTTCTACGCCGCGCGCCTTGCCCCGGCCCGCTCCGAGGCCGTCCGCGCCGAGGGGGGCAAGGTGGCTCTGCAGCCGGGGGTGTGGGTTCTCGCCAGGGGCGCCGCGCAGGCCCGCCTGGACGGCGAGCAGCGCTTCGTCTGCCCCGAGGCGCCTTCGGGCCGGCAGCCGGCCGCCTGGGTGATGATGCCTCGACTGTGGCGACCCGGCGCGGCCTGCCCCGTCGCCATGAACGCGGCGCTCGACGGCGGCGCGCCCCTCGCCGTCGAGGTCTGGGTGCTCGCCGATGCCGGCCAGATCACCCGGGTGCCCGTGCCGCGCACCGGGGCCTATCGCTTCGAGGGTGAGGTGCCGGCCGAGGCCGTGCGCGGCGACCGGCTTCGCTACGCGGTCGCCCTGCAGGACGCGGAGGGTTGGCAAGTGCTCCCGGCCGCGCAGCGCCTGTCGCGGGAGGGACTCACCCAGGTCGCCTCGCGCCGAGTGGGCTTGTGGGGGCCTCGCGGTCCGGAGGTGCCCGCGCTGCAGACGAGCGCCGGGGCCCCGGGCAAGGCCACGGCCCGGCTGGTCGAGACGGACGGCGGCCCGGCCCTACGCGTCGAGGCGACCGAGTTCGGCCCGCTGCCCGACTGCGTGGGCCTGCGCGTGCCCGTCGAGGCGGTCGAGGGCGTCCAGGGCGGCGGCTGGGCGCTCTGCGTCGAGGGCCGGTCGCTCCAGCCCCAGACCCACGCCATTGAGGTGAGCATCCAGCAGGCCAACGGCACGGCCTTCGGCTGCAACGTGCCGCTGTCGTCGGTCTGGGAGGAGCAGGAGGTGCCGCTCACCCAGCTCAGGCACATGTGGGGCACGACCGGCGATATGGACCTGACCCAAGCCGCCGAGCTCGCGGTGGTCTTCGGGGCGTGGCTCTATCCCAGCACCTACTCGCTGCCTCACGGCTTCGAGATCAGGCGCGTCTACCTCCGCCCGATGGTGACCTACGACCTGCAGCTCATGCCCGACGAGGGCGTGCTCCCCCTGGTCGGTGTGCCGGGCCTGGCCGAGGCGGACGCGCGGCACCGCCCGGACCAGCCGGCGGTCTCGATTGCCGAGGGCAGCCGGCCGGGACGCCGGGCCGTGCGCTTCGTCGGCGGTCCCTTCGGCGAGGAGCCGAGCTGCGTGGCGCTTCGGTACCACCTGGGCGCGAAGCGAACCCCGCGCGAGCTGGAGGCCTGGCGGCGGCAATTGGCCGAGGCGCGCGAGGTGGTCCTCATCGCCCGCGGCGGCCAGCCCAACACCACCGCGGTCGAGATCGTCTTGCTTGAGGAGGACGGCACGCCCTGGGGCATCAACCTGCCTCTCACCACCGAATGGCGGCAGACGCGCCTTGCGCTGGGTGACCTGAAGCACTGGAGCCACTGGAAGACCGGGGCGAGGAACCGGGGAGGCGAGGGCGACCGTCTGGACCCCGGGCGCCTGGACGCGGTGAACCTTTGCTTCGGCGCCTGGCTCTACGGCGAGCATCGCGACGAGGCTCACATTGTGGACATCGAGCTGATCGGCCTGGCGCCCTAGCCTGACGGCTTCCGCCCGGGCGCCCGAGGCGGCGGCCCCGGACGAAGGCGATGCTCGCGAGGAGGGCACGACCCATGCACGTGACAGACGTGGCTGTACTGCTTTTCCTGCTCGGCTGGCTTGCCCTGGCTGCCGAGGCGGCCGAACCGATCGCGCTGAGGCCGGGGCCCCACCTGTTCCTCGATGACTACCTCATCGCCCGGCAAGAGGGCCTGGACCGCGTGGTCAACCAGCCCGAGCGCCTCCCCGAGCCCGTCGTGACGGGGCCGGAGGACAAGTGCTTCCAGCCCTACCTCACCGTCCTCCGCGACCCGGACTCCGGCCGCTTCCGCATCTGGTACGGCGTCCCGGAGCACGCGGGCCAGTCCCATCTTGGCTACATGGAGTCCGAGGACGGCGTGCACTGGACCCGGCCGCACCGCGTCCTTGACGACCCGGCGCCGATCCAGTTCGGCGTGAGCGTCCTCGACGAGGGCCCCGACTACCCCGACCCGGCGCGCCGGTACAAGTACGGCTGGTGGTGGGGCGGCGGGCTCAACGTCGCCGGCTCTCCGGACGGCCTTCACTGGACCCCTCTCGCCGAGGGCCCGGTGCTCAGGCACAACCACGACATCAACTGCATCTTCCGCGACCCGATCCGCGACCGCTACATCGCCATGGTCTCCAGCTACACCGAGGGGCCCACCTGGGCCGGCCATCGCCGCGTGACCATGACCAGCGTCAGCGACGACCTGCTGCACTGGCGCGAGCCCTGGCTGCTCTTCGCGCCCGACGACCAGGACGAGGGCGAGACCCAGTTCTACTGCATGGCGGGGCTGATCGCCCGCGGTGACCTGCTGGTGGGCCTGCTCAAGGTCCTGCGCGATGACCTGCCCGCCGACGAGGGCGGGCCGGTGGCGGGGATCGGCTACACCGTCCTGGCCTGGAGCCGCGACGGCGAGCACTGGGAGCGCGACCGCCAACCCTTCCTGCCGCGCAACCCGCAGCCCGGCACCTGGGACCACGCGATGACCTGGGGCGACTGCCAGCTCCTCGTGGGCGACGAGACCTTCATCTACTACGGCGGCTACGCGCGGGGCCACAAGACCGAGCGCTTCACGGAGCGGCAGATCGGGCTCGCGAGGATGCCGCGGGATCGCTATGTCGCCCGCCAGGCGGGCGCGACCCGTGGGGTCCTGCGGACGAAGCCCGTGAGGCTTGAGGGCCGAGCGGTGACGGTGAACGCGGAGGTGGCGGGCTACCTGCGCCTCCGCGTGCTGGACGAGAGGGGAGAGCCGTTGCCGGGGTTCGGCTGGGACGATTGCCGGGCCCTGGAGGGCGATGGGGTGGTCCTGCCGGTGACGTGGGCGCGAGAGCTGTCCGAGGTCGCCGGCCGCACCGTGCAGCTCGAGTTCGCCCTCAGGGACGCGGAGCTTTACGGCTTCGACCTGCTAGAGTGAGCCACCGGGCCGCGAGGCCGCCGTGCGCCGGCGGGGCTGGGGGCCCTGGGCCGACCGACGGCGCGGTCAGAAGCGGACCACGTCGGCCTCGCCGGGCGCGAGCGCTACCTCGCCGGCCAGCTCGCGGCCCTCGGGGGCCCAGGCTACCTCGTGGCCCGAGAGCAGGCCCTTCGCCCGGCGGCCCTTCGTCTCGAGGCCCAGCGCCCCGGCCTCGACCCTCACCCGCGCCCGCTGAGGCTCCTGGCTCTGGTTGGTGAGGGTGAGCAGTACCTCGCCGCCCGCCCGCCCGAAGCGCTCCACCTTGACCGCCTCGTTGTCGCTTCGCGCGTGGGTCACGGGCTCCCATCCCGCGCGGGCGCAGGCCAGCAGCGCCGGCATGTACCGCCGGTACAGCTCCCGCACGCCCTCGCGCTCGGCGAAGCCCTTCCCCGTGTAGCCGCCGGGCAGGAAGCCGAAGCGCACGTGCGCCCGGACGAAGGGCTCCTCGTAGTGCTCGTCCGAGACCGGGAGGCTGACCACGGGCTTGTGGTAAGCCAGGGCGCGGGCCACCGGCGCGGCTCGCTCGATCCCCCACTCGAAGCCGTGGATGTCCAGCACCCGCGCGGCGAAGGGGTAGGGCCACACGCCCTGATTGGCGATCACCCAGCCGCCCCGCTCGTGTATCCTGCGCGACAGCTCCTCGCCCCACTCGTACAGCAGGAAGTCGCCCACCGCCGCCGGCCGCAGCGTCTCCGTGTCGAAGCTGACCGGATGATCCACGTAGGCGAAGTGCTCGCGGCGGAAGTCCAGCAGGTTGGCGTAGACGAAGTAGTTGTCCAGGCCCACGCCGTCCAGCCGTCCGCCCTGGGCCCCAAGCTGCTCGAAGCTCGGCTCCAGGATGCGCTCGAAGAGGAAGGTGCCGTAGCCGCCGGGCAGGTCAGGGTCCGGGTTGCAGAACAGCCGCCCCGTCCACCAGTTCTCGGGCCCCCAGTCCTTGCGGTTGATGATGTACCCCACGTGATAGGCGCCGTCGGCCCCCACGCAGGCCGAGCGCCTGGCGGCCTCCAGCGAGTCCTTCAGCCACTGCTCGGCCGCCTCGCGCCCCATGCTGCGCTCGCGCGACTCGTACCGCTGTCGCCCGGTGGCCTTGGGGTCGCGCGAGAGCAGCAACCCTCGCGGGTCCTCGGACGTGAGCAGCTCCTCGAAGACGGCCGTCGCCTGCTCGGCCGTCGGCCGCTGCTCGAAGGTCCCCAGGTCCGCGAAGTACCTCACCGAGTCGTCGTAGACGAAGGAGTAGGCGCCCAACTCCTCGTCGTGCGCCACGGCCGCCCCGCCGCTCGGCCCCCAGTGGTACTGGAAGCCGAAGTCCCCGGGCTCGGGCGTGTCGGCCAGATCGCCCCAGCACACCCACCCGCCGATCCGTGGCACCCGGACCTCGAAGTCTTCCGGAAAGACCTCGTAGTACCGCCTCAGCGCGTCGCGGAAGCCCCACGCCGCGTCCGTGCGGTACAGCACCAGCGCGAAGTCGGCCCGGTTGGGGAACTTGGCCGTGTCGGGCGTCAGGCCGAAGTCCAGGGCCAGGTAGAGCAGCCCGGGTGATTCCACGTACCCGATGCGGTGAACCACGGGCCGCTTCAGGGGCACCGCGAGGGCCACGCCGCTGCCGCCCAGTCCCGTGCCCCCTGTGACGCAGCCCAGGGGATACTGAGAGACGCGCCCCTGCGCACCAGCCCTGCTCTGTTGCCACTTGCCCGCCGGCATCCCCGGCAGGGGCTCCCTGGGAGTGTCCACATCGTCCCACCACGTCGCCGCTGCCGGCACGGGCAGCAGGCACAGCAGTGTCACCGCGCGGTCGTCGCCGGCGGAGTTCGCCAGCGTACCGGTGATCGCGATGTGGCCCTCCTGGGCCTGGGCCTCGGCGGTCAGGCTGAAGGGCGACCCCTCGAACCGCAGGTCCAGCCTGGCCCGCCGCCCATCCTCGTCGGGCTCGATCCGTCCCGTGGCGAAGTGGAGCCCGCTGGCGGAGGTGTGGTCTGCAAGGGCGAAGCCGCCTCGCGGCCACGGCTCCCGCGCCTCGGCGGGCGTCGGCCCGAGGGCCGCCAGGCCCCCGTCGGCCCCAAGGTCCAGGCTGAGGCCGTCGCCCGTCCGCAGTCGCGCCGCCGGCGCTTCGCGCTTGCCCGTCGTCAGCAAGCCCCGGTCCACGACCATGCCGTCCAGGTCCACCAGCTCCCGCGCCGTCGGCAGCGTATCGGCCGCCACCGCCTCCGCCGCGAAGAGGGGCACCACGGCCGGGTCCAGCCGGATCGTGACGTCTCCCCCCAGCCTGGCGCGGAGCTGCCAGTTCCCCTCGCGCCACTGGGGCTGGACCTCGAGGACGGCCTCGGCCTCGGTGTGGTCGGGGATTGCGCGGTGCCAGACCTCAGTGCCGTCCGGGGCGACGAAGCTGATCTCCGCCGGCTCCTCGGCGTAGATAGAGAAGGCTAGCCTATCCGCCGGCCTGGTGAGGAAGTACAAAGGCCCGGCTCGACCGTAGAGCTTGAGCTCCCCACCCAGCCGCGCGTCAACGAAGAGCCGCCCCCCCTCGCACGACGCCTCGATGGCATTGCGCCCCGCCCGGCAGAAGATGGTGAAGGGGCTGTCCTCGCCGCGGAGCTGGAAGGCGGCGCTCCCGGCCGGTGGCACCGTCTCGCGCAGGATCCCCCTGCCGTCCCTTCCCCAGACGAGGACGACGGCGCCGTCGGTGTAGGTGGGGTGGACCCGCAGGCACCGGACTGTGAGCAGGACCGTGGGAGCCGTGGCCACCACCACGTAGCGCGCCTCGCCCCGCAACCCCGTGGCCGCGGGCGGTGCCTGAGCCATCAGCGCAGGCAGGAGCACCAGGGGTATCATGCCGACCACTCCCTCCCACACGGGGCGTTGGCCCCGGGGTGCGGCGCGGCTCAGGAGGCCCGGTCGCTAGTCTCCCTGCCGTGGCGCGCCAGCCCCCGATGCCTGGCCCTGATGATCACCAGGTCCCGGAGCACCTTCCACGCGTCCCGCAGGACCCGCACCTTGCTCTCCCGCCGGTTGCGCCACCTCACGGGCCGTTCCGCGATCGTGTATCCCAGCAACTGCGCGACGTGCAGTATCTCGACGTCGAAGGCCCAGCCGTAGACGGTCTGCCGCGGGAACACGTCGCGCACCACCTCGCGCCTGAACAGCTTGAAGCCGCATTGGGTGTCCGCGATGCCCGGCAGCAGTATCAGGCACCGAACCCTGGCGAACAGCTTCCCGATGCTCTGGCGCCACCACGGCTGCGGCGGCTCGAGTACCGCGCCCGGCACCGCCCGCGAGGCGATGGCGATGTCCGCCCCCTCCTCGACGGCCTGGGCCAGGTTGTCGTACTCCTCCAGGGGCGTGGACAGGTCGGCGTCGGTCATCAGCACGAGCCGGCCCGCGGCCGCCTCCATCCCGGCGTGCACGGCCATCCCCTTGCCTGCGTTGGGCACCTGCCGTACTACCCGCCCGGCCAGCCCCAGGCGCTGGAGGGCCTGCTCGGCCAGGTCGGCTGTCCCGTCGGTGCTCCCATCGTCCACCACGAGCACCTCGGCCGCCAGCTCGCGCGCCCGCAGGAAGTCCGCCACGCACTGGAGGGTCTGCTCGATGAGCGCGGCCTCGTTATAGGCCGGGATGACCAGGGTCAGGTAAGGCTCTTGGCTCATGATGGCGATCAGGCTAGCTGCGCCCAGTGGGAGAAGTCCACGGCGCCGCGCACCGGCCTGCCCGCGAAGCAGTCACGTAGCGCCTGCAGCGTCGTCTCGCCGATCTTCTGGTACCCGTAGCAGCCCGCCCCCGCCACGTGCGGGGTCACGTAGACGTTCGGCAGCGACCGCAGCGGGCTGTCTGGGGGCAGGGGCTCGGGCGTGGTCACGTCCAGGGCGACCATAATCCGCCCCGTCTTGGCCTCCTCGTACAGCGCGTCGTGGTCTATCACGGACCCGCGCGCCGTGTTCACCAGGGCCGCGCCGTCCCTCATCAGCCTGAGCTGCTCCGCGCCGATCATCCCGTCGGTCTCCGGGATGGACGGCGCGTGGACCGTCACGTGGTCTGCCTGTTCGAACAGCTCGTTCAGCCCCACCTTCGTCACGCCCAGGGCCGCCGCCGCCTCGTCCGACAGGTACGGGTCGTAGACGAGGAAGCTCACGTCCCAGCCCTGCAGCAGGCTGATGACCTCTCGGCCCACCTTGCTCGCCGAGACCAGGCCGAGCTTGCTCCCCCGCAGGTACTGCCCGTTGGTGGGCACGCCCTCCGCGCGCCAGCGCCCCGTCTCCCGGAAGTTGTAGATCAGGTCCGGCCAGCGCCGCGAGGCCATGATGAGCAGCCCCACCGTCGTCTCCGCCACGTTGAGCGCGATGGCCTCGTTGGCGCTGAAGACCACGATGCCCCGCGGCAACAGGTGCTCGCTCACCAGGTCCTCGGGGAAGAGGTGCTTCACCGATCCGGCCGAGTGGGCCACGATCCGCAGCCTCTGGGCCGCGGCCAGGGCCTCGGCGCTGAAGCTGGGCGTCCCCCAGCCGCTCACCACGGCGTCGTAGGGCGCGATCCCCGCCGCCAGCTCCTCCGTGCTCAGGTTCCGGTCCAGGTCGTTGACCGTTACGTCGAACTCGTCCAGCATCGCCTCGAAGTGCTCGGCCCTGAACACCCGCTCCGTATGGCTGGGCACCGGCAGATACCAGACCTTCGGCTTGTCAGCCATGTCGCTTTCTCCCCTGGTTCGGCCTTGCTCCTCCGGCTCTCGATCTCGCGGGGCCCCGAGGCCCGCCCGGGCCCGGCGTCAAGGCCGACGTCGCGTGTTCGCCCGCTATTCCCTCCGACCCTCCGCTGTCCTCCGCCGGCCCGACGCGGGGCTCCGGCCCGGCCCTCACCGTGCCCCCGCCGGCTCCACGAGCACGGCGTCCAGGAACTGGGACGGGTCCTTGCCCCCGTAGATGCCGCGCGTCGGGCCCAGGGCATAGGGCGAGCACTCTCCCGCCGCGTCCGCGTCCAGCACGGAGAAGCTGAATCCGAACACCCGGCCCGGCTGCGGCTCGATGCCCAGCAGGGCCCACGGCGCCTGCCACTCGTACCGCGTCTCGCCCTCAGCCCGCAGGACCGCCAGCCTGCCCTGGGTCACGACGCGGCCCGGCCCGACGCCCGGCCCCGTCCACTGGTACACGGTCGGGCCCTCGGGCAGCAAGGCCAGCCCGAACTCCGAGTCGTCGTCGTCATACCCGCTCTTCCCGCTCACCCTCGCGGGCACCGCGTTGTTCTCCGGGTCGAAGGCTAGCTGGATCGAGTCGTGGGCCCACAGGCTGGCCGGCGAGCGCTCCTGCACGTGCACGTCGTCCCTCACCGCGGCCCAGAAGTAGAAGCTCTGGGCGTCCCAGGCCGTGCCCGCTCGCACCGACAGGTCGCTCTTGCCCAGCCAGAGGCTGTTCGCCGCCGCGTCGGGCGGATAGAGGTAGGCCTGCGTCTCCAGGTCGAATTGCGGAGCAACCTGCGCTCCCCCCATGGCCGGCACGCACGTCAGGCTGACCGGCGCCTGCACCGGCACCGTCGTCCCGTCGGCCGTCGTCAGCCGCAGCCGCAGCTCCTTGGTCTCCATCCAGTCCTCGGGCCTTGCGGCCACCTTCGCGTCCAGCCAAGCGCTCTCGCCCGTGGCGGCGCCGGCCGCCGCGCCTGCTGCGAGCTCGACCGCCTGCTCCCGCGGCTCGAATCGCCATCCCGGCGCCTCCAGGGCCACGCTCACCCTCTGCGGCTTCTGCAGCCTGTTCGCCACGAAGCACCGCGCCCGATCGCTCCCGGTGAACACCGCCCAGCCCGCCACCGGCAGCGCCGAGAAGTTCCCGGCCTCGATGCGTCCCGCCAGCGCCGCCGGCCCCCGCAGGATGATCGGGCAGGACGTAAGCCGCAGCGTGGCGCGTCCGGCTCGCGGCAGCTCCACGCTCCGGTCGTACAGGTCGGCCGCGCGACACCCCTGGGGCAGGTCCAGGGCCAGCGTCGTCTCCTGTCCGTCTGGGGACCCCGGCCGGCCCTCGCCGGCCGCGGACCACAGCACGAAGGTCGGCCCTTCGGGGCCGGTCAGCTCATAGGCCCACAGGTCCTCGTGGGTCGTCAGCCTGCGCACGCGCTCGCACCGGGCCAGCAGCCGCGCCACCTGCGCGTAGGCCCAGGCCGCCGGGCGCGGGTTCAGCCAGTCCTGCTCGCGCCTCCACAGCGCGTAGTCGAAGCCGCCCTCCGTGGACCCCGAGGCCGGCAGGAACCACAGGTAGCGCTCGACCTCAGGCACGCTTCGCGCCACGATATACGACCGCGCCAGGCAATCCGCCATGTCAAAGGCGTAGGGGCTGTCGGCCGGCAGGCTGTAGTCTATGGCCCATCCCTTCTCCTCGATCGCCACCTGCTTCTCAGGGCCATACTGCCGCACGAGCCGCACGGCCTCTCCCAGGACCCGGTCCAGGCGGTTCTCCTCGGGCTCCATCACGTGCCGGCCCGGGCCGTAGTAGCGGGGCGAGGCATAGGGGTCGAAGAAAAGGCCGTCCAGCCACCGATGCCCCGCCTTCCACACCTCCGCCGCGAACTTCAGCATCGCCCGGCTGTCCACGCCGCTCACGCCACACCCACCCACGGTGCACCCCGGATCGGCGGCCTTGAGCGTCTCGTAGGCCTGGCGCAGATGCTCCACGTAGGTCGGCACGTCAATCTTCCACGACCGCGCCGCCAGGTCTATCTCCCCGCAGAAGCACCATACGTCAATCTCGTCCCTGTAGCGCTCGGCACAGGCCCGCACGAATCGGTTGAACAGCGCGGGGTCTCGCGCCAGATAGCCCGTCTCCTTGGGGTCCGCCAGCGCCCACGCCGGGATCCGCCCGGGCGCCAGGTGGATCATGCCCACCAGCGGCAGCCCCAGCTCCCTCGCCGTCGCGACCGTCCTGTCCGGCCCGCGGAAGTCTGTCTCTTCCTCCGTGGGCTCCAGCCACCGCCACTCGAACAAGACCTCGGTCACCGTCGCGCCCAGGCTCTTCGCCAACCTGCTGACCGTGTCACTCATCCCGAAGCCCGTCATCCCCACGAAGGGCCGGGTCGCCGCCACCGGGGGCCTCATCACCAGAAGCCCCACCGTGTGCTCGGATTGCTTCCTGCCGTCTTGCCACAGGGCCAGGCGCACGCTGTAGTACCCCGGCTCCAGCCGCGGCAGGGGCAGCGTCACGCGCTCGAAGGCCCCCGGCGCCAGCGCCACTTCGGTCTCGCCGCGCGTCAGCTCCCTCTCGCCCGCCGCCACCAGGTGCCAGCGCAGGGCCGCCTGCCTTGCCTCGTCGGTGGCGTTGAAGACCTCGGCCGTCACGGTCGGCTCGGCCGAGCCCACGTACAGGTTCCCCGGCGCGTCCGCGTAGGCCACTCGGATCCCCCATCGGTTCCGCACGCCTATCGCCAGGTCGTCCAGGTCCACGCGCCCGGGCGCGTCGAGCAGGAGGGAGAGGGTGTGCACCCGCTCCGGCCGCAGGACCTTGTCCTCCTCGCTCTGCCCGCCCCAGCCGTAGCGCGCGTCGGTCAGGTCGAAGGTGATCTGCCGCCACTCGCCGCCGACCCGCGCCTCGCCCAGCAGGAACCACGCGTTCGCCTCGGTCGTGGCATACAGCCGCACGGGCAGGTCCGCCGGCTCGGCCCGGGCCCACAGCCGCAGCCCCGCCCAGGGGCCGTCGAAGGCCAGGCTGCGCTGCACCGGCGATCCGGTCTTCTCCGTGGCCGTCAGCCGCAGACCCGCCGGCGCCGACCTGGCCGCCTCGCCGCTTCTGTCAACCCGCACGGGCGCGCCGCCCCAGGTCGCCGGGTGCCAGCCGACCCTGTCGCCCGTGAAGTCGTCCAGCGGCACAAGGTAGTGG